>DASPSV010000133.1:0-11013 GCA_035623755.1 Gemmatimonadales bacterium
GGTGGCCGCCCGCGAGCATCAGCACCAGGGCGATGCCGACGGTCGTGACCGCGTCACCGAAGTGGGTGACCCAGCGCATCAGGCCACCGCCTCGAGCGCGTCGGCGGCCACGAACGCCTCGCGCAGCACCCGGCCCTCGTAGGCGCCCGGGATCTCCAGCCCCAGCCACCAGAGCAGCGTCGGCGGCACGTCGAGGATCGAGGTCTGCCGCCGCAGCACGTGCCGACGGCGGATGCGGGGTCCCGCGAGGATCAGCGGGATGCGGTCGTTCACCGGGTGCGGCGTGTCGTGGTCGGTCGAAAGGACGCCGCCGCCGCCGTGGTCGGCCAGCACCACCAGCAGCGAGTCGGCCGCGACGGCCCGCAGCTGCTCGACCGCCGCGTCGGCCTCCCGCACCGCTGCCAGGTAGGGGTCCGACATCCAGCCGGAGCAGTGGCCGGCGCGGTCGCAGTCGTTCACGTACACGATGAGCAGACCGTCGGGCATGAACCGCAGCCGGCCCATGGCGGCGGCCGCCACGCGGCGCGCGGGCCCGGCGGTGGTGACGAAGCGCGTGATGCCGGCCGCCGAGGACAGCACCTTGGCGATCGGGATCTCGATCGGCTCGATCTCGCCGGCCACGACCACCGTCGGCAGCTGCCGCGCCGACACCTCGCGCGCCACCGGTTTCAGGGATCCGAGCTTGCGCAGCGTCTTGAGGCCCGGCTCGACCAGCTTGTGGGTCGCGGGCCCGACGCCGGTCGCCAGCGAGAGCATCGCGGCCACCGTGGTGCTCGGCCGGACCGTCTGCGCGTCCGCCGCGTGGGAGTAGTCCCGGCCCAGGGCGAAGAGCGAGGGCGCGACGTCCGGCACGATGGCGTCGGGCCGGAGGCCGTCGATCAGCAGCATCACGCAGCGCGCCATTGAGGATCCTCCAGGGGCTTGCGTCCGATGGCGATGGCGTACTCGTCGAGGAGCCGTTCGTTCTCGTCGTCCACGTTGTTCGCGACCGCAGCGAGCCGCGCCTCCTCCGACATGCGGCGGCGCAGCTCGGGGTTCAGCACCAGCCGGGCGATGGCCGAGGCGAAGCCGCGCACGTCGTCCGGCGGGACCCGGAACCCGGTGACGCCGTCCACCACGCTCTCACGCAGGCCGCCGGCGTCGGCGGCGACGACCGGGAGCCCCGAGGCCATGGCCTCGAGCGCGACCAGGCCGCAGGTCTCGGTGCGGGAGGGCAGGACGCACAGGTCGGCGCTGGCGTACAGCGTGGCGAGCAGCGGGATCTCGAGGAACCCGAGCCGGATCGCCCACGGCATCGCGTCGGCGCAGCGGTCGGCGAGGGGGCCCTCGCCCGCGAACACGAAGGCGGCGGCGGCGCCCAGCTGCTCGCGCGCGAGCTTCCACGCGCCGATCAGCACCTCGAGGTTCTTCTCGGCCGCCAGCCGGCCCACGTGGAGCACCAGCGCGGCCCCGTAGGGCACGCCGAGCCGCTGGCGAAGACCCGGGCTTCGCTTGCGGTGGTCGAAGACCGTGGTGTCGGCGCCGCGGCCCCACACCCGCACGCGCGACAGGCCGCGCCGCATCAGCTCGGCGCGCACCGCCTCGCCGGGCGTGTGGATGAAGCTGGCGGGGCGGTGGAACCACACGAGCCACCGCCAGACGAGCGGCTCGAGCGCGCCCAGGCCGTAGTCGCGGGTGTAGCCGGGGAAGTCGGTGTGAAACGAGGTCGCCAGGGGGAGCGCGCGCCGCAGCGCGTAGCGGCGCCCGAGCAACCCCAGCGGCCCCTCGGTCATCACGTGCACGAGGTCGGGACGGAAGACGTCGAGGAACCGCGCCACCCGCCCGGACTGGGGCAGCGACATCCGCACGGCCGGGTAGGGCGGGAAGCGGAGCGACGGGATCCGCAGCTCGCCGTCGGCCGGCGGGCCCGGCGCCTCCGGATACGCCGGCGCGACGACGGCGACGCGGTGGCCGGCACGGCCGAGCACGGCGACGACCCGCCGGACGATCGTGGTCACGCCGTTGACCTGCGGCGTGAACGTGTCGGTGACGAAGGCGATGCGCACGGGTGCATGGTGGCGACGCCGCGTCAAGGCCCGGCGACGCCTAAGTCACGCATCCGTAACAGTTACGGGGTTCTAGGTCGGATTGGGCTCGGGGAAGCGGACGCGGATGGTGGTGCCCGAGCCGAGGGTGCTCGCGGCTTCGACGCGGCCGCCGTGAGCCTCCACGATGTGCTTGACGATGGCCAGGCCGAGGCCCGTGCCGCCCAGCTCGCGGGAGCGCGCCGGGTCGACGCGGTAGAACCGCTCGAAGATGCGGGGCAGGTGCTCGCCGGGGATCCCGACGCCGGTATCGCTGATCTCGAGCCGCAGCGCGCCCGGCTCCACGGCGGCCGTGACGCTGACGTGCCCGCCCGCGGGCGTGTAGCGCACGCTGTTGTCGAGGACGTTGAGGATCACCTGCCGCGCGGCCTGCGGGTCCGCGTACAGCGTGGCGTCGCCGACGCGCGTGGACAGGGTGAGCCGGGCCGCGTCGGCGCGCGGCTTGAGCGCGCTCCACACCTCCTGGACGAGCGGTGCCAGGGCGAGTCGCTCCGGGCGCGGGGACCAGGCGCCCGACTCGATGCGCGACAGGTCGAGCAGGTCGTCCACCAGCTGCTGCATGCGCCGGGCGTTGGCGAGCACCTTCTCGAGGAAATCGCGGCGCACGTCCGGGGGCACGTCCTCCCCGGCCAGCGTCTCGGCGTAGCCTCGGATGACCGTGAGCGGCGTCTTCAGCTCGTGGGACACGTTCGCCACGAAGTCGCGGCGCACGGTCTCGAGGTGCTTCTGCCCGGTGACGTCGTGCAGGACCAGGACCGCGCCGCCGCCCGGCAGCGGGTGCGCGGAGAGGAGCGCCGTGCGGTCGTCCAGCTCGATCTCGAGCCCGGCGGTCTCGATCCCCCGCAGCGCGCGCTCGACGGCCTCGTGCGCCTGGCGCTGGCGGAACAGCTCCAGCGCCGGGGGCGCCGGTCCCTCGGGCGCGAGCCGGAGGAGGCGGCGCGAGGCGGGGTTGAGCGTGGTCACGGCGCCCGAGGCGTCGGCGGCGATGACGCCCTCGACCATCGACGCGACCAGGGCGGCGGTCTCGGAGCGCTCGCGCTCCAGCTCGTCCATGCGGCCGGAGAGGTTCTCGTCGATCGAGCGGAGCGCGCGGGCCAGGTCGCCGACCTCGTCGCGGCCCCGCGTGTCCACGGCGGGCCGCTCGCCGCGCGCGATGGCCTGGGCCGAGTCGCGCAGGCGGACCAGCGGGCGCGCGACCGAGCGGGCGAAGCCGAGCGCGAGCACCACGCCGACGGCCAGGGCGAACAGCCCGCCGAGCAGGACGGCGTTCTGCGCGTCGCTCACCACCGCGTCCACCTGGGGCAGCGGCGTCGAGACGCGCACCGCGCCACCGGACACCGGCATCGCGACCTTCAGCTCCCAGCGGCCGGTGGACACGCTGTGCCGCAGGTCCGTGCCCGTGCGGCCGGCGAGGGCCTCGCGGAACTCCGGCCGCGAGGCGTGGTTCTCGAGCGTGGACAGCTCGGCGGTGGGGAAGTCGGTGTCGGCGATCACGACGCCGGTCGTGTCGATCACGGTGAGGCGCCGGCCGGTGGCCCGCCCCAGCTCGCGCACCAGGGTGTCGAGCGCGGGCCCGCGGAGGCCGCCCACGGCGCGAGCGAGCAGCGCCGTTTCGCGCGTGACCTCGGCCGTCGCCTCGCGCATCAGCCGCGAGCGGAGCGAGCGGTCGGACGCGACCACCAGGGTCGTCGTGCTGGCCGCGACGAGCACGACGTAGGAGACGAACAGCTTGCCGGGCAGTCTCATTTGCGCGAGGCGGCGTCGCCGGCGCGGAAACGGTAGCCGAACCCGCGGACCGTCTCGATCCTCTCGCCGGCGGCGCCGAGCTTGGCGCGGAGACGCTGCACGTGCATGTCCACCGTGCGCGTCTGGATGTCGGGCTGCGATTCCCACACGCTCTCGAGCAGCTGCGGCCGCGTCTGCACCCGGCCGCGCCGCTCGGCGAGGAGGAGCAGCAGCCGGTACTCGAGCGGCGTCAGCTCGACCGCCTCGCCGTCCACGGTGACGGTGTGCGCCCCGCGGTCGATGGCGATCGGTCCCGCGCGCAGCACGGGGCCGGCCGTGCCGGCGGGGGCCCGCAGCCGGCGCAGCACCGCGCCGACGCGTAGCACCAGCTCCTCGGGGCTGAACGGCTTGGTGAGGTAGTCGTCGGCGCCGCCCGCGAGGCCCTTGATGCGGTCGGCCTCGTCGCGGCGCGCGGTCAGGACGATCACGCCCACGTCCCGCGTCTCGTCGCGGCGGCGCAGGGCGTCGAGCACTTCGTAGCCGCTCCGGCCCGGCAGCATCAGGTCGAGCACGACGAGGTCCGGTGTCTCGGTCGCGACGGCTTCGAGGGCGGCCACGCCGGTGCCGGCGGTGGTGACGCGGTACCCGGCCCGGGCGAGGTGGTAGGCCACCAGCGCGGTGATGTCGCGCTCGTCGTCCACGACGAGGACGTGCGCCTCGCTGGCCGCGCCGCGGGCGGCGCCGGCCCCGCCGGATGTCGTCGCCATGGCGCGGAGTATCGCGACGCCGCCGGAGTCCGGCAACGGCCCCGGCGTCGGCGCCGTCGCCCCGGCGGCGGGCGCGCGGGCCGGCCGGGGGCGGCGCGGGCGGCGCCATTGCGACGCTCCCGGGGCGGAATAGATTTCCCTGATGTTGCTCCTATCCGCAGTCGCCGGCGCCGTCCTGATGGCGGCGCAGGCGCGGCCATCGGCCGATTCGATCCTCCTCCGCGTCCTCGCCACCAACGACTTCCACGGCTCGCTCGAAGCGCGGGTCCAGACGTGGAGCAACCGGCGCCCGGTCGGCGGCGCGGCGGCGGTGGCGGGCATGATGAACCGCCTCGCGCTCGCCTGCGGCTGCGCGTCGATCCGGCTCGACGGCGGCGACGTGATGCAGGGCTCGCCCGCGTCCAACCTCTCCTACGGCCGCCCCACGGTGGACGCGTTCAACGCGATGGGCTACGCGGCCGCCGCGATCGGCAACCACGAGTTCGACTGGGGCGTCGACACGCTGGCCGCGCGCATCCGCCAGGCGCGGTTCGGCTGGCTGTCGGCCAACGTGCGCGAGCGCGCGACGGGCCGGTCGCCCGCGTGGACGGAGCCGTGGCAGATGGTCACGGCGGGCCGTTGGCGCGTGGCGGTGGTCGGCTACAGCACCCAGGACACGCCCGGCACCACGCGGCCGGCGAACGTGGCCGCGCTGAGCTTCGACAGCGGCGCGGCGCGCCTGGATGCCGCCATCGCGGCGGCGCGCGGGATGCACCCCGACTACGTGATCGTGGTCGCGCACGCCGGCGCCTTCTGCTCCCGCGACGGCGCCTGCGCGGGCGAGGTGGTGGACCTCGCGGCCGCGCTCAGGAACAAGCCGGACCTGATCGTCAGCGGTCACACCCACTCGCTGGTGCAGACGACGGTCAACGGCATCCCGATCGTGCAGGCCCGGTCCAACGGGACGTCGCTCGGCGTCGTGGACTTCGTGGACAGCGCGGGCACCCGGGTGGTGCGGATGCGCGTGGAGACGGTGTGGGCCGACCGCGAGGCGGCCGACACCGCCGTCGCCCGGATGGTCCGGGAGGCGACCGAGCGGGTGGCGCCGCAGGCGTCGCGCGTGGTGGCCACGCTGGCCGCGCCGCTGACGCACAGCGGCGACCAGTACCCGCTCGGCAACCTCATCGCGGACGCGTACCGCGCGGCGGCGGGCACCGACGTCGCGCTGGTCAACAACGGCGGCATCCGCGCCGACCTCGCGGCGGGGCCCGTGACCTGGGGCCGGCTGTTCGAGGTCGAGCCGTTCCAGAACTTCGTGGTGCGGCTGCGGGTGAGCGGCGCGGTGCTGCGGCAGACCCTGGACCACGCCGTGGGCGCGGACGACGCGCGGGCGCACGTCTCCGGCGTCGTGGTGCGCGTGAACTCGTCCGCGCCGGAGGGCCAGCGCGTGGTCGCCCTCACCCTGGCCGACGGCCGCGCGGTGCTCGACACGGCGACCTACTCGCTCGCGGTGCCCGACTTCGTCGCGGCGGGCGGCAGCGGCTACGCGATGCTGCGCGGCCTCCCGCAGGAGAACACCGGCATCGTGGACCTCGACGCCGTCATCGCCTGGCTCGGTCGGCTCCCGCAGCCGGTCCAGGCGCCGCAGGACGTGCGGGTGCAGGGGGGAGCGCCATGACGCCGCGGCGGCCGACGCCCCGGGGCGACGGGCTGACCCGGGAGACGATCCGGCGGATGCCCAAGCCCGAGCTGCACGTCCACCTCGACGGCTCGGTCCGGCCGTCGACCCTGCTCGCGCTCGCGCGGGAGCAGAAGGTGAAGCTGCCCTCGACCGACATCGGCGAGCTGACGCGGTACCTGCAGGTGTCGGACGCGCGGAACCTGATGGACTACCTGACCCGCTTCGAGGTGACGCTGTCGGTGCTGCAGGTGCCGGAGGCGCTGGAGCGCGTCACCTACGAGCTGGTCGAGGACGGCGCGGCCGAGGGCGTGCGCTACATGGAGATTCGCTACTCGCCGATCCTGTGCACCAAGAAGGGCATGCCGCTCACCGAGGCGGTGGAGGCGCCGCTCCGGGGCATGCGCCGGGCCGAGGAGGCACTCGGCGTCAAGACGCGGCTGATCATCTGCGGCATCCGGAACATGAGCCCCGCGACCTCGATGGATCTGGCCAACCTCACGGTCGCCTTCAAGGGCAAGGGCGTGGTGGCGTTCGACCTGGCGGGGGCGGAGTACAACTACCCCGCCAAGAAGCACCGCGAGGCGTTCTACACCGTCGTGAACGCCAACGTGAACGCGACCATCCACGCCGGCGAGGCGTACGGCCCCGAGTCGATCGCGCAGGCGCTGCATTACTGCCACGCCGACCGCATCGGCCACGGCACCCGGCTGTTCGAGGACCCGGACCTCGAGCGTTACGTCAACGACCGGCGCGTGCCGCTCGAGGTGTGCGTCACCTGCAACGTGCAGACGCACGCCGTCCCGTCCATCGAGCAGCACCCGGTCCGCCGCTACTTCGACCTCGGCATCCGGGTGTCGCTCAACACCGACAACCGGCTGATGAGCGCGACCACCGTCACCGACGAGTACTGGCTCGCGCACACCCGGCTCGGCTTCAGCCGCGCGGAGATCGAGCGGATGATCCTCGACGGGTTCGCCAGCGCGTTCCTGCCCTACCAGGAGCGCATGGCCATGGTCGAGGACGCGAAGCGCGAGCTGGCGAAGCTCGACGGCGGCGCCGGCGCGGCGGAGGGCCGCGCGGCGGTCGGCGCGGGGAGGCGCAACTGATGGCCGACGTCGCGGGCATGATCCGCGAGGCGGCGGAGGCGGTCCGGAAGGCGATCGCCCCGCGCCGCCCGGAGGTGGCGCTGGTCCTGGGCTCGGGCCTCGGGTTCCTCGGCGAGGAGATCGAGGGCGCGGTGCGCGTGCCGTACGCGCGGATCCCCGGCTTCCCGGCGCCCACGGTCCAGGGGCACGCGGGCGAGTTGATCGCGGGGACGCTCGAGGGCAGGACGGTGCTGGCCCAGAGCGGGCGCTTCCACATGTACGAGGGCCACGAGCCCGTGGTGGTCGGCCTGCCGGTGCGGGTGTTCGCCGCGCTGGGCGTCCGGACCCTGATCGTCACCAACGCGGCCGGCGGGATCCGCCGCACCCTCCGGCCCGGCAGCCTGATGCTGATCGCCGACCACCTCAACTTCTCCGGCCGGCAGCCGCTGGCCGGCGCGGTGGTCGAGGGCGAGGAGCGTTTCCCCGACATGAGCGACCCGTACGACCGCGAGCTGCGCGCCATCGCGCGCGCCGTGGCCGCGGAGGAGCGGATCCCGCTCGACGAGGGCACCTACGCGGCGACGCTCGGGCCCTCCTACGAGACCAAGGCCGAGATCGAGATGCTCAAGCGCGTGGGCGCCGACGCGGTGGGCATGAGCACGGTGCCCGAGATCGTGGTGGCGCGGGCCCGCGGCATCCGCTGCCTCGGCATCTCGACGATCACCAACCTCGCGGCCGGGTTGGGCTCGCCGACCCTGTCGCACGCGGAGGTGCTGGAGACGGCGGAGCGGGTCAGGGGAGACGTGGCGCGGCTGGTGAGAGGGATCGTGAGAAAGCTGTGAGAGGCGAGAGGTGAGACGTGAGACGTTCACGTGAGAGGTGGAGGTGCAAAGGCGTGAGAGGTTCGTGAGAGGGGAGAGGCTCACTTCTCACGGCTTCTGCCTCTCACGTCTCACCTGAACGTCTCACGTCTCTCTTCTCACCTCTCACTGCCGGTCCGGCGCACCGCCTCCACGAAGTGATTCAGCGGCCCCTTCCCCCGCCCCAGCCCCGGTGCCGCCACCATCGCGCGGTGGACGAAGTCCAGCGCATCGTCCACGGCGCGCTCGAGCGGGCGCCCGAGGGCGAGGCCGGCGGCCACCGCCGCCGAGAGCGTGCACCCCGTCCCGTGGGTGGAGCGCGTCGGCAGCCTGGCCCGGGTGAAGCGCCGCACGCCGTCCGCGGTCACGAGCACGTCCACGACCTCCGGCGCCTCGAGGTGCCCGCCCTTCACCAGCGCCGCTCCGGCCCCCATCTTCACCAGGGCGCGGCCGGCCCGCTCCATGTCGGCGACCGTCCGCACCTCGTGCTGCGCCAGGATCGCGGCCTCGTCGAGGTTGGGCGTCGCCAGCGCGGCCAGCGGGACCAGCCGCCGCGCCAGCAGCTGCTCGGCGTCGGGCTCGAGGAGCCGGTCGCCCGAGGTGGCGACCATCACGGGATCGAGCACGTAGTTGGGCAGCCCGGCGCGCGCGAGCGCGCGGGCCACGGCGTCCACCAGCGCGGCGGTGCCGAGCATGCCGCTCTTCACCGCGTGGGGTCGGAGGTCGTCGGCCACCGCCTCGAGCTGGCGGACCACGAGCGCCGCGGACAGCGGCTCCCAGCCGTGCACCCCCACGGTGTTCTGCGCCGTGACCGCCGTGACGACGCTGGTGCCGAAGACGCCGAACTGATGGAAGGTCTTGAGGTCGGCCTGGATGCCGGCGCCGCCGCCGGAGTCGGATCCCGCGATGGTGAGGGCGATCTGCATGGCGGGTAATCTGCATACGCTGCTCCGCGACCTCCACCGGCGCAAGGCGCGCGAGCGCCGCGGCCTGGTCGTGGCCGAGGGCCGGCGGCTGGTCGAGGACGTGCTCGCCGCGGGCGCGAAGGTCACGGCGGTCCTGGTGGCGGACGACGCGCGCGAGCACGCGGCGGCGGTGCTCGAGACCGCGGGCCGCCGCGGGGTGCCCGCCGAGACCGCCACGCGCCGGGAGTTCGACGAGCTGGCCGACACCGACACCCCGAGCGGCGTGCTGGCGGTGGTGGAGTGGCGGCCGCTCGCCCTCGCGGAGGTCCGGCGGCCGGCCGCGGGCCCGCGTCGCGCGCTGGTGATCGACGGCGTCCAGGACCCGGGCAACGTCGGGACGATGATCCGCACCGCCGACGCCTTCGGGGCCTGGCTCACGGTCGCCCTGGACGGGACCGCCGACGTGCGCGGCCCGAAGGTGGTGCGCGGGTCGATGGGCGCGCTGTTCCGGCACCAGGTCGCCGCGGCGACGTTCGAGGAGTGGCTCGCGTACGCGGCGCGCGAGGGCGTGGCGACCTGGGTCGCGGCGACGCGCGGCGAGCCGCTCGGCGCGCGCGACCGGGCCGCGCCGGACGTCGCGCTGGTGATCGGCAACGAGGGCCAGGGCGTGCGTCCGGCGTGGGGCACGCACGCCGCCCGGTCGGTGGCCGTGCCGATGCGCCCGGGCGCGGAGTCGCTCAATGCGGCGGTCGCGGCGGGCATCCTCCTCTTCGAGCTGACGCGTGCCGGTACCTGAGCCCGTGGTGGTGGCGTTCGTCGGGGTCTTCGGCGCGATGCTGGGGAGCTTCCTCAACGTCTGCGTCTACCGCCTGCCGAGGAACGAGTCGGTCGTCGCGCCACGCTCGCGCTGCCCCGCGTGCGGGACGCCCATCGCGTGGTACGACAACCTGCCGGTGCTCTCCTGGCTGGTGCTGCGGGCCCGGTGCCGCCACTGCCGGGCGCGGATCAGCGTGCAGTATCCGCTGGTCGAGCTCGCGGTCGGCCTGGTGTGGGCGGGCGCGGTGTGGTGGCTCGGGCCGAGCTTCGAGGCCCTGCGGGCCGCACTGCTCGCCACCCTCGCTCTCGGCATCGCGCTCACCGACGCGCAGCACTACACGATCCCCGACGAGTTCTCCCTCGGCGGGCTCGGCGCCGGGCTCGCGCTCTCCCTGGCCCCGGACGGCCGGCCGCTCGAGGCCGCGATCGGCGCCGCCGCCGGCTTCGCGCTGCTGTGGGTCGTGAAGGCGACCGGGGACTGGGCGCTGGCGCGCGGCCTGATCCGGGGCGAGGAGCTGGACCAGGTGCTCGAGGCCGGGGAGAAGCCCACGACCCTGGGGCTCGGCGACCTCAAGATGATGGCGATGGTCGGCGCCTTCGTGGGCTGGCGGGGCGTGCTCCTCACCGCGTTCCTCGGCTCGCTCGCGGGCGTGGCGGTGTTCGTGCCGCTGCTGCTCCTCAAGCGGCGCGCGCCGGTGCCGTTCGGCGTGTTCCTCGCGATCGGCGCGGTGGCGACGCTGGTGGCCGGCGACCGGCTGCTCGGCTGGTACGGCTCGCTCGTCGCGGCGGGCGGGCCCTGAAACCGGATGGGGCGGGTGGCGGGTAGTGGGTTCTAGGTGGCGGGCGGCCCGCGCGGGCGGCGGGCGCAACGGCGGCGGCAGCGGAGGCACATGACGGAAGGACTGTTCGGCATGGGCGCGGCGTCGGGCGACGAGGTGCTCGAGCGGCTCGGGCTCGATCTCACGGCGGCCGCCGGGCGCGGCGATCTCGAGCCGGTCCGCTGCCGCGACCAGGAGATCAGCCGCGTCGTGGACATCCTGCTCCGGCAGACCAAGCACAACCCGGCCCTCGTGGGCGAGGCCGGCGTGGGCAAGACGGCGATCGCCGAAGG
>DASPSV010000199.1:0-16862 GCA_035623755.1 Gemmatimonadales bacterium
GGACCAGTCGATCGCCATCTTCCTCGCGAAGAACGCCATCGACGTCTGGGGCATGGACTACGCGTGGGCCTTGGTGCCGGCGACGACCACCGACTTCAGCTTCATGAAGGACTGGGGATTCGCCAAGGAGATCCAGTTCGCCGAGCGGGGCCTCTCCGTAGCCCGGACGCTGCGCGCGTCCACCGGCCAGGGGAACGGCAGGTTCGATCTGCTGGGGTTCAGCTACGGCGTGTTGCTGGGCTACGCCATCGCCGGGGACGAAACGCAGTGGCCCCACGCGCGGCGAAACGTGAAGGGCTTCGTTCCCGTCGACTACTACTTCAAGACCAACGACGAGGCCATGCGCGCCTCGGCCTGCCAGGACATCGCCAACCTGCAGGGCCTCCTCGACGCGGGCACGTACAATGACGCCAGCGGGCTCTTCTTCCAGCAGGTCGGCAGCCTGGCGAAGTCCGCACCGAACGATCCGTCGCCGTTCCTCGGTTCCCTGACGAACTTCCAGTTCATCCTGTACGTGGCTGCGAGCGACGGCGGTGGAGGCCACTTCGCGGGCGGCATCTTCAACGCCTCCGGCATTCCGACCGGCCTGCGGTTCACCGATCCCGCCCTCTGGCCAGACCTGGCCCTTGCGGCACCTCCCTATTCGGCGCCCGTGCGAGTGGGGCCCGACCTCGACGCGTTGGTCTGCGGCCAGCCCGACGTGCCGTTCGACGACCATCTCGGCGAGATCCGGGTCCCCATTCTCTACGTGGGGGCGGCGGGCGGATTCGGCCAGGGAAGCGGCCCGTACAGCACCACGCTCACGGCGAGCCGGGACGTCACGAAGCTCAGGGTGCAGCTCCTGCCCGACGACCAGAGCGCCTTCGACTACGGGCACGCCGATCTCTTTACGGGTTCGAACGCGCAGCGTCTGGTGTGGCGGCCGATCCTGAACTGGATCCTCGCCCACCGGTCGGAGCATCGTGAGTTCGCCGAGACGGGGAACTGAGCGACCCTAGTCGCTGGAGCGCGAACGCCCGGCCAGTGCGAGGCCGGGCGTTCACGTTTTCGGGGCGTCATGACTGCAGCAACAGCATCGGGACTGCTCACGGCCCCCCGTGCACGCCGGCCTGCGTGGGCGACGCTCACCTCAACGACGGTCGAAGAACGCAAGCCGCGGCTTGTCGCGCCTCGTGCCGACGCGCTAAGTTCAGGCGCGGTAACTCGCTGGCCCCTCGTCCAATGGCAGGACTCCGGACTTTGGATCCGGTAATGAAGGTTCGAATCCTTCGGGGCCAATGACGGGCCGGCGCGCCCGAGCCACGCTCGCACTCGCCCTGCCAGTGCCTTGATTCCATCCCGACTCGAACGCTCGACAATTCGGCCGCAACCCTAACGCCACCCTAACGCCGTCCGCCTAGGCTGCGCGTCGATCACCCGGCGCGGGGCCGGGCCGTTCCCTCCGTCCAATCGTGGACTCGCGATGATTCGATTCCGACTGGTCCAACGCTGCCTCAACCTGGCCGTGCTGGCCGCCGCCGTGCCTTCGGGCCTGGCGGGCCAGACGGCCCAGGGCAACGTCACTTCCGGCCCCGCCGCCGCTTTCCTCGCGGGCTACAACGAGGTGGTCCACCTCGCGCCGGTGCCCACGCAGGTCGCGGACGTGCACCACCTCGTGCTGCAGCGCGATGCCGCTCGCCTCACCCTCGAGCAAGGCAAGCTCTACCTGCTCTCGCCGGTCGGCGGGCGCACGGTGGGCGCCGTGTTCCAGGGCAGCGGCCGCGTCGAGCTCACGCCCACGCTGGCGGTCGAGCGCGGCGCCATGCGGGGGTTCACGCACGACACCATGCTCGACGACTCGCTCGACGAAGCCATCCTGATCTTCGCCGACTCGACCCCGGCGCAGCTGCGCGGACTCGCGTTCGGGCCCGCCGACGTGCCCGGCAACGTCGGCGGCCACGTGACCAGTTTCCTGAACACGCTCAAGGGAACCACGAACGGCTCGTTCGACGCGTCGACGATCGGGCCGCTGCTGAACGCGGACACCGGCGGCTTCTTCCTGGCGCGGGTGGAGCGGCGCCACGGCGACGCCGTCCTGTTCGAGCTCGACCCGGCCGCGAGCGAGGAGGTGCAGCTCTACCGGCTCGAGAGCCACCTGATGCTGCACAACCGCTGGATGCTGGTCACGGCGTTTCCGGCCCGAGGCCAGCCGGTGAGCCCCCCGGACTGGCGCGGCCCGCGCGACCGGCTGCGCCTGCCGCACTACGCGATCGACGTGCGGGTGAACGAGGAGATCAACGCCGACCTGTCGATCGCGGCGGCCGCGACCCTGACGCTGGTCCCGCGCGAGCGGGTGGGACCGTGGCTGGACTTCAAGCTCCACCCCAAGGTCACCCTCGACTCGGCGCGCTGGAGCGACGGGACGCCGGCGCCCGCCTTCAAGGCGGAGGACGACGACGACGGGTGGGTCCGCGCCGCCCGGCCGCTCCGCCCGGGCGACAGCCTCGCGCTCACCCTGTACTACCACGGCGACGTGTTCGGCCGCGCCCTGAACTGGTTCCTGATCCCGCCCGGGGAGGCGTGGTTTCCCTTCAACGGCCAGGGATCCACCGTCGCCACGTTCGACCTGACGTACCACAGTCCCAGCCAGTACACGCTGATCAGCGTCGGAGAGCGCGGCGACACCGCGGCCGAGAGCCCGCGGGTGCGGCGCTCGCACTGGATCCAGCGGGAGCCCACCGACCAGGCCACGTTCAACGTGGGCCTGTTCGACCCCTACCACGCCGCGTACCCCGGGGCGCCCGCCGTGGACGTGCTGATCTCGGAGGCGGCCCACCGCCAGATCCGGCAGCTGACCCGCGGCGCGGTGATCGAGCAGAGTCACCAGAGCGAGGCGATCGCCGCGGACGTGTCCAACAGCCTCAAGCTGTACACGACCTGGTTCGGCACCTCCGGCCACGATCACTTCTACGTCACCGAGATCCCCTACGACGAGGGCGTCTCGTTCCCCGGGATGATCGACCTCTCGGCTTCCACGTTTCTCACCACGTCGCTGAACGGCGCCGACGAGTGGTTCCGCGCGCACGAGGCCGCCCACCAGTGGTGGGGCAACGGCGTCCGTGCCGCCACGTATCGCGACGTGTGGCTGAGCGAGGGGCTGGCCTCGTTCTCGGCGCTCTGGTACCTGCAGGTCGAGCGGCGGCACTCGGACGAGTACTTCGCGTTCCTCGATCGCTGGCGCGGCGACATCCGTGGCGCGCCCGACGACGCCGGACCGATCTGGCTCGGCCACCGCAGCAGCGCCTACGAGACGATGGTCTACGAGAAGGGCGCCTGGGTGTTCAACATGCTCCGCGTGCTCATGCTCGACCTGCGGACCATGTCCGACGACCGGTTCAAGGCCATGATGCAGGACTACTACCTCAGCTTCTACGGCCGGCCCGCGACCACGGCCGATTTCCAGGGGGTGGTCGAGCGACACCTGGGCATGCCGATGGACTGGTTCTTCGACGAGTGGGTGCGCGGCATCGCGATCCCCACCTACCACGTGCGCTGGAAGAACGAGCCCGCCGACGGCGGCCGGTTCCGGATCCGGCTGCGGATCACCCAGGAGCACGTGCCGGCCGGCTTCCGGATGCCGGTGCTCGTCGCCGCCGACCTCGGGAACGACCGCATCGCGCACTTCCGGGTGGACGTGCACGGCGCGGACGGCGAGTACACCAGTCCGCCGCTCCCGGCCGAGGCGCAATCGGTCACGTTCAACGACCTGCACGCCGTCCTGGCCGACGTGAAGATGGACGGCGGCCTCTAGCGCCGGACGGCGCGGCGGGCCGCTCCCGGGCTAGCCCCCGCTCGGCCCCCAGCGGGTGCCGAAGACCAGCCACAGCACGCCGTAGAACGCGGCCACCGCCGCGGCGGTGCCGAGCGTGACCGCCGCGAGCCGGGCGAGCCGCAGCAGCCGCCGCTCGCCCCGGGCCGGTGTCGCGCCGCCCTCGAGCCGCGCCTGCCGCTGCGCCGCCAGTCCCCAGGCGCCGACGGCCGCGAGGCAGAGGAAGGGGGTCGCGGCCAGCCACCAGCCGGGCCGCACCACGGCGATGCCGAGCGCGTCGGCCGCGCCGCCGATGGCCCAGGTGACGAGCCGCCGCCGGGGGGCGCGCCGCGCCCAGTCCGCAATCAGGTCGTAAACGGTGCCGCGCGGTCTGCTCACGGCGGGAAGCGGGGTAGGAGCGCTCATCGCGGAACCTCCTCGAGGATCGCGATCCCCGCCAACGTAGCCCCCGGCTGCGGGCGCGTCCAGCGGCCGGCGGTGATGGACACGGCATCCCGGAAAACGGAAACGCCGCCCGGGTCGGGCGGCGTCTCCGGCAGCGGCGAACACGCCGCGGCTCAGTGCAGCGTGTCGAACAGCTTGCCCACCACCTGCTGCAGCTTCTCCTGCGACATCCGCCGCACCTCGTGCTCCTCCGTGCGGTAGCGGCCGATCCACGCCGTCTCCCCGTCGGACTTGAGGTGCAGCTCGACCGTGAGCCAGCCGTCGCGGTACGCGCCGCCGCCCCCGTACGGAGCGTAGTAAGCGGGCGCGTAGCCGTAGTACGGGTAGCCGCCGAACGCGAAGCCCCAGCCCCACGGCGCGTAGCCCCAGGGCGTGAAGCCCCACGGACGGTAGAAGCCGAAAGGCCGGTAGAACCCGAACGGCCGGTAGCCCCAGCCGCCGTAGAAGCCGAGCGCCACGCTCGTCCCGTAGTGCGGGGAGGGGCGGTACGCGTCGGAGCCGCTGAAGCCGAAGCTGAGCAGGAAGTCCGCCTGCGAGGAGTCGTCCACCTTCCGGAACCCGCGGGCCTGCATCCCGGCCTCGAGCGCGCGGCGGAAGCGCTGCTGCGCGATGGGGTCGGCCGCGAGCCGCTCGGGGATGTAGCGGCCGCGCGTCCCGCTGTCGCGCGCCGCGGTCGCGCCGCCGGCGCCGCCGGCCCAGGTCCACGTCGCCCCCTGGGGAACCGGGATGTTCTCGTCGCGCTCGCTGCGGATGCTGGGGGCGCATGCCGTCCAGATGGCCGCCCCCGCCACGAGGGCCGCCGCGCTGGTCAACCGACCGATGACCATTGTCGTGCTCCGATCCGATGACGCACCACTGCCGCGTCCCACATCCGTGAGACGCTCCTTCGCACGACTTTCTTAACCCCGCGCTGGTCCGGCGGTTCCGCCGGACGGCGGGCTACAGCGGCTTGTGGAAGATCCGGAAGCGCTTGTAGATGATCCCGCCCTGCCGCTCCATCTCGGCGCGGACCTTGGTGTTCGACTCCAGCTCGTGGTGGCTGTCGAACGCCACGTAGCCGCCGGCGATCGCGGTGCGCATCATCGCCGCGCCGAGCAGGGTGTCCACCCCGCGGCCGCGGTACTCCGCCTTGATGCCGCCGAGCAGCAGGTCGATCTGCTTCGAGCGCCGCATGGCGCGCAGGATGTGGAGGAAGCCGATGGGGAACAGGCGCCCGCGCGCCTTCACGATCCCCTCGGCCAGGTTGGGGATGGCGATCGTGAACCCGACGACCTCGTCGCCCCGCACGACCGCCTTCACGAACCGCGCATCCAGGAGCGGCAGGTACTGCCGGGCGAGCGCCTCCATCTCCTCCTGGTCGAGCGGCGAGTAGCCGTAGATGCCGACGAACGTCTCGTTCATCAGACCGAGGATCGGCCGGATGAACGGCGTGAGCTGGCGCTTGCGCGTGAACTCGAGCAGCCGCAGCTGGCCGCGGGCGGCGACGCGCGCGGCGACGCGCTCGTACAGCTCGGGGATCCGGTCCGGGACCGGGACCCGGTAGACGACGTAGTCCACTTCCTTGGCGTAGCCCTCCGCCTCGACGAGGCCGATGAGCCACGGGAAGTTGAAGTAGGTGACGATGGTCGGCTCGTGCTCGAACCCCTCGACGAGGAACCCCTCGGGATCCTGGTCGTTGAAGCCGAACGGGCCGATGATCTTCGTCATCCCGCGCTCGCGCGCCCAGCCCTCGACCCGCGACAGCAGCGCGTGCACGACCTCGGCGTCCCGGGTGGTCTCGAGCCCGGCGAACCGCGCCGTCCTCTCCCCCGTCATCTCGTTGTGGCGGCGGTTGATGATCCCCATCGCGCGCCCGACGAGCCGGCCGTCCTTCGTCGCCAGGAGCATCGTGGCGTCGCAGTAGCGGAACGCCAGGTTCTTGCGGGGGCTGTAATACCGCCACTCGTCCATGTAGATGGGCGGGATCCAGTGCGCGTGGCCCCGGTGCAGCTGCTCGGGGAGATAGACGAAACGCTTGAGGTCGCTCTTGCCGGCTACGGGTGTGACCTGGACGGACATGCTCGTGGGCTCGCTTCCGCTGTGGTCCCGACCGGCGCAGCGGTCGTGAGGTGGAGACAAGCTACGGCCGCGCGAAGTCGCTCGCCAGTTGCCCGGCGGGCCGGCCGCGGGGGCGCCGGCCCGGGGCGTGGAACGGAAATTGCCGATCTGGCGGTCCGGTATGACGGCCCTCGCGCCTTCGACGCTCGGCGTCTTCGTCGCCATCGCGGTCACCGCGGTCACGGTGGGCGCACTGCACACCGTGGCGCCCGACCACTGGGTGCCGTTCGCGGCGCTGGCGCGCGCGCAGGGGTGGTCGGCGGGACGCACGGCGCGGATCACGATGCTGTGCGGCTTCGGGCACGTGACCACGTCGGTCGCGTTCGGCGTGGTGGGCATCCTGTTCGGCCTCGAGCTGGTGGCGGCGTTCGGCCGCCGCCTGGAGGCGTGGGGCGGCCTGCTGCTGGTGGCCTTCGGCCTCGGCTACGCCGTCTGGGGCCTGCGGCGCGCGGCCGGCCGGCGCCTGCACGGGCACGCGCACCGGCACTACGACCACGTCCACGACGCCGCGCGCATGACGCCCTGGACCCTGTTCCTGCTGGCCTGCGCCGATCCGTGCGTGGCGGTGATGCCGCTGGTGGTCGCCGCGGCGCCGCTCGGCGCCGGCGCGGTGGCGGGCGTCGCGGTGCTGTACGAGATCGCGACCATCGCCACCATGACCGCGCTGACGCTGGTGGCGTGGCGCGGCGCGAAGGGCCTCCGCGCCGGCTGGATCGACCGCTGGGGCGACGCCGCCGCCGGCGGGCTGATCGCGGTCCTGGGCATCGTCCTCACCGCCGTCGGCGCCTAGTCGCCGCGCGCCTCGCGCGGGGGTCCGGGCCGCTCGCGCAATCGCCGCGCCCCTGCGTAGTTTGAGGGGCGGTGACCACGCCCGTCTTCTTCGACCCGACCGGCAAGCGCCGGCACGTCGTCAACCGCTCCACGACCGTGCTGGGCGTCGTGCTCGCGGTAGTCACGACCGTGTTCATCGTGAGCCTGCTGGCCGTGCCGTTCTTCCCGAGGCTCCCGGGCATGGCGAACCCGGCGCAGCGCCTCAGGCGCGCCGGGCAGACGCTCCTGCCCGCGCGCCAGCAGCGCCTCAGCCGCCAGCTGCTGCGGCGCTCCCGGGCCGCGCTGCTCCGGATGGCCGCCGCCGACAGCGCGATGGCCGCCGCCTCCGCGCGGGCCGCGCGCGCGGCGGCGCCGCAGGTGCCGGACACCATCGTGGGCGCGTTCTACGTGGTGTGGCAACGCGGCGGCTTCCAGACGCTCGACGTCAACGCCAGCCACCTCACCGACCTGTTCCCGGAGTGGCTGCACCTCAGCCGCGCCGGCGGCGCGCTCGACTTCCGGGACTGGGACCCGAAGATCAACCTCATGAACGGGCACGTGGTGGCGGTCGCGCGCGAGCACGACATCGACATCCAGCCCGTGTTCAACAACGCCGAGGGCGGCCAGTTCGACCCGGTGCGCGCCCACCTGCTGCTGACCTCGCGCGCGAACCAGGAGGCGGTGACCCGGAGCCTGGTGAGCTGGCTGCAGGACCAGAAGTTCCAGGGCCTGAATCTCGACTTCGAGAACCTCCAGGACGCGGACTACCCGCGGCTGCCGGCGTTCGTCGCGCGGCTCCGAAGCGCGCTGCACGCCGCCGGCCTCCAGCTCAGCGTCGACATCGAGGTGGGCCAGCCCGCGGTGCCCGTGGCCCGCCTGGCGGCGCTGGCGGACTTCGTCGTCCTGATGGCGTACAGCCAGCACGGCCTGACCTCGCGCCCGGGTCCGATCTCGTCGGTCGCCTGGTACGACAGCGTGCTGACGCGGGCGCTCGCGAAGGTCCCGGCGTCGAAGATCGTCGCGGGCATCGGCAACTACGGGCTCGACTGGCGGGCCGACCGGCACGAGGCCCGGCGTCTCGGCTTCGAGGACGCGATGTTCACCGCGAAGGACAATCGGCCGGACGAGCCGCCGCAGCAGGTGCTGGACTTCGACCCGGCGGCCATGAACCCGACGTTCACCTACCAGGACGACTCGGCGCGCTCCCACGAGGTGTGGCTGCTCGACGCCGTGACCGCGTACAACGACCTGCTGCTGGCGCGCCGGGCCGGGGTCAAGGGCACGGTGCTCTGGGTCCTCGGCGCCGAGGACCCGGCGGTGTGGTCCGTGTACGACCGGCGGCACGTGGATTCGCTGCCCCGGCCCTCGGCGCTCGACACCGTGCCGATCTCGGGGGCGCCGGTCTACACCGGCGACGGCGACGTCCTCGAGGTCACGTCGATCCCGAGCGGCGGCCTCCGCACCACCGACGTGGACTCGACGACGGGCCTGGTCACCGACGAGCAGTTCGTGACCTTCCCGACGCCCTACGTCATCAAGCGGACGGCGTACAAGCCCAAGAAGCTGGTGCTGACCTTCGACGACGGGCCCGACGGCCTCTACACGCCCGAGATCCTGGACGAGCTGGATTCGCTGCACGTGCCCGCCACGTTCTTCCTGGTGGGGCAGATGGTGCAGAAGTACCCCGAGGTCGCCCGGCGGATGGCGCGCGAGGGGTACGAGATCGGCAACCACACCTTCACGCACCCGGACATGTCGCTGGTGAGCCGGCGCCGCGCCATCCTGGAGTTCAACGCCACGCAGCGCGCGCTCCAGGCCGTCGTCGGCCGCTCGACGATCCTGTTCCGGTTCCCCTACGACGCGGACGCCGAGGCGCAGACCAACGCCCAGACCGCCCCGCTGCTGGTCGCCGCGGAGCTCGGCTACGTCACCGTCGGCATGCTGATCGACCCCCAGGACTGGAACCTCGTGAAGATCGACAGCACGGGCCAGCCGGTCCCGCGGACCGCGGACGACATCGTGGAGGACGTGATCCGGCAGGCGGACACGACCAAGGGGAACGTGATCCTCCTGCACAGCGCGGGCGGCGACCGGTCGCAGACCGTGTACGCACTGCCGACGATCGTCGAGCGGCTCGAGCGGAAGGGGTTCGAGTTCATCACGCTGGCCCAGCTCATCGGCGCCACGCGCGACGTCGTGATGCCACCGGTGGGCCGGCAGGACCAGTTCCTGGTGGGTCTCGACCGCTTCAGCTTCAACACGCTCTACGCCTTCGAGACGGCGCTCAGCGTCGCCTTCCTGGCCGCCTTGGCGCTCGCCGTGCTGCGCGTCGGCTTCGTGGTGTCGGTCGCGCTGGTGGCGCGGCGCAGGGCCCGCAGAACCGTGTTCGACCCGGCCTACCGCCCGTCCGTCTCGGTCCTCATCGCCGCCTACAACGAGCGGCCGGTGATCGCGCAGACCGTGCGCGCCGTGCTCGCCAACGACTACCCGGGCCTCGAGATCATCGTCATCGACGACGGCTCGGTGGACGGCACGGGCGACGAGGTGGCCGCCCGCTTCGCCGGCGAATCCCGGGTGTGCCTGATCCGCCAGGCCAACGCGGGCAAGGCCGCGGCGCTGAACCGGGGGATGGAGGCGGCGCGGGGCGAGATCGTGGTCTGCTTCGACGCCGACACGCAGATCGCGCCGCAGGGCATCGGCCTGATCGTGCGGCACTTCGCCGATCCCGCCCTCGGGGCCGTGGCGGGCAACGTGAAGGTCGGCAACCGCGTCAACGTCCTGACCCGCTGGCAGTCCATCGAGTACATCACCAGCCAGAACCTCGACCGGCGTGCCTACGCCTACCTCAACGCCATGACCGTGGTGCCCGGCGCGGTCGGCGCGTGGCGCAAGAGCGCCGTGCTCGCCGTGGGCGGCTATCTGCGGGACACGATGGCCGAGGACATGGACCTCACGTACCGGCTGCGGCGGGCGGGATGGCGCATCACGGCCGACACGGAGACCCTGGGCTTCACCGAGGCGCCCGCGACCTTCCGCGCCTTCTTCCGCCAGCGGTTCCGCTGGGCCTACGGAACGCTGCAGGTCTTGTGGAAGAACCGGGGCGTACTGTTCCGCTACGGCTGGTTCGGCTGGCTCGCCGTGCCCGCCGTGTGGGTCTTCCAGGTGCTCTTCCAGGCGATCGGCCCCGTGGTGGACCTCAAGCTGCTGTGGAGCGGGATCGACTTCCTCTATTCCTGGGCGACGCTGGGCACGCTGGCCGGAGACTGGGACCCGCTGCCGGGCATCGTGCGGCTGCTGCTCGTCGTCGGCTTCATGTACGGGATCTTCTTCGTGGTGGACCTCATCGGAGCGCTGGTGGCCTACCGGCTCGACCGGGAGAGGTACCGCGACCTGTGGTGGCTGTTCTGGCAACGGTTCGTGTACCGCCAGCTGATGTACGCGGTGCTGTGGAAGTCGGTCGTGACCGCCATCAAGGGCAAGCGCCAGGGGTGGGGGAAGCTGGAGCGGAAGGGCACGGTGCGGCTGGCGGCGCGGACGGCCTGACGGGCCCAAGCGCACGGCCGGCGTCGCCTTGCGCGGGCGGCCGGCGCGCGCTACCTCTGACGCCACCTGACCATCTCCCGAGGCCATCATGCGTCACACCGGGTCCCTCGCCGCTGGCGCCGCGCTGCTCCTCCTGGCGGCGTGCCAGCCGTCCAACAAACCCCAACCGCTCACCGGCGCCGATTCGACGGCGCTGACGAAGATCGCCGCCGACTGGGCGGCAGCCTGGAACAAGGGCAACGTGGACGGCGTCGTGTCGCTGTACACGTCCGACGCCGTGCGGCAGCTCCCCGACACCGTGGCGCTCGTGGGCTCCAACGCCATCCGGACGAACCTGAACTCGGCGATGGGCACGCCCACGCGGCCCACGATCGCCATCCAACCCACCACGTGGCTGGGGCGCCAGGACCTGGCGGTCGGCGCGGGGACCTTCACGTTCACACCGGCCGCGCCGCCGGCGCCCGCCACGGGAGCCGCGCCGGCCCCGCCGCCACCCATCGCCGGCAAGTGGCTCAACGCGGTGGTGAAGCAGGCCGACGGCACGTGGAAGATCGCCTTCGACGCCATCACGTACGACGCGCCCAGGCCGGCGCCGGCGCCCGCCAAGCACGGGAGATAGCGGCGCTCGGAGGGCCGTGCGCAGGGTCGTTGCCAGACGGCAGTTGCCAGTGGTTGCCAGTTGCCGGAAGACAGGGGCCAGACCGGTTGCCCGTACGGGGAACCGGGCTGGCCCCCGTGTTCTGAAGGCCGGTAACCACTGGCAACTTGGCGTCTTGCAACTGTCTGACTAGCTTTCGGGGCTTTTATGGCCGACGTCTCGCTTCGGCGCAGCCAGCTCATGCTGCTCGCAGGGACCGCGAACCGGCCCCTGGCGGAAGAGATTGCGGCACACCTCAAGCAGCCGTTGTGCGAGGTGACGATCCGGCGGTTCTCCGACGGCGAGCTGTTCGTCAAGATCGACGAGAACCTGCGTGGGCGCGACGTCTACATCATCCAGCCCACGAACCCGCCGGCCGAGAACCTGATGGAGCTGCTGCTGCTGATGGATGCGGCGCGGCGGGCGAGCGCGGCGCGGATCACCGCGGTGATCCCGTACTTCGGCTACGCGCGGCAGGACCGCAAGGACCAGCCCCGCGTCGCCATCAGCGCGAAGCTGGTGGCAAACCTGGTGAGCACGGCGGGCGCCGACCGGGTGCTGGCGATGGACTTCCACTCGCACCAGCTGCAGGGGTTCTTCGACATCCCGGTGGACCACCTGTACGGCGCGCCGGTCCTGACCGCGCACTACCGGCAGAAGGCGCTGAAGGACCTGGTGGTGGTGGCGCCGGACGTCGGCTCGGCCAAGATGGCGCGGGGGTTCGCCAAGCGTCTCAACGGGTCGCTGGCGATCATCGACAAGCGGCGGCCGTCGGCGAACATCGCCGAGGTCGTGAACGTGGTCGGCGAGGTCGAGGGGCGGGACTGCCTCATCCCCGACGACCTGATCGACACCGCCGGGACGGTGAGCGAGGCGGCCGCGGCGCTGAAGCGGCTGGGCGCGCGGAACGTGTACTGCTGCGCTTCGCACGCGCTGCTGTCGGGCCCCGCGATCGACCGCCTGTCGGCGTCGCCGATCGAGGAGCTGGCGGTGACGAACACGATCCTCATGCCGGAGCGGAAGCGGTTCGAGCGGCTGGTGGTGCTGTCGGTGGGCAACCTGCTGGCGACGGCGATCGCGAATACGCACTCGGACAAGTCGGTGAGTAGCTTGTTCGACTGAATACCACGTGAGAGGTGAGGACGTGAGAGGTGAGAGGTTCAAGTAAGAAGTGAGAGGGGGAACGGCGTGAGAGGTGAGCACCCTCTCACGCTTCTCCACCCCTCACCGCTCACGTGAACGTCTCACTTTTCACCTCTCACGCCTCACGCTACAAGGATCGGGCAATGGCTCATACCGTTCAACTCAAGGCAGTCAACCGCTCCACCCACGGCACCGGCCCCGCGCGCGCGATGCGCCGCGGCGGGCAGGTGCCGGCCGTCATCTACGGGCGCGGCCGCGAGCCGGTCACGCTCACGGTGGACGGCACCGAGCTCGGCCGGCTGCTCGAGAAGATCCATCCCGAGAGCACCATCGTGGAGCTGGCGGTGGACGGGGCCACGGTCAAGACGCTGATCCGCGAGGTGCAGCGCCACCCGGTGCGCCCCGGCATCGTGCACGTGGACTTCTACGAGATCCGCGCCGGCGAGAAGATCCGGCTCGAGGTCCCGATCCACTGCGTGGGCATCCCC
Organism: Gemmatimonadales bacterium; assembly: GCA_035623755.1. GTDB lineage: Bacteria > Gemmatimonadota > Gemmatimonadetes > Gemmatimonadales > JACORV01 > Fen-1245. The sequence goes on from DASPSV010000199.1 coordinate 12,971, forward strand.
GAGGGCGTGCGCAACCAGGGCGGCACGCTGGACCAGGTCATCCGCAACGTCGCCATCGAGGTGCTGCCGGCGGACATCCCGGAGCGCGTCGAGCTGGACGTCACCGCGCTCACCATCGGGAAGTCGCTGCACGTCTCCGACCTCAAGATCCCCGGCGTCCACATCCTGATGGACGCCGCGCTGACGGTATGCACCGTGGTCGCGCCGCGGATCGAGGAGGTCGCGGCCCCGGCGGCGGCGGCGGTCGAGGGCGCGCCGGTGGAGGGCGAGGCGGCGGCGGCCGCCCCGGCGGAGGGCGCTGCGGAGGCGGCGGAGCCGGAGCTCATCCGCAAGCGCAAGCCGACGGACGAGGACGAGGAAGAGAAGTAGCGGGCGCCGCCCCCTGAAGCTCATCGTCGGGCTCGGCAACCCCGGCGGCGGCTACGCCGACACCCGCCACAACGCGGGGTTCTGGCTCGCCGACGCGCTCGCCGCCCGCTGGCGGCTCCCGCGCTTTCGCCGGGAGCCGCCTTCGCTTGCGACCGGCGGCCGTACGCCCTGCGGCCCGGTCCACATCCTCAAGCCCCAGACCTTCATGAACGACTCGGGGCGCGCCCTCTCCGGGCTCCGGCCGCCCGAGCCCGGCGGCCCGCTCGGGGACCTGCTCGTCCTGGTGGACGAGGTCGCGCTCCCGGTGGGCTACTTCCGCATCCGCTCGCGAGGAAGCGCCGGCGGCCACAACGGCCTCAAGAGCGTCGAGGCCACGCTCGGCACCCGCGAGTACGCGCGGCTGCGGATCGGCGTCGGCCCCAGCGAGGAGGAGGACCTCGCCGACCACGTGCTCGCGCCGATGCCGCGCGCCGAGCGCGCCGCCGTCGAGGACCTGATGCCCGAGATGTGCGAGGCCGTGGAGTGCTGGATGACGGAGGGCGCGGAGCGGGCCATGGCGCGCTACAACCGCCGCGTGCCCCCGGCCGAGTGAGCCCCCCCCGCCCCATCCGCTACCGAAAGGACGCCCGATGAGCCTGCGCCGTGTCCTGTTCTCCTTCGCCGTGGCCTTCGCCGCGGCGCTGGCGGTGTTCACCCTGCCCCGCTTCGTGTACAACTCGGTGACGGCGGCGGTGGCGCAGACGCCCAAGGCGGGGGTTGGGGATTCGGGTCTGGGGGTTGGGGAAAGGCGAGGCTCCCAGCAGCAACCGGCGGCCGCTTCGCATCCCGATTCAGCGCAGGCCACCCCAAACCCCAATCCCCAAGCCCCAACCCCGGTCTCGCTGCCGGCGCGCTTCACCGGCCTCCTGGGCATGGCCCTGTTTCTCGCGGTGGGCTACCTGCTGAGCCGCAACCGCCGCGCGATCAACTGGCGCACCGTCGGCTGGGGCCTGGGGCTGCAGGTGGCGTTCGCGGTCTTCGTGCTGCGGGTGCCGTTCGGCATCCGGCTGTTCCGGGCCCTGGGCGACATCGTCACCCGGATCCTCAGCTTCTCGTACGCGGGCTCCGAGTTCGTGTTCGGCGACATCGGCGCCCAGCACGCCAGGATCGGCGTCGTGTTCGCGTTCCAGATCCTGCCGGCCATCATCTTCATCTCGGCGCTGATGGCGATCCTCTACTACCTGGGGATCATGCAGGTGGTGGTGCGCGGCATGGCGCTGGCGATGAACAAGGTGCTGAAGGCCAGCGGCGCCGAGAGCCTCAACGTCGCGGCTTCGATCTTCATGGGCCAGACGGAGGCGCCGCTCACGATCCGGCCCTACCTCAACAAGATGACGCAGTCGGAGCTCATGACCGTCATGACGGCGGGGATGGCCCACGTCTCCGGCTCGATCATGGCCGCGTACATCGCCTTCGGCATCGAGGCGCGGCACCTGCTGACCGCGGTGATCATGACGGCGCCGGGCACCATCGTGATGGCGAAGCTGCTCCAGCCCGAGACCGAGCAGCCCGAGACGCTCGGCGTGGTGAAGCTCGACGTGCCGAAGACCGACGTGAACGTGGTGGATGCGGCGTCCCGCGGCACGGGCGAGGGGCTGCACCTGATGCTCAACGTGATCGCGATGCTGATCTCGTTCATCGCGATCATCGCCCTGCTCAACGGCGGGTTCGCCTGGGTGCACGGCTGGGCCCCGTGGTTCCCCGCCAGCATCCAGACGGTGCTCGGCTGGATCGGCCGGCCCGTGGCCTGGGCGATGGGCGTGCCCTGGCACGACGCCGGCACCATCGGCAGCCTGCTCGGCACGCGGGCGGTGCTGAACGAGTTCATCGCCTTCGCGCAGCTCGGCCCGATGCGGGCGGCGCTCGACCCGCGCAGCTTCACCATCGCCTCGTTCGCCCTGTGCGGGTTCGCCAACGTCAGCTCGGTCGGCATCCAGATCGGGGGCATCGGGGCGCTGGCGCCGGAGCGCAAGCACGACCTCGCCCGGCTCGGCTTCCGGGCGATGCTGGCCGGAACGCTGGCCAACTTCATGTCGGCGTGCATCGCGGGGATGATGCTGTGAGGGGGTGAAGCGTGAGACGTGAGGGGTGAGAGGTGAGACGTTCACGTGAGAAGTGAGAGGCACAGGCCGTGAGAGGTTCGTGAGAGGTGGGACGTGAGCCTCACCTCTCACGCCTTTCCCCTTCTCACCTCTCACGGGAACGTCTCACTTCTCACGTCTCACCCCTCACGTTATCTTTGTGTCTACATACCCACCTGCTCCCGCCCACACCCGGCGGGGGCCGCTCAGACCAAAGGGGAGGTGTCGATCGTGACCCGTCGCTACGAAGTCGTCTACATCTTCAACAGCGCGCTGGAAGAGCCCGCCGTCAGCGAGAAGCTGACGCGGTTTCACGCGCTGCTCGGCCCCGACGTGCAGGTGACCGTCAGCCACTGGGGCAAGCGCACCCTGACCTACCGCATGAAGCGGCACGACACCGGCTACTTCGCGGTGGCGCAGTTCGAGGCCCCGCCGGCGGTGCTCCCGGAGTTCGAGCGGGCCGTCAAGCTCGACGAGGGCGTGCTCCGCTTCCTGGTCGTGCACGCCCAGGCGGTCACGCCGGCGCCCGCGCCGGCCGAGCCCGCCGTGGCGGCCGCCGCCGAGGAGGAAGAGGAATGAGAGCGCGCAGCAAGACGTGTCCGGTGTGTGAGGCGGGCGTCCGCGTGGTGGACTACAAGGACGACCGCACGCTGGGCCGGTTCCTCACGGATCGGGGCAAGATCCTGCCGAGCCGGCTGTCGGGGATGTGCGCCCGGCACCAGCGCCAGGTATCGACCGCCATCAAGCGGGCGCGGCAGCTGATGCTGCTGCCCTACATCAAGGGGTACGGCCAGTAATCGCCGGCTCGCGCCCCTGGTGCTGGGGGCGCTGAGCTACTTCCTCGGGATCGCGCTGCTCGTCTCGCCGGTCGCGCTGGTGGCGGCGCCGCTCGCGCTGTACCTGGGCCTGCGGCCGTCGTCCCGGCGGGACCTGGTGGCGGCCGCGGCGCTGGCCCTGCTCGCCGTGCTGCTGTGCCTCGGGCCGGCCGACGACTACGAGCAGCTGGAGCGCGCCTGGCTCCTGCTCCTCGCCGGCGCGCTGGCCGTCACGCTGCTGGCCGGCGGGAGCCGCCGGTTCCCGGCGTCGGCCTTCGTCGCGCTCGGCGGCGCGGGCGCCGCCGCCGGCGCGCTGATGGCGGCCACGTCGCTCACCTGGACCAAGGTGGCGCGGATCGCCGAGCACCACTTCTTCCCCGCCTTCCGGTCGTGGATCAACCTCGTCGCGCCGGTCGGGAACCCCGGCCGCGAGACCGTGAACGACACCATGATGTCGGTGCTCCACGGGCTCAGCCAGTTCGTCCCCGGGCTGGTGCTGCTGCAGACCTTCGCCGCGCTCGCGCTGGCCTGGGCGCTCTACCACCGGCTCGCGCGGCGCCCCGAGGGCGAGCCCCTCGGCACGCTGGC
>DASPSV010000203.1:0-15109 GCA_035623755.1 Gemmatimonadales bacterium
CCGCGGGCGACCGACTTCAGCGCCTGGTACAACGACGCCGTGATGCGCGCCGAGCTGGCGGACTACTCGCCGGTCCGGGGCTGCATGGTGATCCGCCCCAACGGGTACGCGATCTGGGAGCTGATGCAGGGCGCGCTCGACGGGATGTTCAAGGAGACCGGGCACCGGAACGCGTACTTCCCGCTGTTCATCCCGCAGTCGTTCCTCGAGAAGGAAGCGGAGCACGTCGAGGGCTTCGCGCCCGAGGTGGCGACGGTGACCCGCGCCGGAGGCAAGGACCTCGAGGAGCCGCTGGTCGTCCGCCCCACGTCCGAAACGATCATCTACGACTCGTTCGCGAAGTGGATCCACTCCTACCGCGACCTGCCGCTGCTGATCAACCAGTGGGCGAACATCGTGCGCTGGGAGATGCGGACGCGGCTGTTCCTCCGCACCACCGAGTTCCTGTGGCAGGAGGGACACACCGCGCACGCGACCGACGAGGACGCGGAGCGCGAGGCGCGGCGGATGCTCGGCGTCTACCGGCGCTTCGACGAGGAGTGGATGGCGATGCCGGTGCTGACCGGCGTGAAGACGGACAGCGAGAAGTTCGCCGGCGCGCTCCGCACCTACGCGGTCGAGGCGCTGATGCAGGACAACAAGTCCATCCAGGCGGGAACGTCGCACCACCTGGGGCAGAACTTCGCCCGGGCGTTCGGCGTGCAGTTCCAGACCGCGGAGGGCGGGCTGGACTACGCGTGGAACACCTCGTGGGGCGTGTCCACGCGGCTCGTGGGCGGGCTGGTGATGACGCACGGCGACGACGTGGGCATCGTCTGCCCGCCGCGGCTCGCGCCGGTGCAGGTCGTGGTCGTGCCCATCTACCGCTCCGACGAGGAGCGGGCGGCCGTCGGCGCGGCGGCGGGCGAGGCCGCTCGGGTGCTGCGCGCGGCGGGCCTGCGTGTCGAGCTGGACGTGCGCGAGGGCATGAAGCCGGGCGCCAAGTACTACGAGTGGGAGGGCCGGGGCGTCCCGCTGCGGCTCGAGGTGGGGCCCAAGGACGTGGCGCGGGGCCAGGTGTTCGCCGCGCGTCGCACCGGTGGCAAGGCGCCGATCCCGATGGCGGGGCTGGCCGAAGGCGTGAAGGCGGCGCTCGACGAGATCCAGGCCGGCCTGTACGAGGCGGCGCGCGCGCGCCGGGAGGCCGCCACCCGCCGCGGCGTGTCGAAGGACGAGCTGGTCGAGATGATGGCCGGGCCCGGCGGCTTCGCCTACGGCGGTTACTGCGGCGGGGTCGAATGCGAGACGGCGATCAAGGACGCGACCAAGGCCACGGTGCGCGTGCTGCCCGACGAGGAGTTCCGGTCCTCGCCCGCGCCGGCCAGGTGCGTGTGGTGCGGCAAGCCGTCGGTGATCGAGGCGGTGTGGGCGAAGGCGTACTAGCCGCCGGGGGGCGGGAGCCGGGGAGCTGGGACACGTGAGCGAGAGCCAGCGCGTCCTCGTCGTCGACCTCGGGGCCCAGTACACGCAGTTGATCGCGCGGCGGGTGCGCGAGGCGCACGTCTACTGCGAGATCCATCCCGCGAAGCCGGGCCTCGACTGGATCCGGGCCCTGGCGCCGGTCGGCATCATCCTCTCGGGCGGGCCGAGCTCGGTCTACGATCGGGACGCGCCCACCGTGGATGCCGGCCTGCTGGACCTCGGCGTGCCGGTCCTGGGCATCTGCTACGGCATGCAGCTGCTGGCGCAGCTCGCGGGCGGCGACGTGCGGCCCTCGGGCGAGCGCGAGTATGGCCGGGCGGAGATCGAGGTCCTCGAGGGCGAGGGCCTGTTCGAGGGGTTCGCCGCCGGGTCGCGCACGCCGGTGTGGATGTCGCACGGCGACCGGGTGGACGCGCCGCCGGCCGGGTGGAAGGTGCTCGCCCGGAGCGGCAACGCACCGGTCGCCGCGTTCCGGCACTGCGACCGGCCGCTCCTCGGCGTGCAGTTCCATCCCGAGGTCGCGCACACCCGCCGCGGTGCCGAGATCATCCAGAACTTCCTGTTCCGCGTCTGCCGCGCGAAGCCGGACTGGACGCCGGGCCACTTCGTCGAGCGCACGGTGCGCGAGGTGGCCGAGCGCGTGGGCGGGGGCCGCGCCATCTGCGGCCTTTCGGGCGGCGTGGACTCGGCGGTGGCGGCCGCGCTGGTGCAGCGCGCCATCGGCCGGAAGCTCACCTGCATCTTCGTGGACCACGGCCTGCTCCGCCGCGGCGAGCGCGAGCAGGTCGAGCGCACCTTCCGGGGCGAGCTGGACACGGACCTGCGCGTCGTGGACGCGTCGGCGCGGTTCCTCGGCCAGCTGGCGGGCGTCGCGGATCCCGAGGAGAAGCGGCGCCGCATCGGCCACACTTTCATCGACGTGTTCGAGGAGGCGGCGCGGGGGGTGGGCGGCGACGTCGGGTACCTGGTGCAGGGCACGCTGTATCCCGACGTCATCGAATCGGTCTCGGCGCGCGGCGGTCCGTCGGCCACGATCAAGACGCACCACAACGTCGGCGGCCTGCGGCCGGACCTGCCGTTCCAGCTGATCGAGCCGCTCCGGGAGCTGTTCAAGGACGAGGTGCGGCAGGTGGGCCGCGAGCTGGGCCTGCCCGAGGAGATCGTGCGGCGCCACCCGTTCCCCGGGCCGGGGCTCGCGGTGCGGATCCTGGGCCCGGTGGACGCGGAGCGCGTGGCCACGCTGCAGCACGCGGACGCGATCTACCTGGAGGAGATCCGTGCGGCGGGCCTGTACGACGAGATCTGGCAGGCGTTCGCCGTGCTGCTCCCGGTGCGGAGCGTCGGCGTGATGGGGGATTTCCGGACCTACGCGGACGTCGTCGCGCTGCGGGCGGTCACGAGCCAGGACGGGATGACGGCGGACTGGTACCAGTTCCCGCACGACGTGCTGGGCGGGATCGCCACCCGGATCATCAACGAGGTGAAGGGCGTGAATCGGGTGGTGTACGACGTCAGCTCGAAACCCCCAGCTACGATAGAATGGGAGTAAGCAGGAGCTGGTAACTGGGAACCACTTCAGTACTTGCCGTCTGGCAACTGTTCCGAAGTCTACAGTCCCTTCTCTTCCAGCAACTGCAGAAACTCGGCGGGCGTCTTGATCGTGCCCAGGCGCTGCGGCACGTCCGGCTCCTTGGCGAACTGCGCGATCCTGCCGAGCACGGGCAGGTACTGGTTGGACACTTCGAGCGGCGGCGCGACGATCAGGAAGAAGAAGTGCGCCGGCTTCTCGTCGATCGACTTGTACTCGACGCCCTCGCCCCGACGGCCGAACGCCAGGCGCAGGTTGTTCACCACCAGCGAGCGGCAGTGGGGGATCGCGATGCCGCGGCCGATGCCCGTCGAGCCGAGGTTCTCCCGGCGCTTGAGCATCTTGTAAAGCATCGCGTCCGCCTTCTCGTCGAGCCGGAGGAGCGTGATCAGCTCCTTCAGCACGTCGTCCTTGCCGCGGGCGGTGAGGGAGAGGTTGATCGCGTCGTCGCGCAGGAATTCGCGTATCAGCATGCTCAAAGGTATCGGATGCGCCGGGGACGGTCAAACGCGCCGTTGCCTCGCTCCCGCGGGCGTCGTAGCTTGCGGCGCTATGGATTTCCCGTTCCGCGTGCCCGCGGCGGTGCCGCTGTTCCTGGCGCCGATGGCCGGCGTCTCGGAGGCGCCGTTCCGGCGGCTGTGCCGCCGGTTCGGGGCCGACGTGGTCGTGTCCGAGTTCCTCTCCTCGGAGGGGCTGCGGCGCGGCAGCGAGCGCTCGCTGCACATGGCGTCGTTCGACGCGGTGGAGCGCCCGATCGGCATCCAGATCTTCGGGTCGGACCCGGAGGCGATGGCCGAGGCGGCGGCGCTGGTGACGGAGGTGTTCGCCCCCGACTACGTGGACATCAACTTCGGCTGCCCGGTGAAGAAGGTCGTGAAGCGGAACGGCGGGTCCGGCTGCCTGAAGGATCTCGACCTGGTGGAGCGGATCATCCGCGCGGTGGTGGGCGCCACGCCGCTCCCGGTGACGGTGAAGATCCGCTCCGGCTGGGACGAGACCACGCGCGACCCCGTCGGGATCGCCCGCCGCTGCGAGGACGCGGGCGCGCGGATGCTGACCCTGCACGCGCGGACCCGCACCCAGATGTTCGGCGGCGCGGCGCGGTGGGAGGAGATCGCCCGGTGTGTCGAGGCGCTCCGTATCCCGGTGGTGGGGAACGGCGACGTGACCGGGGCGGACGACGTGGTGCGGATGCGGCGCGAGACGGGCTGCGCCGGGGTGATGATCGCGCGCGGGTCGTTCGGCAACCCGTGGATCTTCCGCGACGCGCGCGCCCTGCTGGACGGGCGCCCGGCGCCGGCGCCGCCGGCGGCGGAGGAACGGTTCCAGACCGCGCTCGACCACGCCCGCCTGGCGATGGAGCTCGAAGGCGACACGCCCAAGGCGGTGCTGGAGTTCCGCAAGCACCTCGGCTGGTACGCCCGCGGGCTCCCGGGCGCCGCGACGCTGCGCGAGAAGCTGCACCGGGTCGCGACGCTGGCCGAGGTCGAGCGCATCTTCGCCGACTACCTGGCGTCCGGCGCCGCGCTCGCCACGGCGTGACCGGGCTCGCGCTGTGGCTGTTCGGCATGGCGCTCGGCGCCGCCGGGGGCTGGGCCGCCGCGGTCGCCGTCGTCAACCGCCGCGTCCGCCCGTCGGAGCCGCTGTCCAGCGGCAGCCTTCCGGCGCTGCGGGCGGCGGACGCGGCGACGGGCCTGCCGGTGGACGCCAAGCTCGACCACCTCGCGCGCGTGCTGGCCGACCGCGCGTCGGAGCAGGTCGGCCTGCCGTGCGTGGTCGTGATGCGGGACGCGGACGGCGGGCCGATCGCCATCGTGGCCGTCTCCGCCGGCTGCGATCCGCGGCTGATCGGCTACCCGGTCGACCCGGACTCGTCGGCGGGGCGGGCGATCACCGACGGCACGCCGACGGTGGCGCTGGCGACCGAGACCTTCGTGCAGACCGGCCCGCGCGACCGGCGCCGCCCGCTGCGGGGCGGGGTGGCCGTGCCGCTGCGGTTCGGAGCGCGGGTGGACGGCGCGGTGCTCGCCCTGGGCGAGCCGCCGATGACGCCGGGCACCGTCGTCGAGGAGCTGGAGAAGCTGGCGCGGCGGTTCACCCCCGTCCTGGGGCCGGCCCACCAGGTGGCGATCGCGGAGCGCCAGGCGGAGACCGACGAGCTCACGGGGCTGGCGAACCGGCGCGCGCTCAAGCGGTCCATGGCCACGGCCGACGCGGCGCGCTCCGCCCTGGTCCTGCTCGACCTCGACTTCTTCAAGCGGATCAACGACACCCTGGGGCACCCGGCGGGCGACGCGGCGCTGAAGCACGTGGCGAGCCTCCTCAAGACGGCGCTCCGCGGCGCCGACGTGGCCGCGCGCATCGGGGGCGAGGAGTTCGCCGTGTGGCTGCCGGGCGGCGACCTCGCGCTGGGGATGGAGGTGGCCGAGCGGCTGCGGACGGCGCTGGCCCGGCGGCCGTTCCGGCACGGCAGTGTGGACCATCCGCTGACGCTGTCGTGCGGCGTGTCGGCGTCGCCGATCCCCATCCCGAGTCCCGAGAACCTCATGCCGACGGCCGACCGCGCGCTGTACCGCGCCAAGAACCAGGGGCGCGACCAGGTCGTGGCGACCACCGGGTAGGGTGGTTAGATTTGTGAGGTCGCACGGGGGCGACTGGATTCGACGGGTATCGTGGGGTGGTGGCAGCGTGCCGAGGTTCCTGGATCCTCGCTAAACCTCTGGGAACGCTTCAAATGCCAACGCGAACCTTGCGATGGCCGCGTAAGGCTTAACCGCCTTATGCACCTGCCCGAGATGGAGCCCGCCTGAGGCGACGCTCGGGTATCGAAAAGTCAGGCTGGTCGTGCGTGGCGCCACGGCGCGTACGGCGAGATGTCACCGGGGCGGGGCTGCAGGCAGGCTGCTCGTGAGCCGGCCGGTGGTCGCAGCGTGAATCGCGAGCTACGCACGTAGAAGCTGCTGCGGATCGCTGCTCGGACCGGGGTTCGATTCCCCGCGCCTCCACTCGCTGCGGCGCCCGATCGGGCGCCGCGCTTCGTTTCGGTCCCTGTCCTCCCGCGCCGAGCGTCCGGGCCCTCGCCCGCAGGTCCAATCCCGACCCCGGTCGTCCTTTTCGGGCGGCGGGCCGGCGTGCACATTGGCCTCCGGCGCCGCGGGGCGGCACGCCCGCGGCACGGCACGGCCCAGCGCGGAGGCGATGACCATGACCGGCTACGTCGGACTGCTCGAGAACACCACCAGCACGAACACGGACTTCCGGCACGTGCTGTTCACCGGCGAGCACCTGCAGCTCGTGGCGATGTGCCTGGCGCCGCAGGAGGAGATCGGCACCGAGGTGCACGAGCAGGTGGATCAGTTTTTCCGGATTGAGCAGGGCGCGGCGAAGTTCGTGTTCGGCAGCGGGGAAGAGCACGTGGTGGGTGCGGGGGGCGCCGTGGTCGTGCCCGCGGGCACGTACCACAACGTCGTCAATGCGTCGGCCACGAGGCCGGTGAAGCTGTACACGATCTACACCCCGCCCCAGCACCCGGGCCGGACGGTGCACCGGACGAAGGCCGAAGCGGAGGCGGCGGAGCACCAGCCGGCCTGACGCGCCCGGTGTCCGCCGCGGCGTGAGTCCCGGCCTTCAGGGGCTCGAGGCGGTCACCGGGAACGGGGACGCCGACGTCGAGCCGTCGCCCAGCTGGCCGAAGTCGTCGTAGCCCCAGCAGTAGACCGCGCCGGCGGACGTCGTGGCGCAGGTGTGATAGCCGCCGGCGGACACGGTCGCGAAGCTGAGCGTGGTGAGCACGGCGGTCGGCACGGAATCGTCGTTGAACGAGCCGTTGCCCAGCTGGCCGGCGTAGTCGTACCCCCAGCACCAGGCCGCGCCGCCGGTCGTCAGTCCGCAGGTGTGGAGCAACCCGGCGCTCAGCGACGCGAAGGTGAGGCCGCCCGCCACGGCCACCGGGGCCGTGCTGGCGGCCGTCGTGCCGCTGCCGAGCTGCCCGTAGCCGTTGGCCCCCCAGCAGTAGGCGATCCCGCCCGCCGTCAGCCCGCAGGTGTGATACCCCCCCACGCTGAGGGAGGCGAACGTCAGGCCGCCGGCGACCGCGACGGGCACGGCCGAGTTCGCGGTCGTGTCGTTCCCCAGTTGGCCGTCGACGTTGTAGCCCCAGCACCACGCGGCGCCGGCCGCGGTCAGGCCGCAGGAGTGGTAAGCCCCCGCGCCGATCGCGGCGAACGTGTGCCCGCCCAGCACGGCGGCGGGCGTCGCGTGCGGCGTCGTGTCCGCCGTTCCGATGCCCAGCGCGCCGTAGACGTTGTAGCCCCAGCACTGGGCGGCGCCGCCGGCGAGGGCGCAGGTGTGGAGCAGGCCCGCGCTGACCGCCGCATAGCTCGCTCCGCCCGACACCGCGACGGGCCGGCCGGTGTCGCCGGTCGCGCCGTCGCCGAGCTGGCCCCGGAGCCCGTAGCCCCAGCACCAGGCGCTTCCGGCGCCGGTCACGCCGCAGGTATGGTAGCCGCCGGCGCTGAGCGCCGTGAAGGCGAGCCCGCCGGTCACGGCCGCCGGCGCCCCGTGCGGGGTCGAGTCCGCCGAGCCCAGCCCCAGCTGGCCGTACCGGTTCCACCCCCAGCAGTGCAGGAGCCCGCCCGTCGTCGTGAGGCTGCAGGTGTGCTGCGCGCCCGCCGCGACTTTCGACGCGGCGAAGTGCTGCGGTCCGGCGGCTTCCTTGCCGCATCCCCATGCGCCGAGCATCCCGACGAGCACGGCGGCCGTACGGGCGGCCGCGCTGAGCCGGCCGGCGTCGCTGGTCGTCCTCACTCCGCGTCCTTGCGATGCATGGTCGAAACGTGGCGCGATCCTGCGTCGCGGCGCAAGCGCGCGCCGCCCGGGCGCCGCGTGAGCGCCCACGGCGGCGGCGCCCCGCCGACACCCTGCCTCTTTCGTTTCCGGGCGACGCATGTAGCTTGGTGGCGGACCTTTCCCCGGAGCGTGCATGGCAGCCCCGCAGCCTGAGGCCACATCGGCCCCGGCTTACACCCCGTTCGTCACCGACGTGTGGCGCCTGATCCGGGCGCCGTTCACCCCGCGCGCCGTGTTCGAGGAGCAGCGCGAGGCCCCGACGTTCTGGATCCCGTGGCTGGTGGTGGGCCTGGCGTTCGTGGTCCTCCAGATCCTGCAGCGGCCGTTCCAGGCGCGCGTGCGCGAGATCGTCCTCCAGCACCTGAACCAGCCGGTCCCGGCGGGCGGCGCCGGCGCCGCGGCCACGCTCATCGGCCTCGTGACGGGGCTGCTGACCGTCCTGATCCTCGCAGCGATCTGCGCCGGGATCTACTACGTCATTGTGACGAGCATGGGCGGCCAGACGTCGTACAAGAAGATGCTGACCGTGACGATCTTCGCCTGGCCGATCGCGATCCTTCAGCAGGTGCTGACGTTCGTCGTGCTGTCGATGCGGGGCGTGGATTCCATCACCTCGGTGTGGGACGTCTACGTCTCGTTCGGCGCCGACCAGCTGCTGCCGGCGGACGCCAACCTGGGCGCGTTCATGCGGTTCCTGCTGGCCGGCATCGGCCCGCTGTCCATCTGGCAGGTGACGATCACCGCCGTCGGGCTGCAGGTGCTGGGCAAGGCGTCGAAGGGCGCCGCGTGGACCGCCGCCATCGTGGCCTGGGCGATCCTGCTCGTGCTGCTCTCCGCGCTCGGCGCGATGGGCATGAAGGCGGCCGGGGGATGACGGGAATCGACTGAACGCGGAAACAGAAGGCCGGGCCTCCCCCCCCGGAAGGCCCGGCCTCCTGCCACTCACCAGCACCTCACCTGCAACTCCGCCAGCGCGCTAGCGCCAGCCGATCCACGCCCGGCGCCACGGCCTTCCGTACGCCGGCCAGGCACGGCGCCCGAACCTCCAGTCGGCGTCGCGCCGGATCCACGCCCGCCGCCACGGACCGGGCCGCCAGGCGGGCCCCGCCACCACCAAGGCGCGAGCGTACCGCGGCCGCCACCAGCGCGCCCTCGGCCAGACCCTGAACTGTCGGACGGACGCCTGGCTGCGCCCGACCCACTGGGCCGCGTACCGCATCTCCGCCCCGCGATGATGCGTCTGTGCGGCCAGCGGCGACGCGAAGGCCACGATGCCCAGGGCCCCGACCGCCGCGCGGATCCTCGATGTGATGGTGCTCACCGAAACCTCCTTCATCCCGTGCTCCGGTTACGCCCCATCTGACGGGCGGCGGCTGGCCCCGTTAAGGCAGGGAAGGCGACGGGCCGGACCCCGCGAGGAGGCCCGGCCCGTCGGTGCTGCGGCCGCGAGGGACTACGGGTGCGCGGGCGGCGGCGCCGTCGGCTGCTGCGCCGGGGCGGGCTGCGCGGGCGCCTGCGCTCCGGGGTGCGCCCGGCGTTGCATCCGCTGCCGGTATTCCTGGAGAGCGGCCTGCAGGCGCTGCTGCTGGCGCGGGGTGAGGATCGCGTCCACCGAGTCGAGCGCGGCCGCGTTGTTGGCGTGCAGCTGCTGCATGATCGGCTGCAGCTCGGGCCCGAGCCGCCGGCGCTCCGCGGGCGGGATCGAGCGCACCGGGCGCCCGCCGGTCAGCTGCTGCCACTGGGCGCGCGCCGTGGAGTCCGCGCCCTTCAGCCAGTCCTGCACCTTGTGGACCCGGTCCAGCTGCTTGGGCGTCAGGTTGAGCGCCCGGGCGTGCGAGAGCAGGTAGCCCGGCACGCCCGTGGGCGGAGCGAGCTGGCTGGTGGGGACGGGGGTCGCTTCCGCCTTGGTTACCGCGGACGGCGTCGCGGCCGGGGCGCCGGCCGCGGGGCGCATGGAGTCGGCCTGCGTGCGGCCGGAGTCGGCCTGGGCCGCGAGCGGCCCGGCGGCCGCGAAGGCGGCCAGCGCGAGGCCGGCGGCGGCCCAGCGGGAGGTGTGTCGGTTCATGAGCGCTTCCCTCCGAGAGAGTGTGGCGCGCCCGCGGTTCGCGCGGGCGCCGCCGTCACACGGTCGCGCCGGTCCGGTCCTCGGCGCCCTTCTCCTTCAGCGCGGCCTGCGCGGCCGCGAGCCGGGCGATCGGCACCCGGAACGGCGAGCAGGACACGTAGTCCATCCCCACGTCGTGGCAGAACATCACGCTCGAGGGCTCCCCGCCGTGCTCGCCGCAGATGCCGACCATCAGGTCCTTGCGCACCTTGCGGCCGAGCTCGATGCCGAGCTTGATCAGCTTGCCGACGCCGCCCTGGTCCAGCACCTGGAACGGGTCGTTCGACAGGATGCCCGCTTCCACGTACGCGGGCAGGAACCGGCCTGCGTCGTCGCGCGAGAGGCCGAACGTGGTCTGCGTCAGGTCGTTGGTCCCGTACGAGAAGAACTCCGCCGCCTGCGCGATCTCGTCGGCCGTCAGCGCCGCGCGCGGCAGCTCGATCATCGTGCCCACCAGGTAGTGCACCTCGCGCTTCGCCTTCGCGAACACCTCGGCCGCCACGCGGCGCACGATCGCCTCCTGGTTCCGGAACTCGGCCACGGTCGCGACCAGGGGCACTTCGACCTCGGGAATCACCTTGACGCCCTTCGCGGCCACGTTGACGGCGGCCTCGAAGATGGCCTGCGCCTGCATCTCGGTGATCTCGGGGTAGGTGATGCCGAGGCGGCAGCCGCGGTGCCCGAGCATCGGGTTGGCCTCGCGCAGCGACTCGACGATCGCCTCGAGCTGCTGCGCGCTGATCCCCATCTGCTTGGCGAGCGCGGCCACCAGGTCGGGCTCGTGGGGAAGGAACTCGTGCAGCGGGGGATCGAGCAGGCGGATGGTGACCGGGTAGCCGTCCATCGCGGTGAAGATCCCCTCGAAATCGCCGCGCTGCATCGGGAGCAGCTTGGCGAGGGCCTTCTTCCGGCCTTCGAGGTCGCGGGCGACGATCATCTCCCGCATCGCCGCGATCCGGTCGCCCTCGAAGAACATGTGCTCGGTGCGGGTGAGCCCGATGCCCTGCGCCCCGAAGCCGCGCGCCCGCTTCGCGTCGCCCGGCGTGTCGGCGTTGGTGCGCACGGCGATCTTCCGCTCCCGGTCGGCCCACTGCATGAACTTCTCGAAGTGCCCCGAGAGCTTCGGCTCGACCAGCTTGACCTGCCCGTCGATCACCCGCCCCGTGGACCCGTCGAGCGTGACCCAGTCGCCGCGCTTGACGACGCGCCCGTTGGACCGGAACACGCCGGCGGCCTCGTCGACCTCGACGCCCTTGGCGCCCACCACGCAGCACTTGCCCATCCCGCGCGCCACCACCGCGGCGTGCGACGTCATGCCGCCGCGCGCGGTGAGGATGCCCTTGGCCGCCGCCATGCCCTTGATATCCTCGGGCGAGGTCTCGGCGCGGACCAGCACCACCGCCTTGCCGTCCTTGGCCCACTCGAACGCCTCGTGGGCCTCGAACACCACCTGGCCCGCCGCCGCGCCGGGCGAGGCCGGCAGGCCGGTCGCGAGCACCGTCACCTTGGCGGCCGGGTCCACCATCGGGTGGAGCAGCTGGTCGAGCGCGTCGGGCGAGACGCGGAGCAGGGCTTCCTGCTCGGTGATCATCCCCTCCTCGGCCATCTCGACCGCGACGCGCACCGCCGCCGCGCCGGTGCGCTTCCCGTTCCGCGTCTGGAGCAGGAACAGCTTGCCGCGCTCGACGGTGAACTCGAGGTCCTGCATGTCCTTGTAGTGCTGTTCGAGCCGCTGGTAGGTCTCCACCAGCTGCTTGTAGGCCGGCGGGAACTTCTTCTCCATCAGGGCCACGGGCTCCGGCGTGCGGATGCCCGCCACCACGTCCTCGCCCTGCGCGTTGACCAGGAACTCGCCGAAGAAGCGCTTCTCGCCCGTCGAGGGATCGCGGGTGAACGCGACGCCGGTGCCCGAGTCCTCGCCGAAGTTGCCGAACACCATCGCCATCACCGACACCGCCGTGCCCAGCGTCTCGGGCACGTGGTGGATGCGGCGGTACGCCACCGCGCGGTCGCCCATCCACGAGCGCCACACGGCCTCGATCGCGCCCCACAGCTGCGCCTGCGGCTCCTCGGGGAATCCCGCGGGCAGCAGCTTCTTGAGCGCGGCCTTGTATTCGCCCACCAGCGCCTTCATGTCCTCGGCCGGCAGGTCGATGTCGCGCTCGACCTTCTTCGCCTTCTTCTTCGCCGCGAGCAGGGGCTCGAACGGGCTCCGGCTCCCCTTCAGGCCGAGCACCACGTCGCCATACATCTGCACGAAGCGGCGGTACGCGTCGTAGGCGAACTGCGGGTTGCCCGTCTCCTTGGCCAGGGCGGCCGCCACGGTGTCGTTCATGCCGAGGTTCAGGATCGTGTCCATCATCCCGGGCATCGAGACCGCGGCGCCGGAGCGCACCGACACCAGCAGCGGCCGCTCGGCGGCGCCGAACGTCCGGCCCATGATCTGCTCGACCTTCTTCAGCGCGGCCTCGACCTCGCCCTTCAGCTCCGGCGGGTAGGTCTTGCGCTCGATGTAGGCGTTGCACAGCTCGGCGCTGATGGTGAAGCCGGGCGGCACCGGAATGCCGAGGTTGGTCATCTCGGCGAGGTTGGCGCCCTTGCCGCCGAGCGTCGATTTCATCTGCGCGGACCCGTCGGCGCGGCCCGCGCCGAAGGAATAGACGTAGCGACTCATACCATGCCCTTCTGGGTTGTCTCCCGGCCGGCCTCGAGCCGCAGCTTGGCGGCCTCGAGCGGCACGGGCGTGGGATAGTGCCGGGTAAAGCAGGCGTGACAGAAACGGCCGGCATCGCGGGTCCCGGCGCCCACCATGCCCTCCAGCGACAGGTAGCCGAGCGAGTCCACGCCCAGGAAGGCGCGGATCTCCTCGACCGAATGGGTCGCGGCGATCAGCTCGTCGCGGTTCGGCGTGTCGATCCCGTAGTAGCACGGCCCCACGATCGGCGCCGAGGCGACGCGGAAGTGCACCTCCGCCGCCCCGGCCCGCCGGATCATGTCCACCAGGCCGCGGCTGGTGGTGCCGCGCACGATGGAGTCGTCCACGACGACCACCCGGCGGCCCGCCAGGACCTCGCGGACGGTGTTGTACTTGATCTTCACCTTGGCGTCCCGGCCCGCCTGGCCCGGGTGGATGAACGTGCGGCCCACGTAGTGGTTGCGGATGAGCGCGTGCTCCAGCGGGATGCCGGACTCGTCCGAGAAGCCCAGCGCCGCGGCGTTCGACGAGTCGGGCACCGAGAACACGCAGTCGCACCCGGCGGCGGGCTGCTCGCGCGCCAGTTGGCGGCCGAGGCGGCGCCGGAACTGGTCCACACTCTCCCCGAAGATCAGGCTGTCGGGGCGCGAGAAGTACACCAGCTCGAACACGCACCGCGCCTCGGGGCGGGCCGGCAGGGGCTCGAGGTACTCGATCGCCCGGCCGTCGATGCGCACGAACGAGCCCGGCTCCAGCTCGCACACGGCGCGTGCCCCCACGATGTCCAGCGCGCAGCTCTCGCTCGCCACCACCGGCGCGTCGCCCACCTTGCCCAGGAGCAGCGGCCGGAAGCCGCGCGGGTCGACGATGGCGTAGAGCTTCCCGTTCACCGTGATCACCAGCGAGTACGCGCCCTCGACGCGCCCCAGCGCCTCGCGGATCGAGTCCGCGGGATCGTCGTGGCGCGAGCGCGCGATCAGGTGGACCAGAATCTCCGAGTCCATCGTGGAGCTGAAGATGCTCCCGCCGTCCACCAGCTCGCGCCGCAGCTCGGCCGCGTTGGTGAGGTTCCCGTTGTGCGCCAGCGCCAGCGTCCCGCCGCGGAAGCGCACCAGCACCGGCTGCGAGTTGGCCAGCACGCTCGCGCCGGCCGTGCTGTAGCGCGTGTGGCCGATGGCGGTCGTGCCCTCGAAGCTGTCGAGCACCCCCTCGGAGAACACGTCCGACACCAGGCCCATGCCCCGGTGGGTGCGCGCCACGCCGGCGTCGTCCACGGAGACGATGCCGGCGGATTCCTGCCCGCGATGCTGGAGCGCGTACAGGCCGAGATAGGCGAGGCGGGCCGCCTCAGGGTGATTCGCGACGCCAATGATGCCGCACATCGAGCCTAGCTGCTCCGCGCAAGCTGTGTGCCGCCGGCCCCGTCGAGCCGCCGCGGCAGGGCGTCCTCGTAGATCCGCCGCAATCCCGCCACCGGCCGCGCCACCTGGACGTCGCCGACGCGGATGCGGATTTCGCCGTCCGGCGCGCCCACCGCCCCGACGACCCGGCAGGGCACGCCGTGGCGCCGCGCCACCTCCGCCACGGCCCCCACCCGCTCCGGCCGCGCGCTGGCCACGACGACGCCCTGGTCCTCCCCGAACAGCGTCGCGGCCGGGCTCGCGCCCGCCGGCGGCTCCAGGCGCACGTCCGCGCCCAGCAGCGCGAGCCCCGCGCTCTCGGCAAGGGCGACGGCGAGGCCGCCCTCCGACACGTCGTGCGCCGACGCCAGCAGGCCCTCCCGCGCGCAGGCGACGAGGCAGTCCACGAGGGCGCGCTCCGCGGCCAGGTCGACGCGCGGGGGCATCCCGAACACCTCGTCCGTGAGCAGGGAAAGATACTGCGACGCCCCCAGCTCGCCGCGCGGGCGGCCCAGGAGCAGGATGGCGTCGCCGGCGCGCTGGAACGGCGCCGGGACCCGGGCGGCGGCGTCCGCCAGCACGCCGACCATGCCCACCACCGGGGTCGGGAGCACCGCCCCGGCGGGGCTCTCGTTGTAGAAGGAGACGTTGCCGCCCGTCACCGGCGTGTCGAGCGCGCGGCACGCGTCGGCGATGCCGCGGCAGGCCTCGCGGAACTGGTGGAAGACCTCCGGCTTCTCGGGGTTGCCGAAATTCAGACAGTCGGTGATGCCGAGCGGCCGCGCCCCGGTCACGGCGAGGTTGCGGGCCGCCTCCGCGACCGCCGCCTTGCCGCCCTCGTAGGGGTCCAGCCAGACGTAGCGCCCGCTCGCGCCGCAGGTGACGCCGATCCCGAGGCTCGTCCCCCGCACCCGGAGCACCGCGGCATCGCCGCCCGGGCCGAGGACCGTGCCGGTCTGGACCGAGGTGTCGTACTGCTCGAACACCCAGCGCTTCGAGGCGATGGTCGGCAG
>DASPSV010000239.1:0-14574 GCA_035623755.1 Gemmatimonadales bacterium
ACGACTCGGTCGCCGGCGCGTGGCGGTTCCACGCGCCCGCGCGCACCGCCCGGATCGGCGTCGAGGTGGAGCTCTAGCGGCTAGCCGGCGAAGGTCGTGTCGCGGACGAAGACGAACTGGAACTCGAGGTTGATCTCGTCCTCGATGCTGAGCAGGATCGGGACGCGCGGCTGCGCCATCCCGAAGTCCTCGAAGGTCACCCGCGTCTGCGCCGTCCCCGAGAAGCCGCCGTCCTTCGCCACCGCCGTCACCAGCCAGGTGGTGGACTTGGTCACGCCGTGGACGGTGAGATCGCCCACCAGCTCGAAGGTGAAGCTCCCGGTGTCCGGCAGCGGCGTCCGCAGGCGCTGGAAGTCGGTGGGCACCAGCGTCGCCGTCGGGAACCGGTCCGTCTCCAGGGTGCGGCGCTGGATGTAGCGGTCGCGCATCTCGCGGTCGCTCTTCAGCGTGGTGAGGTTCACCGTGATCCGCGAGTCCTTCGCGACCGGCTTGCCGTCCGCGCCGACCACGATGGCGCCGCCGATGTCGCGCGTCGTTCCCACGGCGTCGTTCGGGAAGTCGAAGGAGGCCAGGCGCTCCCGCACCCGCCAGCGCGCCTCGTTGCCGCCGGGCGCGAGCACGAGCCGGAACGGGGCGCCGGCCGGCCGCGCGGCACGCGGCGTGGGAGCGATCAGGGCGAGCAGCGCGAACGCCGCGGCGACGGTTCGGATCATCGACCTGCCTTCGGGTTGGGGGTGCACCGACTACGCGCGGGCCCCGCGCCGCGTTGGCGCCGGCCGGCACGCGCGTCTACCTTGGTCCATGGCTTTCACCGGTTTCGGCCTCGACGCGACGCTGCTCCGGGCGATTCGCGAGCTCGGCTTCACCCGTCCTACCCCGATCCAGACGCAGGCGATCCCCCCGGCGATGCAGGGGAAGGACGTCCTGGCCTGCGCGATGACCGGGAGCGGCAAGACCGCCGCGTTCCTCCTGCCCATCCTCCAGCACCTGCGCCTCAAGCCTCGCGGGGTGACGCGCGCGCTGGTCCTGGCTCCCACGCGGGAGCTGGCGGCGCAGATCCACGAGCACCTCGAGGAGCTGGCGGTGCACACGCCGGTGACGGGCGCGGCGGTGTTCGGCGGCGTCGGGATGGAGCCGCAGGAGCACGCGTTCCGCAGCGGCGTGGACGTCATCATCGCCACCCCCGGCCGGCTGCTGGATCACTTCTCGCGGCCGTACGCGAAGCTCGAGCGGCTCGAGGTCCTGGTGATCGACGAGGCGGACCGGATGCTCGACATGGGCTTCCTGCCGGACATCCGCCGGGTGCTGAAGCACATTCCCGCGCGGCGCCAGACGCTGTTCTTCAGCGCCACGCTCCCGCCGGAGATCGTGCGCCTGGCCGGCGAGCTGCTCCGCCATCCGGTGACGCTCAACCTCGAGCGGAAGGCGGCGCCGGCGGTCGGCATCACCCAGGCCGTGTACCCCGTGGCGCGGGAGCTCAAGTCGGCCCTGATCGTGGAGCTGGTGAAGCAGGGAGTGGTGCACGACGCCATCGTGTTCACCCGGACCAAGCACCGCGCCAACCGGCTGTCCGAGTTCCTCACGAGGCACGGCCTCACCAACGCGAAGATCCACGGCAACCGCAGCCAGAGCCAGCGCACCGCGGCGCTGGCGGGCTTCAAGAGCGGCGAGGTCAAGCTGCTGGTGGCGACCGACATCGTGGCGCGCGGGATCGACGTGGAGGCGCTGGGCCACGTGGTGAACTTCGACGTCCCCAACTCGCCCGACGACTACATCCACCGGGTGGGCCGCACGGCGCGGGCCGAGACCACGGGCGACGCGTTCACCTTCGTGGCGCCGGACGAGGAGGCCGAGCTGGCGGCGATCGAGCGCGCCGTCGGCCGGCGGCTGCCCAGGGTCACGCTGCCCGGGTTCGACTACGCGCGCAAGCCCACCGAGAAGCTGGAGGTGCCGCTGTCCGAGCGTCTGGCCGCGCACCGCGCGCAGCGGGCGGTGGCCCGCGCCCGGGCCTCGGGTGCGCCGGCGCCCGCGGGGACCGGTGGGCGCGGGCCGCGGCACCCCCCGGCCAGGCCGGCGGCGCCGGCGCGGCACTCCGCGCCGGAGGAGCCGCACGCGGGGAGCCCGAAGCCCAGGCCGCACCCGGGCGGGGGCCGTCTGCACCGGGGAGGGAAGCACTGACGGCGCCCGCGTTCGAGCCGGGCGTGGAGGACGAGCACGGACATGCCCGGCCGGCGCGCCGGTCCCGAACGATCCCCCCGCGCGCCACGGGGATTCCGCGCGCCTCCCTGACGCCGGACTGACGCCCGCCTGACGCCGGGGTGCAGCATTGGACCCGACCGCAACCGGCCCGGATCCATGCTGCACCTGCTGCTCGCCGCCGCGCTGCTCGCTCCCCAGGAGCCCCTGCCGCCTCCGCCGCCTCGCGGCCCCGCCCCCGAGGCGCTGCACGTCTACCTCGACTGCAGCCTGTGCGACTTCGACTTCTTCCGCACCGAGATCACCTGGGTCAACTGGGTGCGCGACCGGCACGATGCCCAGGTCCACATCCTCGTCAGCACCCAGGGCACGGCGGCGGGAGGCACGGAGTACACGCTGACCTTCATCGGCCAGCAGGAGTTCGAAGGCCGGGCGGACACGCTGCGCTACGTGTCCCGGCCGGCGGAGACGGACGACGCGGTGCGCCGGGGTCTGGCGCACGCCATGTCGCTCGGCCTGGTGCGCTACGCCGCGCAGACGCCGCTGGCGGGCGAGCTGGAGGTGCGGCGCGCCGGCCTGCCGCCCGGCGCGGGACCCGCGCAGCACCCGCACGACCCGTGGAACTACTGGGTGTTCAGCGTGGGCACGTCCGCGAACGCGAACGGCGACGCTTCGGACCGCTACAGCTACACCTCGGCCAGTCTGTCGGCGAACCGGATCACCGACGCCTGGAAGACGCAGCTGAGCGTGTACGGGAGCTGGACGCGGAACGCGTACCAGGTGCCGGACAGCCTGGGCAACCTGTACTGGTTCGTGAGCCCGACCCACACGTTCACGTTCTCGGGCATGCTGGTCCGCAGCCTCGGGAGGCACTGGTCGGCGGGCGCGCAGGCGACCGCCCAGTCGTCCACGTACTACAACCGCGACTACAACTACGTGGTGGGCCCGGCGGTGGAGTACGACCTGTTCCCGTACCAGCAGTCCACCCGCCGGCAGCTGCGGTTCCTGTACGCGGTCAACCTCGAGCGCGACGTCTACGACCAGATCACCCTCTACGGCAAGACCGCCGAGACGATGCCGAATCACGCCCTCACGGTGGCACTCTCGCTCATCGAGAAGTGGGGGACCGTGAGCGTGTCGCTCAACGGCACCGAGTACCTGAACGACCTGCGGAAGTACGACGCGGGCCTGTACGGCGGGTTCACGGTGCACCTGGTGCGTGGCTTGTCGGTCGGCGCGTCCGGCAGCTACAGCGCCGTGCACGATCAGCTCTACCTGCCGGCGGCGGGCGCGACGTCCCTCGAGATCGTGGCGCGCCAGCGGCAGCTGGCGACGCAGTACACCTACTACGTGTACTACTCGATCAGCTACACCTTCGGCTCGATCTTCAACAACGTGGTGAATCCGAGGTTCGGCCCGAGCGGCAGCGGCGCCTCGTCCTGCTTCTGCTTCTAGGCCGCGGCGGGCGCCGCCGCCGCACGGCGCGAGCGCGCCGGCAGGAACCGCAGCGCCAGCAGCGCCACCATCACGACCGCATAGCGCGTCGGCACCGTGTGGTCGGCCTTCACCTCCCACACGAAGTGGACGATCCCGCCCAGCGCGGCCAGGTACACCAGGCTATGCAGCGTCTTCCAGCGCCGGCCGAGCCGCCGCACCATCGCCGCGCTGGAGGTGAAGGCCAGCGGGATCATCAGCAGGAAGCTGGCGAACCCGACCGTGATGTAGGGCCGCTTGGCGAGGTCCCGGCCGATGTACCGGATGGCGAAGAACTGGTCCACGCCGAACCAGGTCAGGAAGTGCAGCGTGACGTAGGTGAAGGCGAACAGGCCGAGCATCCGGCGGTAGCCGCCGAGCGCGTTCCAGCCGGTCAGGCGCCGCAGCGGCGAGATGGACAGCGTCGCCACCAGCAGCGTGAGGCCCCAGATGCCGAGCCGCAGCTCGGTGGCGCGGATCGGGTCGGCGCCCAGCCGGCCGCGGACGAGGTCGAGCGCGAGGACGGCGAGCGGAACGAGGCACGCCGCGAACAGCGCCGCCTTCACGGCCCGCCGGACGGCGCGCGGGCTCAGACGCGCCTCAGAACCAGCGCCGCAGGTCCATCCCGGCGTACAGGGACGCCACCTGGTCGCCGTAGCCGTTGAACGGCAGCGTCGGCCGGCGGAAGAACTCGCCGATCCGCCGCTCCCGTGCCTGGCTCCAGCGCGGATGGTCCACGTCGGGGTTCACGTTGGCGTAGAAGCCGTACTCGTTCGGGGCCGCGACGTTCCAGGTGTTCTGCGGCTGGGTCTCGACGAACCGGATCCGCACCAGCGCCTTGGCGCTCTTGAAGCCGTACTTCCACGGCACGTGGACGCGGAGCGGCGCGCCGTTCTGGTTCGGGAGCGGGCGGCCGTACAGCCCGGTCACCACCAGCGTGAGCGGGTGCATCGCCTCGTCCATCCGCAGCCCCTCGACGTACGGCCACGGGAGGATCGCGTCGCGCTGGCCCGGCATCTCGCCCGGCCGGAGCAGGGTGGTGAACTCGACGAACCGGGCGCGCGAGGTGGGCTGGAAGCGGCCGATCAGGTTGCGGAGCGGGAACCCGTTCCACGGGATCACCATCGACCACGCCTCGACGCAGCGGTGGCGGTAGACCCGCTCCTCGACGGTCTGCCCGTGCAGCAGGTCGTCGAGGTCGTACTGGCCGGGCTTCGCGACCTCGCCCGACACCTCCACCTTCCACGGCCGGACGTGGAGGCCGCCGGCGTTGTCGGCCGGATCCTCCTTCCCGGTGCCGAACTCGTAGTAGTTGTTGTAATGCGTGATGTCCTGGTACGAGTTGGGCTTGTCGTCGTCGCCGCCGCGGCGGGTGCGCGCGCGGGCGGCGGCCGGGAAGGCGACGTTCACCGCCGCCGCCGACGCGGCCGCGACGAACGCGCGCCGGTCCAGGTACGCGCGCTCCGGCGTGATCTCGGACGATCGGATGTCGGGCGCCCGTCGTATGAGCACGGCACGTCTCCGGCTGCTGGTCGTTCGCTGAGGATGGTCGGAAGGTAATACCGGGCGCCCCCGGGCAGGGTTCCCGCCCGCATTGACACCGCGGGCTCCGCCCCGTAACGTGGCCCGATGCTCTTCCTCAAGCTCCTTCAGCAGCTCGTGAAGGCGCTCAACTCCGACGGCACGCCCGGGCAGGTGGCCGCCGGCGTCGCGCTGGGCGCGGTGTTCGGCCTGACGCCGCTGATGAACCTGCACAACCTCGTGCTGTTCGGATGCGCGCTGATCTTCAACCTGTCGCTGCCGGGCGTGTTCCTGGGCTGGACGCTGGCCGTGCCGCTGGGGTTCGCCCTCGATCCGCTGTTCGACGCCGTGGGCACGGCGCTGCTGCAGGCGCCGGCGCTGCGCGGCCTGTGGACGACGCTCTACAACGTCCCCGTGGTGCCGTTCACCAACTTCAACAACTCCGTGGTCCTCGGCAGCTTCGTCGTCTGGGTGGTGCTCGTCCTCCCGATCTTCTTCCTGGCGCGCCGGGGCGTCGCGAAGTACCGGGAGCACGTCTACGAGCGGCTGCGGAAGATGCGGTTCTTCCAGGCGCTGACCGCCTCGGGGTGGTACTCGACCTACAAGTCGCTCACCGGGTGGAAGCTGTGAAGATCTTCCGCTGGAAGGCGGTGATCCCGCTCGGGCTGTTCGTGCTGCTCGTGGTCCTGTTCTGGACCCTGTACGTGGACCGTCTGATCCGGCTCGGCATCGAGGCGGGCGGGACCGCGGCCGTCGGCGCGAAGGTGGACCTCCGGTCCGCGCGCCTCCACCTGTTCCAGGGCTCGCTGGTGCTCCGCGGCCTCGCGGTGACGAACCCGCGCGAGCCGATGACGAACCTGTTCGAGGTGGACGAGCTGAACTTCGACCTCAGCGTCCGCGCGCTGCTGGAGAAGAAGTTCGTGGCCGAGACGGTGGCGGTGCGCGGGCTGCGGTTCAACACCGCGCGCACGACCTCCGGCGCGCTGCCCCCGAAGAAGGCCGCGACGGCGCCCGGGGGCGGGCCGTCGGTGGCTTCGGGCGTGGACGACTGGTCGCACAAGGTGAAGCTGCCGACGATCGATCTCGGGGGCCTCGGGAAGGCCGTCAACGTGGCGCGCGTGAGCCCCGACAGCCTGCACACGATCGTGCTGGCGAGGGGCCTCGCCGCCCGGGGCGACTCGCTCCAGGGCTCGCTGGGGCGGCGGGTCGCCGCGGCCGATCCGCGGCCGGTGGTGGACTCGGCCAGGGCGCTGGTGGCGCGGCTGGGCAACGCGAACCTGCGGACGCTGGGCATCGCGGGCGCGCGGGACGCGGCGAACGCGATCCGCACCACGCTGACTGCGGTCAAGGGCGCGCGCGACCGCCTGACGTCGCTGCAGCACGACGCGACGGCGCAGGTGGACTCGCTGCGGCAGCAGGTCGCGGCCCTCGACCGCGCGCGCGCCGACGACTACGCCTACGCCCGGCGCATGGTCCAGATCCCCTCGCTCGATCCCAAGGACATCGCGGCCGCGCTGTTCGGGCCGGCGGCGCTGCAGCGCCTGGTGCCGACCCTGCTGTGGACCCGCCTGGCCGACCGGCACCTCGCGACCGGCACGGCGCCGCAGCAGAAGGCGGGCCCCAAGCGCGCGCGGATGGCGGGCACGACCTTCGCCTTCCCGAAGCTGCACCGCTGGCCGACGTTCCTGGTGGAGTTCGCCGAGGGCAGCTTCGACCTGGGCGGGCGCACGACGATGGCCGGCGCCTACCTCGGCCGGCTCACCGGCGCGACGACGGAGCCGGCCGTGTACGGCAAGCCGCTCACCTTCCTCGCGCGGCGGAGCGGCGCCGTCGCGGGTCCCGAGAGCATCGCGGTCGCGGGCTCGCTCGACCACACGGGCGCCGTGCCGCGCGACTCCGTGACGGCGGACCTCGCCGGCGTGCGGCTGCCGGCGGTGGACCTCGGGATCGGCAACGCGCGGATGGACCTCAGGACCGGCACCGTGGACGTCGCGCTGGCGCGGAACGGCGACGCCGTGCGCGGCCGGTGGCTGGTGCGCTCCGACAGCGTGGGCTGGATCCGCTCGGGCGACACGGCCGCGGCCGCCGCCGCGCCGCTCGGCAGCAGCGCGTGGCTCGACGGGCTCGTCTGGCGGGCCGTCTCCTCGATGCGGAACGTCGAGGTCGAGGCCTCGATCTCGGGCAGCCTGGCCTCGCCGAGCGTGGACGTGTCGTCCAACGTCGGCGGCCAGGTCGCGAACGCGCTGCGGCAGGCCATCTCGGCCGAGGTGAGCAGGGTGGAGGGGCAGGTGAAGGCGCGGGTGGACAGCCTCCTCGCGCAGCAGGTGGGCGCGGCGCGCGGCAAGCTCGCGGCGCTCGACACCGGCCCCCTGAAGAGCCTCACCGACGACCAGGGCCAGCTCAACGACGTGGAGGCGCAGCTCCAGCAGAAGCTGCGCGGGCTCACCGGAGGCCTCCCCGGAATCCGCCTGCCGTGATCTCGGGCGTCGCCCAGATCGCGATGGTCGTGCACGACCTGCCCCGCGCCGTCGCGTTCTACCGCGACACCCTCGGCCTCGCGCTGCTGTTCCAGGTGCCGGGCGCGGCGTTCTTCGACTGCGGGGGCACGCGGCTGATGCTCGCGCTCCCGGACGCCGGCCATCCGGAGCTCGACCACGCGCCCTCGATCGTCTATTTCCGGGTCGCCGACCTCGCCGCGACCTGGCAGGCGCTGAAGGACCGCGGCGCGCGGCTCGAGGGCGAGCCGCACGTCGTGGGCCAGCTGGCCGACCGCGACGTCTGGCTGGCGCACTTCCACGACATGGAAGGCAACCTGCACGCGCTCACGAGCGAGGTGCCGCGGGGAAACGCTCCGCGCGCCTGACACCCACGGAGGATCCATGCACGCCCTGCTGGTCGCGCTGCGCCTGCTCCACATCGTGCTCGGGGTCTACTGGGCCGGCGCGATCTTCTTCTTCGTCACGTTCGTCCAGCCGAGCATCCGCGACGCCGGGCCTGACGGGATGAAGGTGGCGCAGCAGATCATCCGCCGCGGCTACCTCAGCATCGTGCCGGGGATCGCCGTCCTCACCATGCTGGCCGGGTTGACCCTGTACTGGCTGGATGCGCGGGCCCTGGGCGACGCGTGGTGGTCGTCGGGCACCGGGCAGGCGTTCAGCGTCGGGGCCGCGGCGGCGATCGTCGCCTTCGCGATCGGCATGGCGGTGACGCGGCGCTCGATGCTGCGGGCCATCGCTCTCGGGCAGGAGCTCCCCAAGCTGGCCGAGGGCCCCGACCGGCAGGCGCGGATGGCGGAGATCGAGCGCCTGCGCGGCCTCGCGACGCGCGGCGCCCAGTGGGTGGCCGCACTGCTGCTCGTGGCGGTAGCCGCGATGGCCGTCGCCCGGTACCTGTGAGCGGAGCCGGCCGGCGGCCGGTCGAGCGGTGCGAGCGCGGGGCCCGCCGGTAGTGGCCGGGCCGCGGCTCCTGCTCCTCAGCAACTCGAAGAACTTCGGCGGCGAGTACCTCGAGCACGCCGCGGAGCCCATCCGGTCGTTCCTCGGCAGCGACGTCGGGAGCGTGCTGTTCGTCCCCTACGCCGCGGTGCGCGTCTCGTACGACGCGTTCGCCGCGTCGGTCGGCATCAAGCTGCGCGCGTGGGGGTACGGGCTCGAGTGCGCCCACCTCCAGGGCGATCCGGCGGCCGCCGTGGGCCGGGCGGAGGCGATCGTGGTGGGCGGCGGGAACACCTTCCACCTCCTGAAGCAGCTGTACGACACCGGCCTCGTGCGGGCGATCCGCGCCCGCATGCGCGAGGGGATCCCGTACGTGGGATGGAGCGCGGGCGCCAACGTGGCGGGACCGACGATCCGGACGACGAACGACATGCCGATCGTCGAGCCGCCGAGCCTCGAGGCCCTCGCGCTCGTGCCGTTCCAGATCAACCCGCACTACACGGACGCGGTGATCCCGGACCACGCGGGCGAGACGCGCGCCGAGCGGCTGCTGGAATTCGTCACGGCGAACCCGGGCGCACGAGTCGTCGGCCTCCGGGAGGGCAGCATCCTGCGCGTCGAGGGCCGGAGGCTCGACCTCCTCGGCCCGAAGCCCGCGCGGGTGTTCGTCGGGGGCCGCGAGCCGACGGAGCACGAGCCCGGCGCGTCGCTCCAGTTCCTGATGGAATAGCGAACCGCTGTCCGCCCGCTGGCCCGAACGGAACAGTGTGTGTGCAGACCCGCGCAGCTCGGGGGAGGGGCGGAGCGGCCCCAAACCCCACACCCCACACCCTAAACCCTTACACCCAATCGCATTACGCACCGGCAGCCCGCCCCGGGCTCCGGTGGTCCCGGTCCTGCCTTAGAAGGGGTCGGAGTGAATGCAGCACCGACCGCAACCTGGCAGGAGATGGACATGAACGAGCCCAACATCGCGCGAGAGAACTCCGCGCACGGAAACCCCGCAGTGCCGCAGCGCGGCCTCGAGCTGCCGGCGGCGGTGGCCATGTCGTGGTCGCTGGCGACCGGCATGCTGCTCGGCGGCGCGGCCGTCGTCGCCATGATCGCCACGGACCGGATGAGCGGACACCTGCTGCTCCTCGGGAGCGCGGTGCTGTTCGCGATCGGCGCCGTGGTCGGCCTGGTGCACGGCGTGATCCTCGGGATCGCCGGCCGGCCGGAAGGCACGACCCCGCGCCAGGCCGCGAGCGCGATGCTCCACGGCCTGTTCTACTATCCGTTCGGACTGCTGCTCTCGTGGGCCGTGGCCGGCTGGGTGGCCGCGATGCCGCTCGCCCTGCTGGGGCACCACGTCATCGGCACCGTGATCTCGGCGCTGGCCTGGGTCGCGATGGCCGCGACGGTCTATTTCGCCGGCAGCACCGGCCTGCACGCGCTTCAGCTCGCCTACCGGCGCTGGCCGGACCGCGTGCCGGGGACGATCATGGTCGGCGCGACCCTGGTCGCGCTGCTGGCGGCGTTCGCCATCCAGCCTCCGACCATCTGGTTCACCGACGTGCGGCTGACCTACCCGGGCGCCGCGGTGCTCGCGCTCGGCGCCACCTTCTGGTTCTACGGCCCCATCATCACCGCGGGCCTCGCGGTGCTGCGCAAGGCGATGCCGCTCTTCCCGACGACGCGGGTGCTGGACCGGGTGAACGCCGGCAAGGCGATCGCGCTCCGGGCCGGCATCGCGATCGGCGCCGGCATCCTGGTGGCCGCGCTCGCCGCGCCGTTCCACAAGGGCTCGCTCGGCCTGCCGACCGACGTCGAGCGGGTGGGCCTGCTGCCCGCGATGGGGCTCGCGGTCGCGAACGCCGTCACGGACGAGCTGTTCCTGCGGCTGTTCGTCTTCACCGCGGCGCTCGCCCTGGCCGTGCGCCTGATGCCGAAGGACAAGAGCTGGGCGGTCTGGCTCGCCATCGCCGTGGCGACCGTCGCTGACCTGCTGCTCCACTGGCCGGACATGACGGCGCTGGGCTTGCCGGGCGCCTCGACCGTGATCGCCTACGCGGTCGCGAGGATGGCAATTCCGGCGGTGTTGTTCGGGATTATCTACTTCCGCCGCGGTCTCGGGACGGCGGTCGCCGCGCACGCAGCTGCAGGAGCCGCAGTCGGACTTCTGGCCCTCTAGCTCCAGTCGCTGTCGCTGATTGCGCAATCCGCGTGCAACATGGCACGCGGATTGCGCATTTTGGGCCACGGATGAAGCTGAGCGACCTGTCCATCCGGGCGAAGGTCCTCTGGACCGCGTTGGGGGCGTTGCTCGTCGTGCTGGGCGTGGCGACGACGCTCTCGCTCCGGTACTGGGAGCGCGAGCAGCTCGCGTTGACGAGCGAGCACGCGCTGATCGCGGTGGCGGCGGCGCAGGGCCCGGTCGAGGCGGCGCTGGCGCACGGGCAGGTGGGGCAGGTGCGGGAGGAGCTGCGGCGGATGGTGGCCCGCCCGCCGGCGCTCGGCTACCGGCTCGTGGGGCCGGACGGCACGGTGCTGCTGTCGAGCGATTACGGCGAGGAAGGCCGGCGCCGTCCTGGCGCCGCGCTGCCGGGGCCCTGGGACATTCCGCCCGAGGGCCAAGTCGTTGGCGGGCGGGGAGATTCGACGCTCAGCGCGGTGGTCGCGGTGACCGGCGCCGGGGGGCCTGGGGGGCGGGCGACGCTCGAGCTGGTGCTGAGCGTCCGCCGGATCGACGACGCCATCCGGCGCGGGCGGATCTACGGGCTGGTGCTCACGGCGCTGCTGTGCCTCGGGTACGCGGTGGTGCTCGGGGCGATGATGGAGCGCGAGGTCGTGAGCCCGATGCGGAAGATGCGGCGCGGCATCGCGCGCGCGAGCGCCGGGGAGCAGGGCGTCAGGATCGGGCTCGAGCGGCGCGACGAGCTGGGCCGGCTCGGCGCCTCGGTGGACCGGCTGCTGGAGAAGGACGAGGAGGCGGTGCGGCTGGCGGCCCGGCAGCAGCGCACGCTGAAGGAGCAGGCGGGCTTCGCGGAGGTGGGCGCGCTGGCGGCGCAGGTGGCGCACGAGATCAAGCGCCCGCTGGCCGGGATCAAGAGCGCGATGGAGCTCATCACGCAGGAATACGCGATGAGCGACGCGGAGCGGCGGCTGCTGGTGAAGGTCGAGGACGAGCTGCAGCACGTGGACGAGACGATCCGCGACCTGATGAGCCTCGCCCGCCCGGTCGGCCTCAACGCGCAGGCCCTGGACCTCCACGCGGTGATCGACGGCGCGCTGGCGCGCCTGGCGGGGCTGCCGGGCGCGGACCGCGTGACGGTGGAGCGCCGCTACGACGCGCGCATCCCGCCGCTCTCGGGCGATCCCACCCGGCTCGAGCAGGCGATCCTCAACCTCTCGGTCAACGCGGTCGAGGCGATGGGCGAGGGCGGGCGCCTCACCATCACCACCCGGCTCGCCGGGGACGCGGCCGAGATCGACGTGCGGGACACGGGCGTCGGCATTCCCCCCGAGAACCTCGAGCGGGTGTTCAAGCCGTTCGTCTCCACCAAGCCGCTGGGCACGGGCCTGGGGCTGCCGCTGGTGGCGCGCGTGGTCGCGGCGCACGGCGGCCGCGTGAGCGTGGAGAGCGAGGTCGGGCGGGGGACCACCTTCCACATCACCCTGCCGCTCGCGGGCGGCGGGGCGGGGCCCCGGAAGGCCGGGGAGGCATAGATGGCCGGCGAGCGGCTGCTGGTGCTCGAAGACGACCCGCTGCTGGTGACGGTGCTGACCGAGCGGCTGCGGCGCGAGGGGCTGGAGGTGACCTCGGCGACGACGCTGGCGGAGGCGCGCGCCGCGCTGGACGCGGCGGATCCCGACGTGGCGCTGATCGACCTGCGCCTGCCGGACGGCGAGGGGCTGGACCTGCTGCGGGAGTTCGCGCCCAAGGGCCAGACGGTGTGGGTCGTCATGACGGCGCACGCCACGGTCAGCTCGGCGGTGGAGGCGTTGAAGCTCGGGGCGAAGGACTACCTCGAGAAGCCGTTCACGCTCGACCGCGCGGTCGCGACCGTGAAGCAGGCGCTGGAGATGACGGCGCTGCGGCGCGAGGTGGCGGCGCTGCGCGACCGCAGCTCGCACGCCGGCACGACGGTGATCGGCGAGTCGCCGGCGATGAAGCGCGTGTTCGAGCTGGTGGAGCGGCTGGCGGCGGTGGACGCGACCACGGTGCTGATCGAGGGCGAGAGCGGGACCGGGAAGGGGGCCATCGCGCAGGCGCTGCACCGGCTGAGCAAGCGCTCGAGCGGGCCGTTCCTCAACGTCACCAGCTCGGCGCTGCCCGAGACGCTGATGGAGTCGGAGCTGTTCGGGCACGAGAAGGGCGCGTTCACGGACGCGCACGCGGCCAAGCGCGGCTTGGTGGAGATGGCGGACGGCGGCACGCTGTTCCTCGACGAGGTGGGCGAGCTGACGCCGGGCGTGCAGGCGAAGCTGCTGCGGTTCATCGAGGAGAAGACGTTCCGCCGGCTGGGCGGCACCCGGGACCTGGTGGTGGACGTGCGGATCATGGCCGCCACCAACCGCGACCTCGCGGCCGAGGTCGCCGCGGGGCGGTTCCGGGCGGACCTGTTCTACCGGCTGCGGGTCATCCCGATCACGCTGCCGCCGCTGCGGGAGCGGCGCGAGGACATCCTGCCGCTGGTGAAGCACTTCGTGGCGCACTTCGACCGCGAGTTCGGCAAGAAGGTGCGCGAGATCGCGCCCGAGGCGCAGGCGATGCTCGCCGCCTACCCGTGGCCGGGCAACGTGCGCGAGCTCAGGAACGTGATCGAGCGCGCGGTGCTGCTGACCGACGGCGAGACGATCGGCGCGCGGGAGCTGCCGCCCGAGGTCGCAGCGCCGATGGAGCGGCCGGCGGCCGCGGCGGCGCTGCCCTCGGACGGCGTCAAGCTCGACGAGGTGGAGCGGCGCCTCCTGGTCGAGGCCCTCGACCGCGCCCACGGCAACCAGTCGCACGCGGCGGAGCTGCTCGGGCTGAGCCGCCACCAGGTGCGCACCCGGATGAAGCGCTACGGGCTGATCGCGATGACGGCGCTGCTCGTGGCCGCGCTCGCGGTGCCTGCCGCCCGGGCGCAGCGCGCCCCCGGAGGAGGCCGGGCCGCGGCCGCGTCGCTCACCTGCCTGCGCTGCCACTCCTCGCGCGAGTTCCTCGAGCAGGCGGTGCCGCGCGGCCAGTTCCGCGCGTCGCTGGTGGTGACGCCGGACACCGCGGCGGGCGGCGCCCACGCGGCGCTGCCGTGCGTCGCGTGCCATACTGGCGCGCTCCAGTTCCCGCACCGGCCCGAGGCCGCGACCCCGATCGCCTGCTCCAGCTGTCACGCGACGGTGGACGCCGTCCTGCACGCGAGCGTGCATGGAGCGGGCAAGGGGACCGCGTGCACCGACTGCCACGGCGCGCACGGCGTGCGCACCGTGGCGTGGGACCGGACCGAGGCGGGCCGCGCCGACGTCAGCCGCTCGTGCGCGGCCTGCCACGCCCGGAAGCTGCCCGCCCCGGGCGACGTGCACGCGCGCACCGCCGGCTGCGCCGACTGCCACGGCGGCCACGCGATCCGCCCGCTGCGCGACCCGGCCACGCACGGCGTGCCGGTCGCGATGGCGCGGCGCTGCGCCGCGTGCCACCCGGGCGAGGCGACGCAGTACTGGGCCGACACGCACGGCCAGCTCGCCACCCGCCAGGCCGCGAGCGCGGCCCCGCTCGGCCGCGACACGGCTGCCACGTGCGTCGACTGCCACGAGGGCCACGCGGTGCGGAACCCGGCCGACAGCGCCGCCCACTTCGCCTTCGCCGAGACCTGCACCCGCTGCCACGCCGCCTACGGCGCCACGTTCCGCGAGAACTACCACGGCCAGGCCACGCAGGTGGGCTCCCGGCGCGCCGCGCTGTGCGCCAACTGCCACACGGCGCACGCCG
>DASPSV010000242.1:0-3212 GCA_035623755.1 Gemmatimonadales bacterium
AAGCTGCACTACATGACGATGGGCCGGCCGAGGAAGGACGCGGCCGGCGTCGTGCGCAACGCGGTCCTGATCCTGCACGGCACGACGGGGAGCGGGCGGCAATTCCTCAATCCGCTGTTCGCGGAGCTGTACGGGGCAGGCGAGGCGCTCGACACCGCCACGCACTACCTGATCTTCCCCGACGGCATCGGCCACGGCGCGTCGAGCAAGCCGAGCGACGGCCTGCACGCGCGCTTCCCGCACTACACCTACGACGACATGATCGCGGCGCAGCATGTCCTGCTCACCGGGTGCCTCAGCGTGAACCACCTGCTCCTGGTGATGGGCACCTCGATGGGCGGGATGCACACCTGGGTGTGGGGCGAGACGTACCCGGACTTCATGGACGGGCTGGTCCCGCTGGCGAGCCTGCCGACGGCGATCGCGGGACGCAACCGCATGATGCGGCGGATGATCCTGGACGACATCCGGGACGACCCGGCGTGGCAGGGCGGCGACTACACCGCGCAGCCGCCGGGCCTCGCGGCGGCCCTCCAGCTGCTGTGGGTCATGTCGAGCGCGCCGGTGGTGCAGCAGCGGGCGGCGCCGACCCGCGACTCGGCGGACGCCGCCATCCGGCGCTGGCGGGCCGGCGCGGAGCGGGCCTACGACGCCAACGACGTCTGGTACGCG
The DNA here is from genome assembly GCA_035623755.1 of Gemmatimonadales bacterium. Taxonomy (GTDB): domain Bacteria; phylum Gemmatimonadota; class Gemmatimonadetes; order Gemmatimonadales; family JACORV01; genus Fen-1245. The sequence goes on from DASPSV010000242.1 coordinate 673, forward strand.
TTCGACGCGTCGCGCGAGTACGACCCGAGCACGGCGCTGGACCGGATCCGCGCCCCGCTGCTGGCGATCAACTCGGCCGACGACTTCATCAACCCGCCGGAGCTGGGGATCATGGACTCGCTGATCCGGCGCGTGCCCCGGGGCCGCTACGTGCTGATCCCGATCGGGCCGCTCACCCGTGGCCACGGGACGCACACGGTGGCCGCGGCGTGGCAGGCCGAGTTCGCCCCGTTCGTCGCCGAGCTCGAGCGCCGGGCGGCGGCGCGCTGACGACCCCTGTTACCTTGGGTGGCATGACCCGCATCGCCGGCAAGCTCGCTCTCGTCACCGGTGCCAGCTCCGGCATCGGTCGCTCCTGCGCCCGCCGCTTCGCGGCCGACGGCGCCGACCTCGTCCTGTGGGCGCGGCGGAAGGACCGTCTGGAGACGCTGGCGGCCGAGCTGAAGCGCTCCCACCGGGTCCAGGTCGAGACGGCGGGCGTGGACGTGCGCGACCGCGCGGCGGTGGGCCGGGCGGCGGAGGCGCTGGCCGCGGCGGGCCGGGTGCCGGACATCCTGCTCAACAACGCCGGGCTCGCGGCGGGCCTCGCGAAGCTGCACGAGGGCGATCCGGACGACTGGGATCGGATGATCGACACCAACCTGAAGGGCCTGCTCAACGTGACGCGCGCGTTGCTGCCGTTGATGGTGCAGCGGGGCTCCGGCCACGTGGTGAACATCGGCAGCACCGCGGGCCACCAGGTCTACCCGGGGGGCAGCGTCTACAACGCGACCAAGTTCGGCGTGCGGGCGCTGACCGAGGCGCTGTGCCTCGACGTGGCGGGCACGCGCGTCAAGGTCTCGGCCGTGGACCCGGGGCACGTGGAGACGGAGTTCGCGCTGGTCCGCTTCCACGGGGACGCGGCGCGTGCGAAGGGCATCTACGAGGGGTTCCGGCCGCTCTCCCCCGACGACGTGGCGGACGCGGTGAGCTACGTGGTGGGGCTGCCGGAACACGTCAACGTGCTGGACATCATCATCGTGCCGGCGGCGCAGAGGAGTGTTAGCGTGATAGATCGTGAGAAGTGAGAGGTGAGAAGTGAGGCGTTCAAGTGAGAAGTGAGAGGTGCAACGGCGTGAGACGTTCGTGAGAAGCGAAAGGCGTGAGAGGTGATCGCCCCCTCTCACGCCTCTTCTTTGCCTCTCACGACCCTCTCACGTCTTTGCTTCTCACCTCTCACTTGAACGTCTCACCCCTCACTTCTCACCTCTCACAGCGGGGCTTCACTTCGCTTCCTGCACGAACGCCCGGGTAATGACGACCGGCTCGACCGGAATATTCGCGTAATTCCCCTGCAGCGTCACCGGCACGACCGAGATGCGGTCCACGACGTCCATCCCCTGGATCACCTTGCCGAACACGCAGTAGCCGAAGCCCGCGGCCGTCGAGTCCTTGAAGTCCAGCGCCCGGTTGTTGCCGAGATTGATGTAGAACTGCACCCCGCCGCTGTTGGGGTCGGGCATCCGGGCCAGGGCCACGCTCCCGCGTACGTTCTTGAGCCCGTTGTCCGCCTCGTTGGGCACCGGCGGCTCGCTCGACTGCTTCTCCATCCCCGCCGCCGTGAGAATGCCGGCCTGGATCACGAACCCGCGCTCCACCCGGTGGAACGTCAGCCCGTCGTAGAACTGGTGGTTCACGTGGTTGAGGATGTTGGCGACGGTCTGCGGCGCCTTCTTCCGGTCGAATTGCATCACGATCCGGCCCTTGGTGGTCTCGAGCACCACCACGGGCAGCGAGTCGTTGTCGCCGGGCAGCGCGGCCGCGGCGGGCGGGTTGGCCGCGCCGGGCGCGCCGGCGGCGGCTTCGGGCTTCGGCTTCGCGCACGCCGCGGCCGCGGCCCACGCGGCCGTGGCGAGCATCAGGGACGTCCTGCGCATCACGGTCACTCCTCCGCCGAGCCGCCGGCGCTCGCCAGCTGGTCGGCCTTGATCTTGGATGGGTCGAACTTGAGCGCGGACGCGAGCATCCTGTCCACGGTCTCGTCGAACTCCGCCTTGGCGCCGCGCTGGAACCGCAGCGGGTTCACGCGCGCCACCACGAACGCCTTGAGGTAGGGGCTTTCGAAGCCCCGCGCCTTCAGCGCCTTCACCGCATCACTCACCGCCGCGTCGAGCTTGATCAGCTTGTCGGCGCGCTCGCGGCGGATCGCCAGCGCCTTCGACAGCGGGTGCGGCAGGAACGCTTCCACCCGCTTCAGCACCGGGTGGTACGTGCCGCCGGCGAACCGGCCGTCCTGTCGGTAGCACATCCCGAGCGTGAGCAGCGACGGCTCCTCGAACTCGGTCTCGAACTCCGGCTCCGGGCGGTCGTCGAGCGCCACCAGCGCCTCGGCGAGCCGGCTCACCTCGAGCGCCTTCTCGCGCAGGTTGTGCGCCTTCTCGGTATTGAGCGCGAGGATCCGGCGCGCCACCTCCGCCTCGGGCACCACCAGCGCCGTGACCGCGCGCGCGCCCAGGCGCTTCAGGGCCGCGAGGCGGTGGTGGCCGTTCGGCGTCCAGTAG
>DASPSV010000247.1:0-6366 GCA_035623755.1 Gemmatimonadales bacterium
TCTAGCTGGAGTGGTGAAAGATGGTCAACGCTAGGTGAGTGTGAGAGGTGAGGGGTAAGACGTGAGACGTTCACGTTAGAGGTGAGAAGCGAAAGCCGTGAGAGGAGGCCACCTCTCACGGCAGTTGCCTCTCACCTCTCACGTGAACGTCTCACGTCTGACCCCTCACCTCTCACAGCCGCTCCTCGTTGACCATCTTTCACCACCCCAGCTAGATTGCGGGCCGCCATGTACACTTTCTTCCTGATTCTCCTCATCCTCGACGCCTTCGTGCTCGCGGCCGCCGTGCTGCTGCAGTCGGGGCAGGGCGGCGGGCTCGCCGCCTCCTTCGGCGGCGCGTCGAGCACCGACGCCTTCGTCGGCAACCGGCAGGCGGCGACCCTGCTGACCAAGGCGAGCTGGTGGGGTGGGGGCATCTTCCTCGCCCTGTGCTTCATGCTCTCCCTGCTGTCGATGCGCTCGTCCGTCCCGCGGTCGGTGTTCGAGAACCAGCAGACCCAGCAGGCCGCGCCCGCGCCCCTGGCGCCGCTGCCGCTCGAGAGCAGCTCGGCGCCGGCACCCGCGCCGCCGCTCGGTGCCTCGAAGGCGCCGGCCAAGTCCACGACGCCGGCGCGGTGACCCTCCCGGCCTACGTCCTCCTCGAAGACGACACCTGGTACCGGGGCGCCACGAGCGCCCCGTTTGCCGTCACGCCCGCCGAGGTCGTGTTCACGACCAACCTGAGCGGCTACCAGGAGGTCTTCACCGACCCCTCGTACGCCGGCCAGATCGTCACCATGACGGCGCCGATGATCGGCAACTACGGGATCAACAGCGAGGACCTCGAATCCCGGCGGCCGATGGTGGCCGGGGTCATCGTGCGCGAGCTGTCGCGCGAGGCCTCGTCGTGGCGGGCCACCGGCCGGCTCGGCGACTGGCTCGGGGGCTTCGACATTCCGATCGTCTCGGAGGTCGATACCCGCCGCCTCACGCGCCACATCCGTGAAAAGGGCGCCATGCAGGGCGTGATCGCCGTGGGCGAGGAGCCCTCGGACGAGGCGCGCCAGGTGCTCGCGGCCTCCCCCCGCATGGAGGGCCTCGACCTCGCCTCCCGCGTCACGCGCCAGGCCTGGGAGACCGTCGGACCGGCCGACGCCCGCTTCAAGGTCGTCGCCTACGACTACGGGATGAAGCAGAACATCCTGCGGCTCCTGGTGGCCGCCGATTGCCAGGTCACGGTCGTCCCGAGCCACACACCCGCCGCGGCGGTCCTCGAGCGGAAGCCCGACGGCGTCTTCCTCTCCAACGGCCCGGGCGATCCGGCGGCGGTCTCCTACAGCCCGGCCATCCTGCGCGAGCTGGCCGCGAGCGGCACGCCGATCTTCGGCATCTGCCTGGGGCACCAGCTCCTGGGGCTGGCGTTCGGCGCCCGGACGGTCAAGCTCCCGTACGGGCACCGCGGTGGGAACCACCCGGTCCGGGAGCTGGAGAACGGGAAGGTCCTGATCACCTCCCAGAACCACGGTTTCGCGGTCGCCGGGGAGGGGGAAGGGGCCTCGTCCGGGGTCCCCGGGGCCCCCGGCCTGGAGGTCACCCACCGTAACCTCAATGACCACACGGTGGAAGGCATCCGGCACCGGGAAATGCCCATCTTCGCGGTCCAATACCACCCGGAAGCGAGCCCCGGACCGCACGATGCGAGGCACCACTTCGCGGAGTTTGTGCGCTTGATGTCCTCAACCCCTTGACATCAAACGAGTAAGCTTCCACATTAGCCCTCCCGTCCCCCGGTTGGGGGACTACTCCGCGGAGCGGGAGGAGCCGATGACCAAGGCCGACCTGGTCGAGAGGGTCACCGCGCAGATCGCGCGCACGGCCGGCCCGATGATCAGCAAGAAGGACTGCGCCCGCGTCGTCGACAGCTTCCTCGACGCCGTGAAGGACGCGCTGGCCGAGCAGAAGAACATCGAGATACGCGGCTTCGGGACCTTCAAGATTCGCAGCCGGAAGACCCGCATGGCGCGCAACCCGCGCACCGGCGACCCGGTGGAGGTGGCTGCCCGTCCGGTCCCGGTGTTCAAGCCCAGCAAGGAGTTGCGGGGGATGGTGGCCGAGCGCGACGAGCAGATGGCGCCGAAGGCCTAGCGCCGCCGCTCCACCGATCGCCCGAAGGCCGGCGCCGCGATGCGCCGGCCTTCTTCTATTTCGGCGCGGCCTTGAGCTCCGGCGCATCCGGCCAGCGCTCGCGCACGCGCTGGAGGACGGCGTCGGCCTTCGCGGGGTCGTTGCGGCCCAGGCGGTAGATCTCGGCCAGCCGCAAGGCCGACTGGATCTGCACGTGGCGAGGCACGCCGTCGGCCGCGAGGTGGCTTTCCAGCAGCCGGACGGTGTCGTCGATGGTGAGGTCCGGCGGCTCCTCGACCGTGACCGAGCCCGTGAGCATGCCGGTGAACAGGCCGCCGAGCGGGCCCACCACGTTGTCCCACAGGAAGTCCCAGCCCCACCACACCGTGCCGCACGCGCCGGAGAGGGCCAGCATGCGGTGGTCGCCGACGACGCCCACCAGGCCGGCGACGATGGTCGCGCCGCCGAACAGCGTGCGGCCGACGGCGCGCGGGGATTCGAAACCACGGCGGACGGGCATCGGGCCTCCAGCCCTGGGCGGCCTGCCATTATATTGAGCGCACCGATTGAATCCAAACGTGTCGTTCGACTCACCTACTCCAAGGAGGGGCTCCGTGAGTTCACGGATCCGCTTGCTGACCGCCGCAGGCATCTTCTTTCTGGCCGTGGGCGTCGTTCGCCCGGTGCTCGCCCAGGCCCATTTCGGTCCGGAGCTGAGCTGGGGCAGCAACAGCATCGGGATCGGCATCGGTGCGCGAGTGGAAGTGGGGCTCGTGAAGATGATCCCGGGCGCCAAGAACTTCTCGGCCGTGGGCACGTTCGACTACTTCTTCCCCAGCAGCGGGTTCGGCGTGAGCCCGAGCTACTGGGAGCTGGGCCTCGGCGGCCAGTACCACTTCGACATCGCCGGCGCCGCGGTCATGCCGTACGCTGGCGCGGGCCTCGCGATCGCGCACACCAGCGTCAGCGTAGGGGGCTTCTCGGGCAGCGCCACGAACGTGGGCCTGAACCTGTTCGGCGGCACGGCCTTCAAGCCCCTGGGCAAGGTGACGCCGTTCGCCCAGCTGCGGCTCGAGCTCCAGAGCAGCAGCGCGTTCTTCATCACCGGGGGCGTGCTGTTCTAGCCCGGCTGCTGGCTGCCCTGCTGGCGATGCCCTGCGCCCTCCCGGCGCAGGGCATCTCGTATCGCGTGCAGGTGAACGGGGACACGGACCGCGCGTTCCACGTGCGGGCCGAGTTCCCGGTGCCCGCCGGGACGGACACGCTGCGCCTGTCGCTGCCGGCGTGGTCGCCCGGGTCGTACGAGATCATGGACTACGCCCGCTACGTGCACGGCTTCTCGGCGGCCGCGGACGACGGGCGGCCCCTGTTCTGGGACAAGCAGGACGCGGACACCTGGCGGATCGCCACCGCGGGCGCAACGCGGGTGGTGGTCGCGTTTGCGACCAACCCGGACTCGGTCGCGCTGGAACTGAGCCGCATCGAGCCCGGCTTCGCCTACTTCAACGGCACCAACCTGTTCCCGTACCCCGACGGCGCCGGCTTCGACTTCCCCGCCGACGTCGAGATCGACGTACCGCCCGGGTGGCGGATCGCCACCGGCCTCGACCCCGCGGGCGCGCCGGGACGGTTCCACGCGGCGAGCTACCACGATCTGGTGGACTCGCCGGCCTTCGTCGGGCGGTTCGCGTTCGACAGCGTCGCGGTGGACGGGCGCGAGATCCGCCTGGCGCTCTACCCCGACACGGCGCTCACCGCCGCCGTGTGGGACAGCGTCGCCGACGCCCTGCGGCGCATCGCGGCCACCGAGGACCGGATGATGGGCGGGCCGCCGTACCGCGACTACACGGTGCTGGTGTACGCGCCGCCGACCGGCCTCGACTGGGCGGGCGGCCTGGAACACCGGAACGCGCAGCTCGACATCGTGGCGCAGGGCTTCTTCGCGACCGACGCGCGGCGCGGCGCGCTGGGGGACTTCACGCGCCCGCTGCTGGCGCACGAGTTCTTCCACCTCTGGAACGTCAAGCGCATCCGGCCGGCCGAGCTGTGGCCCTACGACTACGCCCGGGCCCAGTTCACCCCGCTCCTGTGGTGGTCGGAGGGCGTGACCGACTACGTCGCCGACGTCGCGCTGGCGCGGAGCGGGCTGTGGACGCTCGACGCGTTCGTCGCCGGCATGAACGCCGACGTGCAGCAGGTCGAGGACGCCGCGGAGATCGTGTCGGCCGAGGACGCGAGCGTCGACACCTGGATCCACCCGACCTGGGTGGACGAGGCCCAGTACTACTACCCGAAGGGCGCCCTGCTCGGGCTGATGCTCGACATCCGGATCCGGGACGCGACGGGCAATCGCCATTCGCTCGACGACGTGATGCGCGCGCTGCTCGCGTCGTCGTGGGAGCGGGGGCGCGGCTTCACCACCGCGGACCTGCTGGGCCTCGTCCGGCCGTGGTACGCGGGCGTGGACGACTTCTACCGGCGCTGGATCCGGGGCCGGGAGCCGCTGCCCTACGACAGCGTACTGCCGCTGGGGGGTATCGCCGTGGACCGGCGCGAGGACCGCACGCCCCTCGTCGGCGTCGGGTCGGAGGAGGCGGCGAAGGGCGGCGTCGTGGTCAGCGAGGTCGTCCCCGGGTCCCTGGCCGACGAGGCCGGCATCGTGACGGGCGACGTGCTGCTCCGGGTGGGCGACGTGGCGACGAGCAACCCGTCGTGGCCGCTGGCCTACCGGACGCACTATGCGCAGGCGGCGGGGCGGCAGGTCGAGGTGGTCTACCGCCACGAGGGACGGCTGGTGGTGCGCTCCGGCACCGTGCGCATCCGCATCGTGCGGACCATCGCCCTGCGGCAGGACCCGCGGGCGGGCCCGGCCGCGCGGGCGATCCTGCAGGGCATCGCGGGGCCGCAGCCGTGACCGGGGCGGCCGGGCGCGGAGCGGCGGGCGCGGGCGGCATCCGGGTGCGGATCCGCCTCTTCGCCTCGTACGCGGAGGCCGCGGGCCGGGACGCGCTGGAGATGGCGCTGCCCGCGGGGGCCGTCGCGGCCGACGTGCTGGCCGCGGTGCGGCGCGAGCCGTGGGCGGCGCGGCTGCCGCCGAGCCCGGCGGTGGCGATCAACCTGCGGTACGCGAAGCCCGACGCCGCGCTCGCGGACGGGGACGAGGTGGCGATCATCCCGCCGGTTGCCGGCGGGTAGCGGACGGCGCCGCGGAGTCTTGCCGCGCGCCGGGGCGCCGCGTAACTATGTGGGCCATGAGCGGGTGGCTGACCGACCGGCCCATCGACGTCGCGGCGCTGCTGGCCGACGTCGCGTCGGCCGGGACGGGCGGCACCGTGCTCTTTCTCGGGACGGTGCGGCGGTCGGAGGACGACGGCCCGGTGGAGTCCATCGAGTACTCCGCCTACGAGGAGATGGCCGAGGCCGAGCTGGGGCGGATCGTGGACGAGGCGCGGACGCAGTGGCCCGGGGCGCGGATCGCCTTGCGGCACCGCACCGGCCTGGTGCCCCTCGGCGAGCCGAGCGTGGCCATCGCGGCGGCCGCGCCGCATCGTGCCGAAGCCTACGCCGCGTCGCGGTTCCTCATCGAGGAGACCAAGCGGCGGGCGCCGATCTGGAAGAAGGAGCGGCTGGCTGGCGAGGCGCGGTGGGTCGAAGGCCGGCCGGGGGGAGGGTAGCCCTGGCGCTGCACGTCGCGCTGATCGAGCCGCAGATCCCGCCCAACACGGGGAACATCGCGCGGCTGTGCGCGGCGACCGAGACGTCGCTGCACCTCATCGAGCCGCTGGGCTTTGCGCTGGACGACGCCGAGCTGCGCCGGGCGGGCGTGGACTACTGGGACGCCGTGGATGCCTGGGTGCATCCGACCTGGCGCCACTTCCGGGAGGCCATCGCGCGGGAGCGGTGCTGGTACTTCTCGGCGCACGGCGAGCGCTCGCTGTGGGACGCCGCAATTCCCGACGGGGCCTGCCTGGTTTTCGGCAACGAGACCGCCGGCCTCCCGCAGCGGATCCGGGAGAAGCACCCCGAGCGGGTGTTCCGCATCCCGATGACCGGGCCGGTCCGGAGCCTGAACCTCGCGACCGCCGTGGGCATCGTGCTGTACGACGTGCTGAAGGGCCTGCAGGCGGAAGCGTCAACCACACCACACCGTGCGGAGCGGGCGGGGGTCGAGCGGTGAACAAGATTACCGTGGTCGGGGCGGGCAACGTCGGGGCGACCACCGCGCAGCGGCTGGCCGAGAAGCGGCTGGCGCGCGAGATCGTG
>DASPSV010000248.1:0-17337 GCA_035623755.1 Gemmatimonadales bacterium
GCCCTGTGGGTGCGCGAGATCCGGCCCAGGCTGGAGAAGGGCGGAGGCCGGGGACGGCTGTTCCTCAACGCCCGCGGCACCCCGCTGTCGCGGGTCGGCGCCTGGGGGATCATCCGGAAGTCGGCCCGGGCGGCCGGCCTCTCCAAGCGGGTGACGCCCCACACGCTGCGGCATACGTTCGCCACGCACCTGCTCGAAGGCGGTGCCGATCTTCGGGCGGTGCAGGAGATGTTGGGGCACGCGGACCTGAGCACCACCCAGCTTTACACGCGGGTGGATCGGGAGTATCTCCGCAGTGTCCATCGCACGTTCCACCCCCGGGCGTAGCGCGCCCGGCGCCGGATCCGGGGCTTCCGATACGTCGGCGAGTCCTTCACCCTCGAGGAGGTCAGCGATGAAGAGCCGGTATGCCTTCTTCGGCGTGGCCATGCTGGCCGCGGCCGGGCAGGCGCACGCGCAGGCGATCCAGCTGCGCTTCACGCCGCAGGTCGGGCAGGTCACCCACTACCAGATGACCACGCGGATCTGGCAGGCGGCCGACACGACCGCCGCGCCGAGCATGACGATGCAGCTGTTCCAGACCCAGACGGTGCAGGCGATGGACGGGCCCAACTACGTGATGCACACGGTGTGGGACTCGACGATGATGGGCGCGGGTGGCCGCGGGGCGCCCGACATGATGCGGGGGATGGCGGTCACGACGACGATGGATCCGCGCGGCCACGTGCTCAAGTCGGAGGTCACGCCGCCTCCCGGCCTGCCGTCCTTCATCGGCAACATGATGACCCGCAGCGCCAACACGAACGACAATCCCCGCCAGCGCATCTGGCCGGAGGGGACGATCAACCCCGGCGACACGTGGACGGACACGATGACCACGTCCACCGGCCAGGGCCGGAGCCGCCGGCAGATCCAGATCACGATGACCTACAAGTACGAGCGCCTCGACCACCAGGGCGGGCACCGGATCGCGGTCATCTCGATGAACGGCGCCAACGAGGGGTTCTCGATGACCGGCGAGATGGACGTGGACGTCGATGCCGGCCGGATGGCGCACATGACGACCGACATGACGTCGGGGCAGAGCGGGCTGACGCGGATGGTCATGGAGGTGCTGCCGTAGCCGGGGCGACGGTCTTCGTCCTCGACAACTACGACTCCTTCACCTACAACCTCGCCCAGTACCTGGGCGAGCTGGGGGCGGAGCCGCGCGTCGAGCGCAACGACGCCCTCACGCCGCAGGACGTGCTGGCCGCCGGGCCCCGGGGGGTGGTGATCTCCCCGGGACCCGGCGTGCCGGAGCGCGCGGGCATCTCGGTCGCCCTGGTGCGGGCGGCGGCCGCCGCCGGGGTGCCCCTCCTGGGCGTGTGCCTGGGCCACCAGGCGATCGCGGTGGCCTTCGGCGGCCGCGTCTCGCGCGCCCGCCGCCTGATGCACGGGAAGACCTCGCCGGTGCGCCACGACGGCACCGGGGTGCTCGCCGGCCTGCCGTCGCCCTTCACGGCCATGCGGTATCACTCCCTCGTGGTGGAGCCGGAGGCGCTGCCGCCCGACCTCGTCGCCACCGCCTGGTCGGCCGACCGGGAGGACGACCCCGAGGTGATGGCGCTCCGGCACCGCGACCGGCCGGTCTTCGGCGTCCAGTTCCACCCCGAGTCCATCGGCACGGAGCTGGGCAAGAGCATCCTCGAGAACTTCCTGGCCACCTGCCCGGCCCCCTAGCGCCGCGGCCGGCGAACGCTTAAATTGCGGACCCCACCTGCGGAATCGTAAGTAAGCCTCCCACAACGCTTTGACAGTTATCGCGCACCCTGTTAGCTTGCGGTGTGATTCTTGCACGCGCGCCCCGCCTCCGTGCACGGCCCTAGGGTTCTCGGCGTCATTCCGGCCCGGCTCGGCGCGGAGCGGCTCCCTCGCAAGCCGCTGCGGGACCTCGCGGGCAAGCCGCTGGTGGCGTGGGTGGTCGAGAACGCCCAGGCGTCGGGCGCCCTCGACGCGGTCGTGGTCGCGACCGAGTCGCCGGAGGTGGCCGCGGCGGCGGAGCGGGCGGGGTGCCGGGCGGTCCTGACGCGGCCGTCGCACCCTTCGGGCACCTCGCGCGTGGCGGAGGTGGCGGCGCTGCCGGAGTTCGGCGACTGCGCGGTCGTCGTCAACGTGCAGGGCGACGAGCCGTTCCTGCCGCCGGCGGCGATCCGGGGCGCGGTGGCGGAGGTGGAGCGGGGCGCCGACGTGGGCACCGCGGCGGTGCCGGTCGAGGCGGGCGCCGCGGCGTCGCCGAGCCTGGTCAAGGTCGTGCTGCGGGAGGACGGGCGGGCGCTGTACTTCTCGCGCAGCCTGATCCCGTACCCGCGCGACGCCGGGGCGGGCGTGCGGTACTGGCAGCACCTGGGCGTCTACGCGTTCCGGCCGGCGGCCCTGGCGCGGTGGATGGCCCTGGCGCCGACGGAGAGCGAGCTGGCCGAGAAGCTCGAGCAGCTGCGGCCGCTGGGGCACGGGATGACGATCGGCGTGGCCCGGCTGGCGGAGGCGGCGCTGCCCGGGATCGACACCGAGGACGACTTGCGGCGGGCGGAGGCGTACGTGCGCACGAGGGGAGGTCCGTAGCGTGGCCGAGCGCGGGACCAAGCAGCAGGCGACCAAGTACGTGTTCGTGACCGGCGGCGTCGTGTCTTCCCTCGGGAAGGGCATCGCCGCCGCTTCGCTGGGGCGGCTGCTGGTGGACCGCGGGCTCCGGGTCACGATCCAGAAGTTCGACCCCTACATCAACGTGGACCCGGGCACGATGTCGCCGTTCCAGCACGGCGAGGTCTACGTCACGGACGACGGGGCGGAGACCGACCTGGACCTCGGCCACTACGAGCGGTTCATCGACCGGTCGCTGTCGCAGGCCAACAACATCACGACCGGGCGGATCTACCAGTCGGTCATCACCAAGGAGCGCCGGGGCGAGTACCTGGGCTCGACCGTCCAGGTCATCCCGCACATCACCGACGAGATCAAGGCCGCCATCCGCCGCCTCGCGCCCGACCACGACGTGGTGATCACCGAGATCGGCGGCACGGTGGGCGACATCGAGTCGCTGCCGTTCCTCGAGGCGATCCGGCAGTTCCGCCAGGAGGTGGGGCGCGACAACTCGCTGTTCATCCACCTCACGCTGGTGCCGTTCATCGCCGCGACCGGCGAGCTCAAGACCAAGCCCACCCAGCACTCGGTGCGCGAGCTGATGGAGATCGGGATCCAGCCGGACATCCTGATCGCCCGCAGCGAGCGGCCGCTGCCCGAGGAGCTGCGGCGCAAGATCGCGCTGTTCTGCAACGTGGACTTCGGCTGCGTGGTCGAGTCGCCGGACGTGAAGACGATCTACGAGATCCCGCTGCGGCTGCACGACCAGGGGCTGGATCGCGAAGTGTGCCAGCGGCTGCGCCTCGACACGCCGGAGCCCGACCTCAAGAGCTGGCGCGACATGGTGGAGAAGATCCTGCGGCCGGCCGACCGGGTGCGGATCGCGATCGTGGGGAAGTACACCGAGCTGGTGGACGCCTACAAGTCGGTGCAGGAAGCGCTGACCCACGGCGGGATCGCCAACAGCGTCGGCGTGTCGATGGAGTGGATCTCCAGCGACCGGTTCACGGACTTCGACACGGCGGTGAAGCTGCTGGCGCCCTACGACGCGCTGCTGATCCCGGGCGGGTTCGGGATCCGCGGCATCGAGGGGATGGTGCAGGCGGCCGAGGCGGCGCGCGAGAAGCGGCTGCCGTTCTTCGGCATCTGCCTCGGGATGCAGGTGGCGATCATCGAGTTCGCCCGCAACGTGTGCGGGATCGCGGACGCCAACTCGTCCGAGTTCGAGGCGGAGTGCGGCAACCCGGTCATCTCGCTGCTGCCCTCCCAACGCAACGTGGAGGACCTCGGCGGGACGATGCGCCTCGGGGCCTACGCCTGCCGGCTGCGGCCCGGCTCGCAGATCGCGCGCATCTACGGCACCTCGGAGACCAGCGAGCGGCACCGCCACCGCTACGAGGTGGACAACGGGTACCGCGACCTGTTCGCCGAGCACGGCATGCGGCTGACGGGGCTCTCGCCGGACGGGTCGCTGGTGGAGATGATCGAGCTGCCGCACCACCCGTGGTACATCGGCTGCCAGTTCCACCCCGAGCTCAAGTCGCGCCCCACCCGGCCGCACCCGCTGTTCGCGAGCTTCATCGCCGCCGCCTGCGACGTGCGGCGCCACCGCTCCGAGGCGGGCGCGGGCGCGCCGGCCGCGGCGGCCGTGACGCCGTAGGCCGTGAGCGCCGCCGCGCCGTTCGGTCCCGGGCCGTTCCTCATCGCCGGCCCGTGCGTGGTCGAGGACGACGCGCTCAACCTCCGGGTCGGCGAGCGGCTCGCCGAGCTGGGCCGGCGGCTCGGCGTCCGGGTGGTCTACAAGGCGTCCTTCGACAAGGCCAACCGCTCCCGGCTGGCCGCCGCGCGCGGGCCCGGCCTCGCCGAGGGGCTCGCGGCCCTGGAGCGGGTGCGCCGCGCCACCGGGCTGCCGATCCTGACCGACGTGCACGAGACGTCGCAGGTGGCCGCGGCGGCGGCGGTCGCCGACGTGCTGCAGGTGCCCGCGTTCCTGTGCCGCCAGACCGACCTGCTGGTGGCCGTGGGCGGGGCCCGCAAGCCGGTCAACGTGAAGAAGGGGCAGTGGATGACGCCCGAGGGCATGGCGGGCGCGGTCGAGAAGGTCCGGAGCGGCGGCGCCACCAGCGTCGCCGTCACCGAGCGGGGGACGTTCTTCGGCTACGGCGACCTGGTCGTGGACATGCGCAGCTTCGCGCGGCTCAAGGCCGCGTGCGGTGCGCCGGTCGTCTTCGACGGCACGCACAGCGTGCAGCAGCCGGGCCGCGGCGAAGCGGGCGCGAGCGGAGGCCTCCGGGAGTTCATCCCCGTGCTGCTCCGCGCGGCGGCGGCCGCGGGGGCCGACGGGTTCTTCCTCGAGACGCATCCGGACCCGGACCACGCGCCCTCCGACGGGCCCAACATGATTCCGCTCGACGCGCTCGAGGACGTCGTCCGGCGCGCCCTCGACGTGTGGCGCGCGGCGCGGGAGGGGCCGCCGCGTGATTGAGCCCGCGGTGGCGCGGCGCGTGAAGCTCGTCGGCTTCGACGTGGACGGCACGATGACGGACGGCGGGCTGTACATCGGCACGGCGGGCGGCCAGCCGGTGGAGCTCAAGCGGTTCGACATCCAGGACGGGCTGGGCGTGCACCTGCTGCGCGCCGCCGGCCTCGTGGTCGCGATCGTGACCGGCCGCGCCGGCGACGCCGCCCGGCTGCGCGCCGAGGAGCTCGAGGTGGACGAGTTCTGCGCCGACGCGGGGGCGAGGAAGCTGCCCGCCTTCGAGGCCATCCTGGCCCGGCGGCAGACGCGCTGGGAGGAGGCGTGCTTCATCGGCGACGACCTCCCCGACCTGCCGCTCTTGCGGCGCGTGGGCCTGCCGGTGGCGGTGGCGAACGCCTGCCGCGAGGCGAAGGAGGCGGCCCGCTACACGACCGCCGCGGGGGGCGGCCGGGGCGCCATCCGGGAGTTCACCGAGGCCTTCCTCCAGGCGCGCGGCGCCTGGACGGACTCGGTGCGGACCTATCTGCGGGAGCGGGGCGATGTCGCAGCACGCTGACGCGGCCGCGCGGGCCCTCGAGCAGGGCCGCCAGGTGCTGGTGCAGGAGGCCGCCGCCGTGGCGGCCCTGGCGCAGCGGCTCGACGGGCGGTTCGCGGACGCGGTGAACCTGGTGGTGGGCTGCCGGGGCCGCATCGTGGTCTCGGGGGTGGGGAAATCGGGCGTGATCGCGCGGAAGATCGCGGCCACGCTCACGTCGACCGGGACGCCGGCGACCTACCTGCACGCGGTGGACAGCGTGCACGGCGACCTCGGCATCGTGGGCCGCGACGACGTGGCCATCCTGCTCTCGAAGAGCGGCGAGACCGACGAGCTGTTCCCGCTGGTCGGGTTCCTCAAGCGGCTCGGCGTGCCCATCGTCGCCATCACCGGCGGACCGAGCTCGACGCTGGCGCACCACGCCGAGGTCACGCTCGACGCGTCCATCGCCGCGGAGGCCTGCCCGCTGGACCTCGCGCCCACGACCAGCACCACCGTCGCGCTGGCGCTCGGCGACGCCCTGGCCGTGGCGGTCTTCGAGGCGAAGGGCTTCAAGGCCGAGGACTTCGCCCGCCTGCATCCCGGCGGCGCCCTCGGCCGGCGGCTGCTGCTCCTGGTGCGCGACGTGATGGTCACCCAGAACCTGCCGACCCTCGACGCCGGCGCGAGCATGCGGCAGTGCGTGCTGCTGCTGGCCGAGCGGCGCGGCACGGTGGTGGTGGTGGACGAGGGCCGGGTCGTGACCGGCGTGGTCACGGCCGGCGACCTGACGCGGCTGATGGAGAAGCGGCCCGACTTCCTCGACGTGCCGGTGAGCGAGGTGATGACCCGCACCCCCAAGCTGGCCAGGCCCGACGAGCTGGGCAGCTCGGCCGTGAACCACCTCGAGCAGCACGGCATCATGGCGATGCCGGTGGTGGACGAGCAGCGCCACCTGCTGGGCATCGTGCACCTGCACGACCTGCTGCGCGCGGGGGCGGTGTGACCGCGGCCGCCGCGGCGGGGAGGCTCCTGGCCGGCGCCCTGGCGGCGGCGCTGGCGGTCGCCTGCGGCGCGCCCGACCGGAACGTCTCCGCCACCGGCGCGGCCGCCGACAGCGCCGACCAGGTGATGTTCGGGCTCACCCAGTTCCTCACCAAGAACGGGGTGAAGCAGGCGTTCCTGCAGGCCGACACCGCGTTCATGTACGAGAACAGCGGCCGGGTGGACCTCGTCCACCTCAAGGTGACCTTCTACTCGGAGCTGGGCGAGCCGCAGTCGGTGCTGACCGGGCAGAAGGGCGCCTACTTCACCCGCACCAACCAGATGTGGGCGCGCGACTCGGTGCTGGTCGTGCGCCTCGCGGACCAGGCGCACCTGCGGACGCCGTTCCTCGAATACGATCCGACCAAGAACGAGGTCCGGACCGACCGGCCGTACGTGGCGGACAAGGGCACGCAGCACTTCGAGGGGGTCGGCTTCACGTGCGACCCCTCGTTCGTCAACTGCAGCACCCAGCATGCGAAGGGCACGGCGGGCCAGCTCGTCATGCCCGCGCGCTAGGATGCGGGGCCTCCTGGTGCTCGCGCTCGCCCTCGCGGCCGCCCCCCCTGCCGCCGCGCAGCAGGGGGCAGGCTCGACCTGCAACGTGCAGATCGACACCAGCCGGCACAGCCAGTTCCACCTCGACAACGGGGCCTACGACACGTTCGCCGGCGGGGGCGTGTGGGCCCACTGCCTGGGGCAGCCGACGACGATGTACGCCGACTCCGTGGCCTGGTACCCGGGGAGCGACCTGCTGTACCTGATGCGGAACGTGCGGTTCCGGGACAGCACCTCGCTGCTCGACGCGGACAAGGTGACGTACTACCTGCGGCAGGAGCGGCTGTACGCGGAGGGCAACGTCTACACCAAGAACCTGCGCACCGGCTCGGACCTGCACGGCCCCAACCTGGACTACTACCGCGCGGCGCCCGGGATCCGGGACACGGTCGAGACCTACGCGCGCAGCCGGCCCACGATGCACTTCTACCCGTCGCCGACCGGCGCGCCGGCCGACACCGCTCCCGAGCCCTTCGTGGTCGTGGCCGACCGCTCGCACATGCGCGGCAACGACCAGATGTGGGGCGGCGGCCACGTGACGATCGACCGCTCGGACCTCGCGGCCCGCGGCGACTCGGCGCAGCTCGACCTCGGCCGCGACGTCGGGGCGCTGATGGGCCAGCCGGAGGTGAACGGGACGGGCGCGAACGCCTACCACCTCGACGGCGGGCGGATCGACTTCCGCCTCACGGCCAAGCACGAGATCCACCGGGTGATCTCGTCGGCCCACGCCCACGCGCGGGGCACGGACTGGCGCCTCGTGGCCGACACGATCGACATGACGCTCGACAGCGGCAAGGTCCAGCTGGTCGAGGCGTGGGGCAAGCACCAGCGCCCCGACGCGGTGTCGGGCCCGCACACCATCGTCGCCGACTCGCTGGACATCCACATGCCGGCGCAGCTGCTGCGGCTGGTGTGGGCCTACGGCAAGGCGCGCACCACGACCCGCGACACCACGATGCGGCCCGACACCGCCCGGGCGGCGGACACGGCGGCGGCGCGACGCGACACCGCCACCTCTCCCGCGGCGCGACGCGACACCACGGCGCGGGGCGCGGCCCGCGACTCGGCGGCGCGGCCCGCCGCGCGACGCGACACGACCGCGCGGGGCGACTCGGCCCTGGTGCGCCCGGACGTGGACTGGATCACCGGCGACACGCTGCGCGCGGATTTCGAGGTGGTGCACGACAGCGCCGGCAAGCCCGGCTCCGAGCTGCGGCACATGACCGCCTTCGGCACGGCACGGGCGCTGTACCACGTCGAGTCCTCCGACACGACCGCCCGCGACCGCAAGGGTGTCAACTACTCGCGCGGCCGCCGCATCGACATCGCGACCGCGCGCTCGAAGGTCGAGACGGTGGACGTCGTGGGGACGGCGGACGGGCTCTACCTCGAGCCCATCCCGCCGCGCCGCGACACCACGCGGGCGGCGGCGGCCGACAGCGCCCGCGGCGCCGACACGACGCGGGCGCCGGCCGGGCCGTCCCGCTCGCCCGCCGACACGACGGCGCGCCCGGCACCCGTGCCGCCGCCTTCCGCCGGCGCGCCGGCGCCGCCCACGCGGGGACGACGATGAGCGAGGCGCTGCTCACCCAGCTGAGGGGCCGCGATCCCTCCATCTGCCTGGCGCTCGCGGCGCTGATCCGGACCGCCGACGAGTCCGGCGCGACGCCGTTCGGCGCGGCCGCCGTCGCGTACCGCGAGGACTACCTCGCGGCGCTGCGCCGCGCGGCCGGCGACGCGGGCCGGGCCGATCCCGGCACGCTGTCGGTGGACGACGTGCGCCGTCACCTCGCGGCGTCGGTGCTGCCGCGCCTGGCGACCGAGGCGGTGATCCTCGACCCGGGCCGCGGCTGGGACGCCACGTCCGTGGTGCAGTTCCATCCCGAGACCTGGGCGACGCTCGCGGCGGACCGCGAGGGCGCGCGGACCATGCTGCTCGAGGCCGCGTGGCAGGGCATGGTCACGCACGACACCGGCGAGCAGCCCGCGGTCGCCGAGCCGGGCGCCCCGGCGGGCAGCCTCCTCGAGGCGTTCGGCCTGCGCAAGACGTACAACCGCCGCGCGGTGGTGGACGACGTGGACGTGCGGCTCGGCCAGGGCGAGATCGTGGGCCTGCTCGGGCCCAACGGCGCCGGCAAGACCACCACGTTCTACATGATGGTGGGCCTGATCCCGCCCGAGGCGGGCCGCATCCAGCTCGACGGCCAGGACATCAGCAGCCTGCCGATGTACCAGCGGGCCCGGCGGGGCATCGGCTACCTCGCGCAGGAGCCGTCGATCTTCCGCAAGCTGACCGTGGAGGAGAACCTGCTGGCGATCCTCGAGACGCTGCCGATCAGCCACGAGGAGCGCACCCGGCGGCTCGAGGGCCTGCTCGACGAGCTGTCGATCCGTCACCTGCGCCGCAGCAAGGCCTACTCGCTCTCCGGCGGCGAGCGGCGGCGGCTCGAGATCACCCGCGCCCTGGTGACCCGGCCCAAGTTCATGCTGCTCGACGAGCCGTTCTCGGGCGTGGATCCGATCGCGGTGCACGACATCCAGACCATCGTCGCCGGGCTCCGGCGCAAGGGCATCGGCGTGCTGATCACCGACCACAACGTCGAACAGACGCTCGACATCGTGGACCGCGCCTACATCATGTTCGAGGGCAAGGTGCAGGTGTCGGGCACCGTCCGCGCCCTGGTGTACGACGACCGCGTGGCGGAGCTGTACCTCGGGCCCACCCTCACGGCGCGCCTCCGGGCGCGCCTCTCGCCGGCCGCGTGAAGACCTCGCTCGGCCAGCACACGGTCCTGCGGCAGGACCTGCGGATCAATCCGCGCCTCTACCAGGCGATGGACCTGCTGTACATGCCGTTGCTGGACCTGCAGCAGCACCTCAAGCAGGAGCTGACGGCCAACCCGTTCCTCGAGCTCCTGGAGCCCGAGGAGGAGGAGGAGACGCCCGCCACCCTCGCGGAGAAGAAGGAAGCCTCGGAGCCCGCCGACAAGGAGGAGACCAACTGGGAGGACATCCTCCTCGACGGCTTCGACCAGGGCGATTGGCGCGCCCCCACCGAGGAGCGCGAGTTCTCCGAGCCGGTGTCGGTGCAGACCCGCGACCTCACGGGCTACCTCCGCGAGCAGCTGCAGCTCCTCGACCTCACCGACCGGCAGCGGCTGCTGACCGAGGAGTTCCTCGGCAACATCGGCGGCGACGGCTACCTCTCGGCCTCGCTGGAGGAGATCGTCGCCGGCACCAACGCCCTCCAGGAGGAGTTCGCCACGGAGCACGAGGGGGCGCCGGAGCAGGCACCGTACACGCACGCGGAAGCGCAGACGCTGCTCGACGTCATGCAGGCGCTCGACCCGCCGGGCGTGGCGGCGCGCGACCTGCGCGAGTGCCTGATGCTGCAGCTCAAGGACAAGGGCGAGACCGGCTCGCTGGCGTACCGGCTGCTCGACGAGGCGTTCGACGACCTGATCGCCCACCGCTGGAGCGACCTCGCCAAGCGGCTCGGCCTCGACGCCGCCGAGGTGCAGGCGGCCGCCGACGAGATCGCCAAGCTCGACCCCAAGCCGGGCCTGCGGTTCAGCTCCAACGAGGGCGACTACATCATCCCGGACCTGATCGTCGAGAAGATCGACGGCAAGTACCGGGTGTTCCTCAACGACACCAACCTCCCGCGGCTGCGGCTGTCGCGCGCCTACCAGGAGGTGGCCCGCGACAAGAAGAAGTTCGTCGGGGAGAACCGCGAGTTCATCACCCAGCGGCTCAACAGCGCCCAGTGGATGATCCAGGCCATCGAGCAGCGCCGCCAGACCATGCTCAAGGTGATGAACTTCATCGTGGACCGGCAGCACGACTTCTTCGAGAAGGGCATCGAGCACCTCAAGCCGCTCACGCTGCGCGAGGTGGCCGAGGTCATCAACATGCACGAGAGCACCGTGAGCCGGGTGACCAACGAGAAGTACGTCCAGACCCCGCGCGGCGTGCTGCCGCTCAAGTTCTTCTTCTCCAGCGCGCTCTCCACCACCAGCGGCGAGGACGCCAGCGCCCGCGCCATCAAGGCGCAGATCCAGAAGCTGGTGGACGACGAGACGCCGCAGGATCCGCTGACCGACCAGCAGATCGTGCAGAAGCTGCGGGAGAAGGGCGTGCGCATCGCGCGCCGCACCGTGGCGAAGTACCGCGACCAGCTCGGCATCCTGTCGGCCCGCATGCGGCGCCGCGTATGAGCCTCGCCGACGGGCAGGGGCCCGTGCAGGTCAGCGTGCTCGTCCCGGCCAAGGACGAGGCCGAGAACCTCCCCGAGTTCGTCGCCCAGGCGGCCGCCGCGCTCGGCGCCGCCCCGTTCTCGGCCGAGGTCGTGGTGGTGGACGACGGCAGCACCGACGCCACGCCCCGCGTGCTCGCGGAGCTGGCCGCCCGGCACCCGTTCCTCCACTGGACCCGGCACCGCACCCGCCAGGGCATCGCCGACGCGCTCCGGACCGCGGGGCAGGCGGCGCGCGGCGAGGTGCTGGTCTTCTACCCGGCCGACCTCCAGTACCTGCCCGCCGAGATCCCGTCGCTGGTGGCGCCGATCCTCGCCGGCGAGGCCGACCTGGTGACCGGCACCAAGCAGGGCAAATACGAGAAGGCGTTCGTGTCCGGCGTCTACAACCGGCTGTGCCGGTGGCTGTTCGGCGTGCGGGTGAGCGACCTCAACTCGGTGAAGGCGTACCGCCGCGAGATCATGGACGCGGTGCCGCCGCGCGCCGACTGGCACCGGTTCTTCGCCGTGGTGGCGAGCGCCGAGGGCTTCCGCCTGGCCGAGCGCCCGGTGACGCTGCACCCGCGCCGCGCCGGCGCGAGCAAGTTCGGCCTCGGGCGCATCCCGGTCGGCGTCATGGACCTGCTGTCGGTGTGGTTCCAGCTGCGCTACGCCAGGAAGCCGATGCTGTTCTTCGGCGTCACCGGGACCGTGCTGTTCCTGCTGGGCTTCCTCGCCGGCGTCGCGGCCCTGGTCGTCCGGTTCGGGTTCGGCGTCGGCTTCCGGCCGCTCCTGAACCTGATCGAGACGCTGGTCATCTCCGGCATCGCACTGTTCGGCTTCGGCTTCCTCGGCGAGATGCTGGCGGGCCAGCGCGAGGAGGCGCGCGAGCTGCGGCGCGAGCTGGCGCGGCTGCGCGAGGAGCGCGCGTCCGGCACCCCGGCGGAGCGCGCCGGGCCGCGGTCGTGACGCGGATCGCTCCCGGCTCCGAGGAGCTGGCCGGCTTTTACCGCGCGCGCGCCGGCTGGCGCAAGACGGGCGAGGAGCGGATGCGCTTCCGCGCCGCGACCCGGCTGGCGCGCGTGCCCGACGGCGCCGCGGTGCTCGACATCGGCTGCCGCGACGGCGGCCTGCGGCGGTTCCTGCCCCCCGGCGTGCGCTACCGCGGCATGGACATCACGCCCGAGTTCGCCGGCCCCGACATCACCATCCGCGACGTCTCCGACGGCATCCCGTTCCCCGACGCGTCCTTCGATCACGTGTTCATCATCGAGGTGCTGGAGCACGTGCCGAACCCGTGGGGCGCGCTGCAGGAGATCCACCGGGTGCTGCGGCCGGGCGGCGTGCTGGTGGTGTCGGTGCCGAACCCGTACCACGTGAAGGAGCTGATCTGGAACCTGCTGCGCGTCCCGGACCGGCAGGGGCACATCTACGGCTGGACGCGCCAGACCATGACGAGGCTCGGCGAGATGAACGGGTTCCGGCTCGACGGATTCGCGGGCACGTACCTGCATCCCCCGATCCCGATGGTCGCGCTGCTGGCCCGCTCGATCGTCTACCGGTTCGTGAAGGCGTGAGCACGCCGGGCGCCGCCAGGGGCGCCGTCGCCGGCCCGCCGTGAGGATCCTCGCCGTCACGCACGACTACCCGCGCCACGAGGGTGACCTCGCCGGCGCCTTCATCGAGCGGCTGCTGGTGGCGCTGGTCGCCCGCGGCCACGCGGTGGAGGTCGTGACCCCGGCCGACGGAGGGGACGGCGGCCGCGTCGAGCGCCGCGGCGTGACGATCGACCGGGTGCGCTATGCCCCGGCGCGCTGGGAGACGCTCGCGCACCGCGGGACGATGGCCTCGGCCGTCCGCTCGCCGGCCGGCCTCGCGGCGCTCGCCTCGCTGATCGCGGCCCAGGCCCGCGCGGTGCGGGCCGCCTCGCGCGCGGCCCCCGTGGACGTGGTCCACGCGCACTGGTGGATCCCGGGCGGGATCAGCGCCTGGCTCGCGCACCGCCGCGGCGGACCGCCGTACGTCGTCACGCTGCACGGCACCGACGCCGCGATCCTGGCCCGCTCGGCGCCGGCCCGCGCCGTGGCGCGGCGGGTGCTCGGGCGCGCGGCGGCCGTGACGGCCGTGTCGTCGTTCGTGGCCGAGCGCGCGGCGCAGGCCGCCGGGCTCGATCCGCGCACCGTCGTCGTCCAGCCGATGCCGATCGAGGCCGGACGGTTGAGCCGCACCAGCGCCGGCGGGGGCGGGGTCGTCACCGTCGGCCGGCTCTCGGAGCAGAAGCGCGTCCCGCTCATCCTCGACGCCCTCGCGTCCCTGAAGCGGCGCGGCCGGCGGCTCTCCCTCGGCATCGTCGGCGAGGGACCGGCGCGCACCGCGATCGCCGAGCGCGCGGCCGCCCTCGGCATCGCCGAGCAGGTCCGCTTCGCCGGCGCCGTCGAGCCGGCCCGGGTCCAGGACGCCGTCGGCGACGCCGACGTGTTCGCCTTCGCCGCGGTCGGCGAGGGCTACGGCCTGGCCGCGGCCGAGGCCCTGGCGCTCGGGGTCCCGGTGGTGGCCATGCGGGGCGGCGGTGGCGTCACCGACGTGGTCCCGCCCACGGGCCCCGGGCGCGTGGTGCCCGACGGCGACGTCGAGGCCTTCGCCGACGCCCTCGACGAGCTGGCCCGCTCGCCGGACGCGCGCCGCCAGGCGGCCGAGCTCGGCGGGAAGCTGAAGCGGCAGCTCGCGCCCGAGAGCGTGGCCGAGCGCTTCGAGGCCGTGTACGCGTCGGCCGTCCGGGGGTCGGTGGGGGCGCGGCGTGCCTAAGCGCTGGCGGGTGGCGCTGCAGGTGCTCGTCGCGGCCGTCGTGCTGGTGCTGGTGGGCTGGCGGGTGGCGCGGGACTGGAGCAGCTGGCGCAACCTCGACGTGGCCCTGGCCCCGCGGCCCGCGTGGCTGCTGCTGTCGCTGGCAAGCCTCGCCGTCGTCTCGGCGCTGCAGATCGAATCGTGGCGGCGCATCCTCCGCGGCTGGGCGCAGTCGCTCCGGTTCCTCGCCGGGGCACGGATCTGGTTCCTCGCCAACCTCGGCCGCTACGTGCCCGGGAAGGTGTGGAGCGTCGCGGGCATGGTGGTGCTCGCCGAGCAGGAGGGCGTGCAGCGCTGGGCGGCGGCCGCGTCGGCGGTGGCCGTGCAGGCCGTCGGCATCGGGACCGCCGCGGTGCTGGTCGCGGCCGCCACGCCGCACGCGTACTCGCCGCTCCGCGTCGCCGGCGCCGCGCTGCTCGCGCTCGGCACCGTCGGCCTCCTGGCGTGGAAGGGCGCGCTCGCCCGCGTCGGCCGGCTGTTCGGCGCCGCCACCGAGTGGCGCGCGCTGCCGGCCGGCGCCGTCCTCGCGGGCTCCGGGCTCACGCTCCTCAGCTGGTGCGTGTACGGCGTCGCCTTCTGGGCCCTCGGCCGCGGCCTCGGATTGCCGCCCGCGCTGCCGCTCGCGGATGCTGCGGGCGTGTTCGCGCTAGGCTACATTCTTGGCCTCCTCGCGCTGTTCGCGCCGGGCGGCATCGGCGTGCGCGAAGGCTTCTTCTACGTCCTGCTGACCCCGTACCTGGGCCCCGGCGGGGCGATCGCGCTGAGCGTGGCCTCGCGCCTCGAGCTGACGGCCACGGAGGCCGCCGCCGGACTGGGCGCGCTGGCCCTCGGCGCACGCAAGACGAAAGGGAAGGGAGCCGCTTGACTCACGATCCCGACACCACGGGCGCCGGCTACGAGCCGCGCTGGCCGACCCTCGCCGCCACCGGGTTCTTCGCCCTGTGGGTGGCCATCCTCTCGCTGCCGATGCTCGCCGGCGGATGGCTCGCGATGGCCCCCTGGAGCGACCAGTACTCGGCCGGCTACGCCTTCCGCACCTGGGGCGCCGAGCAGCTGAAGCGCACCGGGCACGTCCCGCTCTGGAATCCGGAGCTGTTCGGCGGGCTCCCGTTCGTGGCGGCGCTGCACGGCGACATCTTCTACCCGACGTCGTGGCTGCGGCTGGTCTTCTCGATGCCGACGGTGATGAACCTGGGGTTCGTGATCCACTACGTCGCCGCCGGCCTGTTCGTGTACCTGCTGCTGCGGCGGCTGTCGGTGCCGTGGATCGGCGCGGTCGTGGGCGGCATCGGCTACGAGCTGTCGGGGCTGATCGCGTCGTACCCGCTGCCCGGGCACGACGGCAAGCTGTTCGTCTCGGCACTGCTGCCGCTCGCCATGCTGGCCCTGGTGCTCGCCCTCCGGGAGCGGCGGCCCGGCGGCTACGCCCTGCTCGCGGTGGCGGTGGGGCTCGCGCTGCTGAGCCCGCACTTCCAGATGACCTACTACATGCTGATC
This sequence comes from Gemmatimonadales bacterium, assembly GCA_035623755.1. Taxonomy (GTDB): domain Bacteria; phylum Gemmatimonadota; class Gemmatimonadetes; order Gemmatimonadales; family JACORV01; genus Fen-1245. Next base: position 15,796 of record DASPSV010000248.1, read on the forward strand.
GCGGCGGGCCTGTTCGCGCTCTACCTGACGTTCGGCGAGTCGGCCGAGCGCAGCACCAGGTCGCGCCTCGTCTCGCTCGCCCTGGCGCTCGGGGCGGTGCTCCTCGGCTTCGGCATCTCCGCCATCCAGGTCCTGCCGTTCACCCAGTACCTGCCGTTCTCGCCGCGAGCCCAGGGCTTCCACGGCTTCGAGGGCGCGACCAGCTACGCGGTGCCGTGGGTCCACGTGCCGGAGTTCTTCTTCAAGCTGTTCACCGGCCTCAAGGAGACGTACTGGGGCCCGAACGGGCTCAAGCTGCACTCCGAGTACCTCGGCCTGCCGGTCGTCGCGCTCGCCGTGCTCGGGGCCGGCGCGGCCAGGCGGCGGCTGGTCCTCTGGCTCGGCGGCATCGGCCTGCTCTTCCTGCTGATCAGCCTCGGCGCCGGCACGCCGTTCTACCGGCTGTGGTGGGCCCTCATGCCGTACGTGAAGGCGACCCGTGCCCCCGGCATGGCGTTCTACGTCGTCGCCCTCGTGGTCGCCATGCTGGCGGGCCTCGGCGCGGCACGCCTGGAGCAGAAGGAAGGCGCGAAGCACGTCCGGGTGTGGCTGATCGCGGGCGGCGCGGCGCTCGTCCTGGCGGTGATCGGGGCGTTCGGCGCGATGGCCCTGTCGTATGCCCGCGACCACCAGCCGGCCACCGGCCTGCCGATGGTGCAGGCCGCCGAGGCCGGACAGGCGGCCATCCGCTGGGGCGCGGCCAGCAGCGCGCTGGCCCTGGCCCTCGTGGCCGGGATCGCGTTCGCCTGGCTCAGGGGACGACTGCCGAGCCTCGCGTTCGGCGCGGCGCTGGTGCTCGTGATCGGCACCGACCTGTGGCTCAACGCCCGGCCGTACTGGGTGTACTCGGCGGCGCCTCCGAGCCTGTTCCGGCCGGATACCGTGACGCGGACGATCCGGGCGACGAAGCCGCCCTACCGGGTGCTCGACTTCTTCGGCGTGTACCCGCCGGCGGGCGCCGCCCTCATGGCGTTCGACATCCCGCAGGTGCTCGGCCACCACGGCTTCGAGCTGAACGCCTACGACCAGCTGCTGGGCGGGCAGAACGACTGGCGCTTCCTCCGCAGCCGCCTGTCGCTGTGGGACTGGCTCGATGTGCGCTACGTCATCTGGCCGGCCGAGGAGCAGCAGCTCGGGGAGAACGCCCCGTTCGCCCAGCGGTATCACAAGGTGTTGAGCGCGGTCGCCACCTCGGCGGGCGTGCCCGCCGACCTGTACGAGCGGACGGACTCCGTGCCGTATGCGCGCGTGGTGCCCGGAGCCGTGAAGGTACCCGACGACCAGATCATGCCGTCCCTGATGAACCCCCGGTTCGACATCGACCGCCTGGTGATCCTGCCGGCGGACGCGCCCGTGGCGACGCCGGGTCTCGATTCGATGCCGCCGCCGATGGCCGCGCGCGCGGCGGTCACCGCCTGGGAGCCCGGCGCGATGACCCTCCACCTCGACCCGGCGCCCGATCACGACGCCTTCGTCGTGGTGAGCGAGAACTGGTACCCGGAC
>DASPSV010000145.1:0-14463 GCA_035623755.1 Gemmatimonadales bacterium
CACGTCGTCGCTCACCACGAAGTGCACGTGCGCCGTGGTGGTCGCGGGCGCGTGCAGCGTCGAGCGCGCCAGCTCGCGCGCCACGGCCGCCGCCGTCTCCTGCGCGCTGTCGATGAGCGCGACGCCGGGCCCGAGCAGCGCGCCGAGCATCGGCTTGAGGAGCGGGTAGTGGGTGCACCCGAGGACCAGCGTGTCGACGCTCGCGGCACGGAGCGGCGCGAGGTACTCCTCGGCGATGAGGCGGGTGGCGGCGTGGTCCAGCCAGCCCTCCTCCACCAGCGGGACGAACAGCGGGCAGGCCTGCGACGTGACGTGCACCTTCGCGCCCGCCGCCTCGATGGCGCGCACGTACGCCCCGCTCGCCACGGTGCCGGCGGTGCCGACGACGCCGATCCTGCCGCCCCGGCTCGCGCCCACGGCCGCGCGGGCCCCCGGCTCGATCACTCCCTCGACCGTCACCGGCGCCGCCGCGCGCAGGTCCTCGAGCGCGTGGGCGCTCACCGTGTTGCAGGCGACGACCACCAGCTTCACGTCGCGGTCGAGCAGGAAGGCGAGGATCTCGCGGGCGTAGCGCCGCACCGTCTCCGGCGACTTGTTGCCGTACGGCACGCGGGCGGTGTCGCCGAAGTAGATCAGCGACTCGTGCGGCAGCTGGCGCAGCAGCTCCCGCACCACCGTCAGCCCGCCGATGCCGGAATCGAACACGCCGATGGGACGGCGGTTCACCGCAGGGGCACCTCGACCCCCACGCCCACGGCGCCGCCGGGCAGCGTCCGCGACTTGAGCGAGGCGGGAAAGTCGTACAGGTTGGCGGACACCCACGCCTCGGCCGCCGCGAGGAAGTGGTTGAACACCAGCAGCACGATCCAGTCCTCGCGCTCCTGCGTGTGCGAGGCGACGAACTTGCCCCGCGCCCGCGCGTAGTCCAGCTGCCACTGCGCCTTCCAGACCATCGCGGCGCAGACGCCTTCCCAGGTGAGGAACAGTCCGCCGGTGACGTTCCGGTTGAGCCGCGCCTGGCCCCAGCCGGGAATCAGCAGCGAGCGGAGGAACGCGCCCCCGGGCGTGACCGGCGGGACGGGCCGGATCGAGTCGCCGTGCATGGGCTTCACGCGCGCCGTGTCGATCGCCTGCGCGCCCGTGTCGCCCGCGGCGCGGAGCGTGTCGGCGGGGGCCGGGCTCGGCGTGGGCGTCGGGTTCTGTGCCCCCCCGCGGGCGGGCGCGGCCGCGGCCAGGGCAGCCACGAGGAGCCAGGCCCTCACGCGGCGACCAGCACGCGCAGCCGCCCGGCCTCCAGGGTCACCTCGATCTCGCGCGACTCGGGAGCGCGCACCTCGCCGTCGAGGTGCAGCAGCAGCGGCCGGTCCGTGGACCGGATCCGGACCGACGCGGTCCGGAACATCGCCACCTCGGCCAGGCCCGTGTGCTTGCCGCCCAGCACCCTCGGCACGTAGCGGAGGAACTTCATCAGCCCGACCTTCCGGATCAGGCACACGTCCAGCAGCCCGTCGGCCGGATCGGCGTCGGGCGTGAGGTAGAATCCGCCGCCGGCGCTCCGGCCGATGGAGCACTCCAGCATCATCATCGGGCCGGTCTCGCGGTGCGCGCTCGAGGCGACGTCGAGGATCGGGGCGCGGAAGCTCACGAACGACTTGTACACCGCGGCGACGTAGACGGCGATGCCGCTCAGCTTCGTCGTCTGGTTCGCCTGCCGCGCCACCTCCGCGTCGAAGCCGATGCCCAGCGAGTTGTCGAAGTACTCGCCGATCACCTTCCCGACGTCGAACCGCCGCACGGTGGCAGCCGCCATGCGCCGGGCGGCCTCCTCGGGCGGGCGCTTGTAGACGTTCACCAGCTTGGCGAAGTCGTTGCCGGTCCCGATGGGGATCGTGCCCAGGGCCGGCCGGGTGGCGCCGTCTGGGGCGGGCGCCGCCTGCAGCATCCCGTTCGCCACCTCGTGCACCGTGCCGTCGCCGCCGGCCGCGAGGATCCGCTCGACGCGGCCGGCCGCTTCGCGTGCGAGGCCGACCGCGTCGCCGGGCGCGCCGGTCTCGACCAGGTCGAAGGCCACCCCGGCCTCGCGCAGCGCGTGCTCGATCCGCGGGCGCAGCTTCCGGCCGAGGCCGTGGCCACTGGCGGGATTGAGGATGACGAGGGTGGCGCTCACGGTGGCCCCGAACCTAGCACCCGCCGGGGCCGGTGAAAAGCGGGTCAGGACGCCGGATAGGGCGGGACCGCGCGCGGCCAGCGCTTGCGCTGCCGGTGGGCGCGCGCCAGCTCGAGGAACACGCCCAGGTCGCGGTCGAGGTCCGACTGGGTGCCGTCGAAGTAGAAGTTGCGGATCGGGAGGCCGCCGAGGTCCCGGCTGAGCCGCGGGTAGATGGCCTCGCACACGATCCCGTTCATGCAGGTGAACGGGCTGATGTCCACGATCCCGTCCACGCCCCGGTGCGCCAGCTCCACGACCCTCCCCGCGTTCACCACCATCTCGCCGAAGGCGGCGGTCGCGGGCAGGTAGGGCCGCGCGGCGGCCAGCACCTCGCCGACCTCCGGCTCCTCCATGCCGCGGAAGTCCCCGCGCACCGGCTCCAGCAGCCGCACCTCGTCGCGCCGCTGCACGTGGTGGCGCAGCCGCGCCACGAGGTGCTCCAGCGTGAGCAGGCGGTGCCGCAGCCGGAGCTTGCGGATGTGGTCGGCGTTGACGTACCAGATCCACTCCGTCACGTCCGACATCCACACCTCGGCGCCCTGCGCCTCCAGCCGCCGCACCAGGTTGTCGTTGGAGAACGTGTTCAGGCGGCAGAAGATCTCGCCCACGACGCCGATGAGCGGGCGCGACGGGTCGCGCCGCCCGGGCACGCGCCGGAACCGGTCGCGCGCGCGGGCGATCGCCCCGCGCAGCGCGTCGAGCTGCGGGGCCGGCTCGACCGGCGAGCGCTCGATCGTGCCGCAGACGTCGTCGAGGGAGGCTTCGTGCGCGGCGTCGGCCGCGCCGGCCTCCAGCTCGTGCGGCCGGTGCAGCAGCGTGAGCTTGCGCAGGATGTCGCCCGCGACGAGGGCGCGCCAGCCGCTGCGGATGAACTGCGGCCCCACGCCGAGGTCGCCGTAGCTCCCGTCGGCGTTGGTGGAGACGACCGCCGTGTCGGGGTAGCCGTTCTCGTCGAGCACCTGGCGCAGGAACGGCGCGTACTGGCCGAACCGGCACGGCCCGCCGGCGGTGGGCATGAAGAACGCCACCCGCGCCGGGTCCAGGCCCGGCCGCTCGAGCACCTTGAGGTAGTCGCCGGCCGTGATCTTGGCCGGATAGCACTCGTCGCCGGAGGTGAACCGGCTCCCCACCTCGAGCGTGCGCTGGTCGGAGGGCGGCGTCACCTCGGCGTCGATGCCGTGCGCGCGGAAGCAGGCGGCGAACGCGCGCGCGCTCCCGTCGGCCATCGGCGCGACGAAGACGCGCCGGCCCGTCAGCGGCTGCCGGCCGTCGCCTGGTGCCCGGGCTGCGGCTGGTAGCATCGCAGGATGCCCTTGCTGTCGAGGTACGCCTCGCAGCGCGTCATGTACCCGGCGTCGTCGCCGTGACCGTCGAAGTCGAGGACCAGCATCGGCGAACCGGCGGCGCGGCGCGCGAACCGCTTGATGTAGGAGTCGGGCCCGCACTTGAAGTTGGACACGTACACGACGTGCAGGTCCGCGCGCGCGGCCGCCATCCGCGCCGCGGCCAGGATCCGCCGCCCCGACGTCCAGTACATGTTCGCGTGGACGTCGCCGATGGGCTCCTCCCCGGTCACCAGGAAGTCCACCGGGATCACGTTGGCGCCGTAGCGGTGGCGCAGCTTGCGCGGCACGTCGCAGTTGACGTTGCGGTCGTAGATGTTGTAGGCGCGGCCCATCAGCACCACGCCGGGCTCGCCGCTCGCCTCCAGCGCCGCGAGCGCCCGGCGGCCGGCCTCCAGCATCGTCGCGCGGAACGCGCGCTGCGCGGCGTAGGCCGCGTCCACCGCGCGGTCGCTCGCCCGCCGCCGCACCCCGAGCGGGCGCAGCGCCTCCGCGAGGCCCTCCTTCACCTGCCACGGCCCGAGCTGGAAGTGGAGCACGGGCATCAGGAACTTCGCCTGGTGCGGCTCGAGGGCCGGCGCGAAGCGCAGCACGTGCGCGACCGTCTGGCTCCAGGGGCAGTAGTGCGACGGGCAGTCCGCGTCCGGCTCCGCCTCGGCGTTGGCCACGACCGGCAGCAGCACGTAGTCCACGCCCGCCTCGAGCAGCGCGCGCACGTGCCCGTGCGCGACCTGGATGGGATAGCACGGCTGGGCGATCGCCAGCTCGACGCCCGCCGCCGCGATGTGCGGGTCGGTGGGCGGCGAGAGCACCGCTTCGAAGCCCAGCTCCGTCAGGTAGCGGTGCCAGAACGGCCAGCGCTCGAGCGTGGGGATCGCGCGCGGCACGCCGATCCTGACGCGCGCCTTCCCCGCCCCGCCGTTCCCGTTCCCGCGCCCGCTCCCCCCGCCCGGTGCGCCGTCCGCGGCCAGCTCCTCCAGCAGCCGCTCGCGCAGCGCGAACAGGTCCTCGATCACCGGCTGGCGGCCGGTCGGGGACGGCTTGCGGAACTTGTCGGAGCACTTGTCGCCCCAGTAGCTCCGCTGGCCCTCGATCACGATCTCCTTCATGTCGCACAGGTTCGAGCACGCCTTGCACACGAAGTCGCGGCTGGTGAACCGCAGCCCCGCGAGGTCGTAGCCGCGGAACCGCGAACGCGCGCCGGTCGCCCGGTGCCACTCCTGGGCGATCAGCGCCATGCCGATGGCGCCGATGACGCCGTTGTGCGGCGGCACCGTGATCTTCTTGCCGAGGATGCGGGCGAACGCCGCGGCCACGGCGTCGTTGTAGGCCGTGCCGCCCTGGAAGTAGATGGTCTCGCCGATCCGCCGCCCGCGCACCACCCGGTTCAGGTAGTTGAGCGCGATCGAGTAGCTCAGCCCCGCCAGCAGGTTCGGCACCGTCTCGCCGCGGTGCAGCCACGCCGTGACGTCCCGCTCCATGAACACCGTGCACCGCTCGCCGAGCCGCGTGGGCGCGGGCGCCCCCAGCGCCAGGCGCGCGAACTCCCGGTCGATGCTGACGCCGAGCTTCTCGGCCTGCTGCTCGAGGAACGAGCCGGTGCCCGCCGCGCACGCCTCGTTCATCGCGAAGTCCACCACCACCCCGTTCTCGATCGCGATGAACTTCGAGTCCTGGCCGCCGATCTCGAAGATCGTGTCCACCGGCGCGCTGCCGAGCGTGCGGCTCACCCGCCACGCGCCGGTCTTGTGCGCCGTGATCTCGTCGTTCACCACGTCGGCGCCGACGTACTCCGCGATCAGCTCGCGGCCCGAGCCGGTGGTGCCCACGCCCCGGACGTCGAGCCGCCCGCCCCACCGCTCCGCCACCTCGGTGAGGCCCTGCTGCACCGCCTCCATCGGCCGGCCCGCCGTGCGCAGGTAGATCTCGTGGATCAGCGCGCCGGTCTCGTCGGTGACCACCACGTTGGTGGACACGCTGCCGACGTCGATGCCGAGGTAGGCGGGGATCGGCGCGGCGCCCGGCGGCGGGACGTACGGCGCGGCGCGGTGCCGGAGCAGCACCACGTCGTCCATCGCCAGCGGCGGGGTCTCCGGCGCGCCGGCGGCCGCCGGCGCGTGCTGGCCGAGCCGGTGGATGTCGCGCAGGCTGCGCTTGCGCGTCTCGGCCGCCTCGAGGATCGCCGCCCCGATGGCCCCGCACCACGCGTAGTGCTCGGGCACCACCAGCGCGTCGCCCTCGAGCCGGAACGTCTCGCGCAGCGCCGCGACCACCCCGGCGTTCCGCGCCACCGCGCCGATCAGCGCGACGCGCGGGGCGACCTTGCGGCCCTTCACCACGCTGGAGCGGAAGTTGCGCGCCACCGCGTCGCACAGCCCGCGCAGGATCTCGGCCGGCGTGTAGCCCTTCTGCTGGGCGTGGATCATGTCGCTGCGCGCGAACACCGAGCAGCGCCCGGCGATCGACGCCGCCCGGGCCGCCGTCGCCACCACCCCGCCGACGTCCTCGACCGGGTAGCGCATCCGCGCCGCCTGCTGGTCGATGAACGACCCGGTGCCGGCCGCGCACTCGCCGCTGCGGTCGTAGTCCACGATCCGCGTGCCGTCGAGCCGCAGGAACTTCGCGCTCTCGCCGCCCAGCTCGAAGACGGTCGCGACGTCCGGATGGAACTCCGCCATCATCCGGGCGATGGCCTTGAACTCGTTCTCGTAGTAGAGGCCCAGGATCTGGGCGATGGTGCGGCTGCCGGAGCCGGTGACGCGGAGGCCCTCGATGCGCTCCTCCGGCACCTCGCGATACAGCTCGCGCAGCAGGTCGTAGGCGGCCTGGATCGGACTGCCGGCGATGCGCTGGTACTCGGACAGCACCAGCGGACGGCCGCCCTGCGAGGCGAGGCGGAACGGCGATCCCGGCGCGCTCAGCCTGGCCAGCGTGGCCCGGTCGCCCTCGTCGCCGAGGGCGGCGAGCTTCAGGCTGATGGCACCGATGTCCAGCCCGATGTTGATGCCCATCGGGAGCCCCTCCGGACCGGAGTATGGCGTACGCCGAGGATCGGCCCGGTTGCCCGGGAGATCAAGCCCGCAGGGACCGCGAAAAATGCGCCAGACTAGATCGGGATTGCCGCCAGGCTGGCTCAGATGGAGAAAGTGCTTGATGGCGACGACGCAATCGACTGGTGATCAATGACTTGCGGTCCTGCATTCGCGCCCGGTCGCAGGCGGAGCCGCCGCGGCGCCGGCACGGTCAGCGGGTGCAGGAATGCCCCGCCGGGCTCGTGGATTAGGGCGAGGTCGGCCCCGGGGCGCCCGCCGCGGCGGCCGGCGGGCGCACCCAGGCATGGCCGCGCCGGGTCAGGCGGGCCACGCGAGGGCGAGGCCGCCCGCGGGGCCGGCCTCGAGACCGAGGTCCGCGAGCCGGGCCACGCGCGCGTCCGCGCGGGCGAGCGCGTCGGCGCCGTGGGTCGAGAGCACACCGATCACGCGCATGCCCGCGGCTTTCCCCGCCGCGAGGCCGGTCGGCGAGTCCTCCACGACGACGCACGCGGCGGGCGCGACGTCGAGCCGCCGCGCGGCGAGCAGGTAGCCCTCGGGATCGGGCTTGCTCTTGCGCACGTCGTCGGCGGTCACGAACACCCGGGGAACCGGGAGGCCGGAGGTGCCGAGCCGCAGGGTGGCGACCGCCCGGTTGCCCGACGTCACCACGGCCCACTGCCCCTCCCTCAGCCGGCTGAGCAGCGCCTCGGCCCCGGGGGCGGCGGCGAGTCCCCGCGTCTCGCCCTCCTCCAGCCGGTCGAGCTCCCGCGCCTCGGCGACCGCGTCGAGATGCGGCGCCACGAGCCGCACCGAGTCGGACGTGCGGCGGCCGTGCGCGACCGCGAGGAACGGCCAGGGATCGAGCCCGCGCTTCGCGGCCCACGCCTGCCACACCAGCTCGATGCAGCGGCGCGAGTCCACCAGCACGCCGTCCAGGTCGAACAGGACGGCGCGGCACTCCAGGCGCTGCAGGCCGGTGGTCAACGCCGGACGGCGGTGCCGGGCAGCTCCTAGTTCCGGTCGGCGGGCGTGCCGGTCCGGGCCTGGGCGCGGTCCTCGAGCCGGATCTCGATCAGCTGGCGCACCGAGAGCGCGATCTCGAACATGATCAGGGCCACGGCCCAGTCGAGGAGCTGGCGCGGGAAGACGCCGACCCAGGGCAGCGTGAGGTGGAAGAGGTTCAGCACCTTCTCGAGGATGGCGAGACCGAACACGAAGAACGCGGCGCCGAGGAAGATCGGCGCGTGGAACTGACTCTGACTCTGACCGGCCATGGTGCGGCGCTCCGGGTTGGGGGCGGCCTGGACGTCCAAGGCCACCAATCTACACGGGCGCGGCCCGGCGCGAGGGCGGGGGCTCCACGTCGGGCCGGCGGGCGGACGGCCGGTCAGGGGCCGGCGACGACCCCGACCATCCTCACGACTTCGAAGTCCGATCCGTGCAGCTGCTTCATGAGGTTGATGTCCGCGTCGTTCCAGCGCGGGTCGGGCGCGCCGCTCACGAAGAAGGCGCTCCCGTTGTCGGCGAGCATCATGCCGTAGCGCTTGAGCGCCGTGAGGATCACCTGCACGTCGGCCGGGAAGCCCGAGATGTCCACGCCCGCCTTGAGGCGCACCCGCATCCCCATCGGCGGCAGGTTGGGCGACGTCTGGCTGCTGGCCCAGTGGCGCGCGGGCGGCACGTATGCCTCGCGGGTCACGGGACAGGTGAACCGCAGCGCGTGCGCGATCGCGCCGGCCGCCACCTCGTCGTAGCGGGCCAGGCCGGCGAAGATCGGCAGACCGGCCGCGTCGGCCGACGTCCAGCCGGCCGGCCGGAGCGCGTCGGACGAGAGGTCGAACACGGCGCCGGAGCCCGCGGTCCAGCTCGCGCCGCCGTTCACCGGGAACGCGTCGTACAGCTCGTACAGGATCCAGTGATCCACGTCCACGACCAGCACGTGGCGGTCGCCGGTGGACGACGGGCCGCCCTCGATCGGGGCCGAGGGCGGAACGGGATACGGCCCGGGATCGCTCTCGCCGGCGTAGGTGAAGCTGACCGGCACCCGGGCCTCGGAGCCCGGCACGGTGACGAACGGAATGCCCCACGGCTCGCCGGCGTACACGGTGCCGAAGTCGGGGTGCAGCTGGTGGGTGGCGCCGCACGACGCGATGAGGCTGTCGGAGTTGGAGTCCACCGGATCCTGCGACACGTCGCGGTTCCACGGATTGTCGGCGGGAAACACGGTGCGCGACGGCAGCGGCGGCGGCGTGTTCTGCGTCCCGGGCTCGGTGCCGGTGCGCCCGCACGTCGCGGCGCCCCACGCGCAGACCAGCGTCGCCACGACCCGCAGCATCCTCGGCTGGACAGGCGCTGTGGCGCGCGCGGTGGCCGGTGCGGCGCTCAACGCCCGGGTCTCCTGGGAAGCAGCATCGGCGTCCTGGCCTTGTACTCCAGGTACGGTGCTCCGAAGCGGAGCTCGAGCTCCCGTTCCTCGAACACCTTGACGAAGAAGAGTAGCGCCGGCGCGAACACCGCGATCACCCACAGCGTGAACAGCGCGGACCGGAACCAGATGCCCAGCGACAGGAACAGCGCCAGGGCCGCGAGCACCATCGGATTGCGCGTCCAGGCGTAGCACCAGTCGGACGCCAGCCGGCGGCTGAGGGCGATGGCGGGCGCGCCGAGGCCCCTCAGGGCGAGGTTCAGGACGATCAGGCTGCACGCCGCTCCCGTGACGAGGACCAGCGCCAGGCCGATTCGGGAAGGCACCGGCAGCGTCCACCCGGACCAGTGCCGGTGCGTGACGATCGCCCGGACGAGTGGAACTCCGAACGTCAGTCCCACGCCGACGTGCACGAGCGTCGTCGTCCAGGCGGCGCGCGCGGCCGTCGGGCGCCGGTCCAGGAACTTCCGCCCGATCCAGGTGAGCGGGAACGCCAGCCACACGCCGGCGACGACGACGGCGAGGTTCAGGGCGCCCGGGAGCGCGGCGCCGGCGGCGAGCGAGAAGATGAAGCAGACGAGCGCGAACAGCGCGAGCCTGATCAGCGTTGCGACGACGTGCTTCATCGGGCCTCCTCCCGGGAAGCTAGGCACCGCCCGCGCGTCCAGCCAGAGCGCCGAGGCGTCCCTGCATGGCGAACACCGGCGCTGTTGAGGAAATTCATTCGCCATGCCAGTGACCACCAGGCGCGCGATCTCGGCCATCGGTCCGGAAGGGGCCGTCCTCGCTCTCGCATCGGTCCCGGCGATCTGGAACGGTCTGGAGCGGGCCGCCGCCGAGCCGATCCGGATCGCGCCGTACGCCGTCGGCGTGGTCGGCCTGCTCCTCGGCTGGCGGCTGCGCCGGAGCCGGCTGGTGTTCGCGCTGCTCGCCCTCGGGCTCGGCTTCGCGCTGACCACCGTGTGGATGCCTCGCGATCCGACGGTCCTGCAGCTGGTCGCCATTCTCCTGCCGCTCGATCTCGCGGCCATTGCGCTGCTGCCCGAGCGCGGTGTGCTCACCTCCTCCGGCCTGTGGCTGGGTGCCGGGTTGCTGGCGGAGATCGCGGCGGCCGCCGTCATCGCGCTCCGTACCGGCCCGGGCCCGGTGTGGCCGCCGCTGGCCCACGCGTTCGTGCCGCCCGGCCTCACGACGTGGACGCCGCTGGGTCAGCCGGCGCTGCTCGCGTTCGCCGTCTCGGCGTGTGCCGCGGCCGTCGGGCGGTGGCTCGGGCGGGAGGCCACGGGTCGCGGCTACGTGTGGGCCCTGGGCGCCGCCTTCCTGGCCCTGCACGCGCGCGACGCCGGGCTCGACCGCGCGCTCTTCTTCGGGGCCGCGGGCGCCGTGCTGGTGATCGGCGTGATCGAGCTGTCCTACGTCCTGGCCTATCACGATGGGCTGACCGGGCTGCCGGGGCGCCGCGCGCTGAAGGAAGCGCTCGACCGGGCCGGCGGCGGCTACGCGGTCGCGATGGCGGACGTGGATCACTTCAAGCGGTTCAACGACACCTACGGTCACGAGGTGGGGGACGAAGTCCTGCGCGCGGTCGCGACGCGTCTCAAGGAGGCGCTGCCGGGAGCCGAGGTGTTCCGATACGGGGGCGAGGAGTTCGCCATCCTGTTCGCGAGACGAAGCGCCGAGCACCACCTGCCCATGCTCGAGGCCGCGCGTGAGGCCGTGGCCGCCGAGGCGTTCACCGTGCGGCGTCGGGTGCGCCCGCGCAAGAAACCCGCGAAGCCGAGGTCCCGCCCCGCGCAGGTGCGGGAGACGATCACCGTGAGCCTGGGCGTGGCCCAGGCGGACCGGCAGAACCGGCGTGCCGAAGAGGTGATCGCCGCGGCCGATCGGGCGTTGTATCGGGCCAAGAGGAACGGAAGGAACCGCGTGGAGTCGTGACGGCCCGGCAGCCACACGGCGGTGGCGGGAGCGCGTGGGAACGGACTCGTACGGCCCCCTCCCCTACCGCCGCCAGTAGCGCGCGTCGAGGCTGTCGATCATGGACCATGCCGTCGGCGACAGCGGATCGGGTCGGCCATGGACTCGCTCCGCCGCCGCGAACAGGCGGAGGAACTCGGCGGGGTCGAGCGCGGCGGCGCGGATCGAGTCCACACCGAAGGTCTGCAGGATCTCGCGGGCGATGTAGGCTCCGTTGGGGTGCCCGTTCGACCAGAAGAGCATCCTCATCGCCATGCCCAGGTCCGCGGCCTGGCGGTGGCTGGCGCCGGCCTCCACCAGCAGGGAGTCGAGCCGCGACACGACTGCGGGCGTGCGCGCGTACTCGGCGTCGTAGCGCGCGGCGTAGCTCGCCAGCCCCGGATTCGGTGAGACGAAGGGGTACGGTTTGTCGATCAGGTCAGCGAGTCCCTCGTTGCGGAGGTCGTACAGCGCCGTGCGGAAGCCCGAGTCGTACGCGGTGTCGCTTCCCGGCGGCAACCCGCGTGCCAGGTGGTTCACGTACGAATGATGGAATTCGTGCGCGAGGTTTCGGGCCAGCAGGACGTGGCGGACGTTCAGCAAGTCGATGACGACGCCGTCGGGCACGGAGTAGCCGTCATCCCGAAACAGCGCCACGGCGACCGGAGGCGGAGGGAAGCGCCCGGTCGCCCCGGCGGGCAGCAGTGGCGAAGCCAACGCCACCGCTTCGCGGATGACGCCGGAGCGTGCCAGCGAGTCGGCGAACCTGCTGAGGTCGCCTCGCTGGGCCCACGCGAGCGCGAGGTGCTGAAGCACCTCGGCACGATCACCCCCCGCGGCGATCAGGCGCTCGCGCTCGGCGCGCCGGGAAGGCTTGAGCGCCAGGTCGATGTCGTCACGGATCCCGGGGCCCAGGTTGACCTGTGCCAGGCGATAACCAGGCGTACCGAGAAGCGCCTGCCATTCGGCCTCGCCCGGTTCCACGTCGCGCGTCAGCTTCGCGCCGATCGCCCAGAATCGCTTCACGCCTGAGAAGTCGAACGCGGCCGCGCGTGGGCGAAGAGCTGCAACCGCGACCGGCTGTGCGGCCGTCCCTGGAGTCGTAGACGTGAGTGCCGCCAGCACCAGGGCCACGGCGGCGAGGTTCCTTTGTGGCGAGGTCATTCGAATGCCCATCATCCGTAGGAGTTGGTAGGATTGGATACCTGGCGAGGACACAGGGTTGAAGGCTGGCCGATGCGCCGCGCGTTCCGCGCTCCGGACGAGGTGGCCAGCAGCCGCTGGCGAGGAATTCCTGGGCCTCTCGTGCCTGGGCAAGGGGGAATCGGTGCGCGACGAGCGGCTTGATCTTCCGTTGCCTCAAGAGGTCGAACAGGGCGATCAAGTCCTGCCTGAAGTACGCCGGCTTCAGCCGGACGAGGAGGAAGCTAGGGTTCGCATGAGTCTCAGGCTAGGAACCCGTGGTGGACGGCGGTCCGGGAGCTCGAGCCCCGCTTCCCGTTGCTCAGCTCGCGGTGGAGCGTGTGATGCGCCGGCCAAACCAGCGGGCCAGACGCGGGGTGAGCACCGCCGTGGTCACCAGCATGATGGCGGGAATCAGCGCTCGCCAAGCGCCGAGCATGCCCCAGATCGAGGCCCCCGCACAGCAAAGGAAGCACGCTCCCCAGACCAGGGAGATGAGGCGATTGGCGGTCAGAAACTCCGGCGTCACCCACCGCTCCGGAGCGACCGCCCGTTTGGCGAATTGAGTGGTCCACGGCTCGCCGCGCAGCTGTGCGTAGAGAACCTGCCCCGCCAGCAGTGAGTAGATGACAGTGTCCAGATGCTCCAACAGGATCGTGGTGTGGTATCCGAAGTAGAGCACCGCGTTCGCGATCGCGCAGGCGAGCGACAGCATGTCGAGACCGGTGATGCCCTGTCGCCGCCGGAGATGGAACGCGATGATCAGCAGGGCCCCGACGCCGTTCACGAGGATCCCAAGCGACCAGAGGTGCAGCACCAGCAACGGGACGGTGAGCGCCAGGGGGATGAGCCCAGTGAAGCTCATGAGCCAGGATGCGCGAAGAGGCGTCGCGGCAATCGTCATCGGCAGGTGCTCCTTGACGGCTACCAGCGACGGCTGGCTCGGCCGCGGCACCGGGCGCAGGCAGGAGTGGCGGGAGCGTGTGGGTTCCGGACCTCCACGGACTCCCGCGGACGCCATCGGACGAAGGCAAACCTAGGCGCCGGCTTGCTTTCTGGCCAGTTGGCAGGAGAGTTGGGGAACTGAACCAGCCCCCTACGAGCCCTGTTTGGCGGGAGCTCAGGGGAACCGAACCTAGCCCGAACTCACCTCGCCGAGACGCGCGGATTCGGTGAAACCGGAGCCTCCTGCTGAGAAGGTCAGCTCCGCACGCCCGCAACTGCAGGTGCTGATCGGCAATGCTCTAGGGGCATGGCGCCGCGGCGAAGGTGATCGCCGCCATCTGAGGTTCGCGATTGAAGTCCCAGTGGCTGATAGCTGTGCCTCGAAGCGTGTCCGCCGTTGCGCCGAATGTCGCCCCAAAGCCGCTGAAACCATTGCTCCAGCCCACGCGCACCGAGTCGCCGACCGGCTCCCAGTAGCCAATCCAGCCGGGTGATCGCGGCGTCAGAGACGCAGGCTGGACCTGGTAGGGCGGCAACGTGTCAAGAATGACGTAGTGATCGTACTTCACGGTTGTGAAGCGTACCAACGGTGGCGCCCTTAGGAATATGGTGTCCGCGCCGAGAGCCAGATCCGGCATCCATGTTCCAATAGCCACGGCATAGCAGCGATTCGCTACATGTGAGCGTGCGGCATGCTCGTAGAACTCAATTCCCTTCCGGGCGGCGTCGCGGACTGGGCCCGATCTGCTTTGGGCTGCACGCATCAGCTGCTCACGAACAGGCGGGCCGAAGCCCCCAAGGGCGTAGGCTGCATTAAGGCGGACATTGGCGGCGGGCGCACTCAATGCCCGAAGCAGCGGCTCGACCACATCCGCGGTGGGCGGCAACTGACCGAGGGAACCTGCAGCGTCACCAGCCGCCAGGCTGTCGGAGCCGGCGAGCGCAGCACTAAGGCCCGCGGTCCCGGCGGCACCCAGCTCGCCGAGCGACTGCACCGCGTAGAGTCGCACCATGTCATCCGAGTCCGCGACATCGGCTCGGAGCACCGCCAGCACCTGCGCTGCGATCCTATTGGGCAGGCATTCAAGACCGATGTCGCCAAACGCGGCCGCGACCCTCCATCGCATCCCCGGGTCAGGGTCCGATGCCAAGGTGAGCAACGTCGGCATTGCAGGGCACCCGACGGCTCCGAGCTGCCAGAAAGCCCGCACCGCAGTCGAACGGGCAGCGGGAGACGTGTCTCGCACGGCTACATCGAGAAGGGGCTGAATCGCCGCAACTTGGGTTTCGCGAGGCGCGCGGGCGATGATCACGGTTATGCCTTCGGCGGCCCAATAACGGAGGTCGGGATCGTGGTCGCGGAGCTCGGCCACG
>DASPSV010000251.1:0-13124 GCA_035623755.1 Gemmatimonadales bacterium
CTCCGGGGCCTCGTCACAATCCCTTGACAGGGGGGGGAGCCCCCCTACTATTCCCCTCTGATCACGAGGTTTAGCGCGGTTTCCCCGAAATCAACATCGGCTCCGTTACCATGCCGGCACCCCTGGCGGCTACTGGCGATCGTCTCGGCGACCTGCTCATCCGTGAAGGCCTGATCACCAAGGACCAGCTCTCCAAGGCCCTCTCGGAGCAGAAGTCGAACGGCCAGCGGCTCGGTTACAACCTGGTCAAGATGGGTTTCGTCCAGGAGACCGAGATCACCAAGATGCTTGCCCGCCAGTACCGGATGCCGGCGGTGGACCTGGCGCGCTTCGAAGCCGACCCCAAGATCATCAAGATGGTGCCCGCCGACGTCGCGCTGAAGCACCTGGTGCTGCCCTTGAAGCGCGAGGGCCGCACGCTCACCGTGGCCATGGCGGACCCCACCAACCTCAGCGTCATCGACGACCTCAAGTTCATCACCCGATACGACATCTTCCCCGTCATCGCGGGCGAGTACACGCTGCGGACGGCGCTGGAGAAGAACTACGAGCAGGTGGACGCCCAGCTCGACACGCTCCTCAAGGACATCGAGGAGGAGGGCGCGGAAGGCGAGCTGGAGGTGGTGGCGCAGCAGGAGGAGGAGGAGCAGCAGGGGACCGGCATCAGCGCCGACGACGCGCCGGTGGTCAAGCTGATCAACGCGATCCTGACCGACGCGGTGAAGCGCGGCGCCTCCGACATCCACATCGAGCCCTTCGAGCACGAGCTGCGGGTGCGCTATCGGATCGACGGCGCCCTGCAGGAAGTGATGAAGCCGCCGCCCAAGCTGAAAGCCGCGCTCACCAGCCGCATCAAGATCATGTCGGCGCTCAACATCGCCGAGCGGCGGGTGCCGCAGGACGGGCGCATCAAGCTGAAGATGGGCAAGCGGGTGATCGACTACCGCGTCTCGACGCTGCCGGTGCTGTTCGGCGAGAAGATCGTGCTGCGGATCCTGGACAAGGGGAACCTGACGCTCGACCTGTCCAAGTTCGGCTTCGAGCCCAAGGCGGAATCCGACCTCCTCAAGGCGATCCTGAACCCGTACGGCATGGTGCTGGTGACCGGTCCGACCGGCTCGGGGAAGACCACCACGCTCTACTCGGCGCTGTCGCGGATCAACACGATGGAAGTCAACATCATGACCGCCGAGGACCCGGTCGAGTACAACCTGATGGGGATCAACCAGGTTCTGGTCCGCAACGAGGTGGGGATGACGTTCGCGGCGGCGCTGCGGGCGTTCCTGCGCCAGGACCCGAACATCATCATGGTGGGCGAGATCCGCGACATCGAGACGGGCGGCATCGCGATCAAGGCGGCCCTGACCGGCCACCTGGTGCTGTCGACGCTGCACACCAACGACGCCCCGTCGACCATCACCCGCATGATCGACATGGGCATCGAGCCGTTCAACGTGGCGTCGGCGGTGAACCTGATCGTGGCGCAGCGGCTGGTGCGGCGCATCTGCAGCAACTGCAAGACCGAGCATCGCTACGCGCCGGAGGAGCTGAAGGCCCTCGGCGGCGACACGCAGGAGTTCGCCGGCATCACCTTCTACAAGGGCACTGGCTGCGAGCAGTGCGGCGGGATCGGGTACAAGGGCCGGGCGGGGCTGTACGAGGTCATGTCCCTCACGCCGGAGCTGCGGCGCATGATCCTCAAGGGCGCCTCCACCGGCGAGCTGTCCGAGCAGGCTGTCCAGGAGGGCATGCTGACGCTGCGCATGGACGGCCTGGTCAAGATCAAGAAGGGCATTACCACCCTCGAAGAAGTGGTCAAGGAAACGGCGGCGGCCTAGACCGTGACGGCACCAGCGCATCCCCAGGCGGCGCCCAGCGCCTTCAACCTCCGCGCCCTGCTCGAGGAGATGATCGAGCAGGACGCCTCCGACCTCCACATCACGGCGGGCGAGCGTCCCAAGCTGCGGGTGGACGGCTTCATCACCAACAGCCGGATCGAGGCGATCCTCAACCCCAAGGACACGCTGCAGCTGGCGTACTCGATCCTCACCGAGCAGCAGAAGAAGCGGTTCGAGACCGAGGACGAGCTGGACTTCTCCTTCGGCATCCAGAACCTGGCCCGGTTCCGCGGCAACGCGTTCAAGCAGCGCGGCTGCGTGTCGCTGGTGATCCGGCAGATCCCGTTCCAGGTGAAGACGTTCGAGCAGCTGCAGCTGCCGCCGATCGTCGCCAAGCTCGCCGAGAAGCCGCGGGGCCTGGTGCTGGTGACGGGGCCGACCGGCGCCGGCAAGTCCACCACCCTGGCGGCCATGGTGGACAAGATCAACCGGGAGTGGAAGGGCCACATCATCACGGTGGAGGACCCGATCGAGTTCATCCACCGGCACCAGCAGTGCATCGTGAACCAGCGCGAGGTGGGGACCGACACCAAGTCGTTCGCCAACGCGCTGAAGTACGCGCTGCGCGAGGACCCGGACGTCGTGCTGATCGGCGAGATGCGCGACCTGGAGACGATCCAGGCCGGCCTCACCATCGCCGAGACGGGGCACCTGGCGTTCGCGACCCTGCACACCAACTCGGCCGCGGAGACGATCAACCGCATCATCGACGTGTTTCCGTCGCACCAGCAGTCGCAGGTCCGGGCGCAGCTGGCCTTCGTGCTCGAGGGCATCGTCACCCAGACCCTGCTGCCCAAGGCGAAGGGCCGCGGGCGGGTGATGGCGTGCGAGATCCTGGTGGCCACGCCCGCGATCCGGGCGCTGATCCGCGACGACAAGGTCCACCAGATCCAGAGCTCGATGCAGGCCGGGAAGAAGCACGGCATGCAGACGCTCAACGATTCGCTGTACCAGCTGTACATGAACCGCGAGGTCGTGCTGGAGGAGTGCCTGCGGGTGTCGGGCGAGCCGAACGAGTTCCTGCGCATGATCGGCGAGCCGGTGCCCTCGGACGAGGAGAAGGTCGCGCCGAAGGACCGGCCCCTCACGGGCGGGCTCAAGCGATGACCGTCCCCGCGCGCACAGGAGGCTGACCGATGCCGGTATTCAACTACACCGCCAGGACCCTGACCGGGGAGCTGCAGTCGGGCTCGATCGACCTGCCGAGCCACGACGACGTCGTCCAGCACCTGCGGAAGAACCGGATGATCGTGGTGAAGGTCCAGCAGGCGCCGCGGGACATCAAGCTGTCCTTCGGCAAGGGGATCAGCACCCGCGACATCGTGATCTTCACGCGCCAGTTCGCCACGATGATCAACTCGGGGCTCCCGCTGGTGCAGGCCCTCGACATCCTGGCCGAGCAGACCGAGAACAAGGCCCTCAAGGACGTCACCCGCGCGGTGGTGTACGACGTGGAGAGCGGCCACACCCTGGCCGACGCGCTCCGCAAGCACCCGAAGGCGTTCTCCGAGCTGTACGTCAACATGGTGGCCGCGGGCGAGGCCGGCGGCATCCTGGACACGATTCTGCTGCGGCTCGCGACCTTCATGGAGAAGAACGACGCGCTGGTGCGGAAGGTGAAGGGCGCGGCCATCTACCCGGCCGTGATCTTCTCGGTCGCGATCCTGGCCGTCATCGTGCTGCTGGTGTTCGTCATCCCGGTGTTCCGCAGCATGTTCGCCGACGTGAAGATGGAGCTGCCGCTCCCCACCCGGATCGTGATCGGGCTGTCGGACTTCGTGAAGCACTTCTGGTGGCTGATCGCCGTCATCATCGGCGGGGTCGTGTTCGCGGTGCGCCGCTACTACGCCACGCCGGGCGGCCGCCTCAACCTCGACCGGATCATGCTGGCGATGCCGGTCCTGGGCGACGTGATCCGCAAGTCGGCCGTGTCGCGCTTCACCCGCACCCTCGGCACCCTGATCGCGTCCGGCGTCTCGATCCTCGACGGGCTCGAGATCACGGCCAAGACCGCCGGCAACCGGGTGATCCACGACGCCGTCATGGAGTCACGCGCGTCGATCGCGGGCGGCGAGACGATCGCGGCGCCGCTCCAGAAGTCGAAGGTCTTCCCGCCGATGGTGATCTCCATGATCGCGGTCGGCGAGCAGACGGGCGGCCTCGACGAGATGCTCAGCAAGATCGCCGACTTCTACGACGAGGAAGTGGACGCGGCGGTCGAGGCGCTGCTCTCCCTGATGGAGCCGGTCATGATCGTGCTCCTCGGCGTGGTCGTGGGCGGCATGATCGTGGCGATGTACCTGCCGATCTTCGGCATGATCGGAGCGGTGCAGTAAGAGACGGACGACGGAGGGCAGTGGGCAGGGGAGTTGCCAGACGGCAAGGGAGCAGTGGTTACCAGCTTGAAGTCGTGAGGGGCCAGACCAGTCGCAAGTACTGACGACTGGACTGGCCCCTTACGTCTGGCGTCTGGTAACCACTTCCTCCTTTGCCGTCTGGTAACTGTTCTACTCACTGTGAGTCTTGCATTCTGCAATACTCCTCCTACTTTGGGCGCCGTGACGACCCCATCGCCGGCCCCTGTCCGTGGCCGGCACCCCGAGCCCGGCGTCGTGCCGCCCGTGCGCACGCTGCTGCGGTGGCTGTACATCGGGCGCGTCTCGCTGGCCCTGGCGGTGTTCCTGGCCGCCGCGTTCGCCTGGTGGCGCTCCGACCTGACGGCGCTGCTGGTGGCCTCGGTCTCGGTCACGCTGGCGCTGGTCGTCACGGCCGTCTCCTTCTGGTACACGCACGTCCGGCTGCGGGACTTCGGCCAGACCGGCCTCTACGGCCAGGCGGTCTTCGACGTCGCGCTGGTGACCGCGATCTCGCACATCAGCGGCCCGTACTCGTACTTCGCCGCGCTCTACATCCTGGTCGTCGCCTTCTACACGGTGCTGATGCCCCTCGCCAACGGGCTGCTGGTCGCCCTCCTGGCGGGCATCGTGTACACCGCGGACGTGATGGCGGGCGGCGAGCTGTCGGCGGCGGTGCTGCTGCAGGTGGCCGTGTTCTGGCTGGTCGCTGGCGCCACCGGCTACCTGGCGAGCCGGGTGCGCGTGGCGGGCGCCGCCCACCAGACCCTCGAGGCCGAGCTCCGGCGGGTGCGGCTCCAGGCCGCCGACATCCTGCGGCACATCGGCGCGGGCGTGATCACGGTCGAGGGCGACGGCAGCCTCGTGTACGCGAACCCGACGGCCGAGGTGCTGCTCGGCCTGCCGCTCACCGAGCTGCTCGGGCAGCCGGTGCTGGAGCGGATGGACGAGGTGGCCCCGACCCTGGCGGACGCGATGCGGCGGACCGCGCGCGAGGGCCGGCGCATCGTGCGGACGGTGGCGGAAGTGGTCGGCAACGGCCGCACCTTCCCGGTGGGCTTCACCACGACGGCGGTGCGCGGGGCCGAGGGGGTCGCGCCCTCGGCCACGGTGATCTTCCAGGACATCTCGGACGCCCGCCGCGTGGAGGAGCTGCGGCTGCGGACCGAGCGGCTGGAGGCGGTGGCCGAGATCTCGGCTTCCCTGGCGCACGAGATCAAGAACCCGCTCGCCTCGATCCGCAGTGCGGTGGTGCAGCTCTCGCGCCTGACGCCCCCGGGCGCGGACGAGCGCGTGCTGGCGGGCCTGATCGTGCGCGAGAGCGACCGGCTGTCGGCGCTGCTGACCGAGTTCCTCGACTTCTCGCGGGTGCGGGTGACGCGCTCGGCGCGCCTCGACCTGGTGGCGGTCGCGGAGCACGGGATCCGCCTCGCCCGCCAGCACCCCGACTGCTCGCCGGTCGCGACCATCGCGCTGGAGACGGCCGACGGCCCGGTCCTGGTCGAGGGCGACGAGGACCTGCTGCACCGCGTGGTGTTCAACCTGGTGCTCAACGCCGTGCAGGCCGCGCCCGGCACGGCGGACGTGCGGGTGCGCGTCGGGCCGGCTGCGCCCGGGGACCTGCCGGGCGGGGTGGCGATGGAGTCGCCGCGCCTGCTGGCGGTGTCGGACGCGGGGCCCGGCATCGCGCCCGAGGTCCTGCCGCGGCTGTTCGAGCCGTTCGTCACCGGGCGGGTGGGCGGGACCGGTCTCGGGCTCGCGATCGTGCAGCGCGCCGTGCAGGCGCACCGCGGCCTCATCTTCTGCGACTCGGTGCGTGGCCGCGGCACCACCTTCACCGTGTTCCTGCCCGCGCGGTTCGACGCGGAGGAGAGCGCGTGAGCGAACGGCCTTCGGTGCTGATCGTGGACGACGAGTCGGCGATCCTCGACACGCTCCGCATCCTGTTCAAGAACGAGGGGTTCGAGGTCGCGGTGGCGCAGGGCGGGCCCGCCGGCCTCGAGGCGCTCGAGCGGGCGATGCCGGACCTGGTGCTGACCGACATCCGGATGCCGACGGTCAACGGCATCGACATCCTCAGTGCCGCGCGCGGGCGCGACGCCGACGTGCCGGTGGTGCTGATGACGGCGCAGGCGGAGCTGAAGACGGCGATCGAGGCGATCAACCGCGGCGCGTTCCACTACATCCAGAAGCCGTTCGACAACGACGAGCTGGTGGCGATCTGCCGGCGCGCGCTCGAGCACCGCAAGCTCAAGGCCGAGAACCGCGACCTCAAGCAGGAGATCCAGCGGCGCGAGGGCGCCCGGGCGGAGAAGCCGATCGGCGTCTCGAAGGTGTTCCGCGACCTGCTGCGCCTCGCCGAGACGGTGGCCCCGACCGACAGCACGGTCCTCATCCAGGGCGAGAGCGGCACCGGCAAGGAAGTGGTGGCGCGCTACATCCACTCGCTCTCGGGGCGCGCGCGGGGCGCGTTCTTCTCGATCAACTGCGGCGCGCTGCCGGAGGGCATCCTCGAGTCCGAGCTGTTCGGCCACGTGAAGGGCTCGTTCACCGGCGCGGTGCGCGACCACGAGGGCCTGTTCGCCGCCGCGGCCGGCGGCTCGTTCTTCCTCGACGAGATCGGCGAAACCACGCCGGCGACCCAGGTCAAGCTGTTGCGCGTGCTGCAGGAGCGCGAGGCGATCCCGGTGGGCGGAACCCAGCCGGTGCCGGTCGACGTGCGGCTCATCGCGGCCACGAACCGCGATCTCGAGGACGACATGAAGAAGGGGCGCTTCCGCTCCGACCTCTACTACCGCCTCAACGTCATCGCGCTGCACCTGCCGCCGCTCCGGGATCGCCGCGACGACGTCCCCCTGCTGGCCGACGCGTTCCTGCGCCGCATGGCGACGGAGCGGCACGAGGCGCCCAAGACGCTCGGGCCCGACGCGATGGACGCGATCCTGGCGTACGAGTGGCCGGGCAACGTCCGCGAGCTCGAGAACGCGCTCGAGCGCGCGGTCACGCTGTGCAAGGGCGAGAGCATCGGGGCCCCGGTGCTGCCGTCGCGGGTCACCGAGCCGCGGGCGCCGGCCCTGGTGGCCGAGCGTCCCGCGGCCAACCCCACGCTGGACGTGGTGGAGCGGGCGTACGTCCAGTGGGTGCTGCAGCGCGAGGGCGGCAACAAGAGCCGCGCCGCGGAGGTGCTGGGGATCGACCCGTCGACCCTGTACCGGAAGCTGGCGCGCTACGAGGAGACGCCGTGACGGCGACCCCGTGACGGGGCGCGCCGCGTGGGCGGCGGCCGCCGCGCTCGCCGTCGGCGCCGTCGTCGCCCTCAACCTCACCCACGCCCTGGTCGGCGTGTTCTACGACGACGGGATCTACCTGGCGCTGGCGCGGAGCCTCGCCGAGGGACACGGGTACCGGCTCCTCTACCTGCCGGGCGCGCCGGCGGCGGTGCACTACCCGTTCCTGTATCCGCTGTTTCTCGCCGGGCTGTGGAAGCTCGCACCGGCCTTCCCCGCCAACGTCGCGGTGTTCAAGGCGGCCAACGCCGTCCTGCTCGGACTGGCCGCCGGGCTGCTGGTGCTCTACCTCGGCGGGCGGGCGGCCGCGCGGCCGTGGCGCCTCGCCCTGCTCGTGGCCGCCGCGGCGACGGCGCTCCCGCTGGTGACGGTCGCGACCGCCTTGTTCACGGAGCCGCTGTTCCTGGTGACGCTGGTGACGGCGTGCTGGGCCGGGGACGCGGCGCGCGACGCCTCGAGCCGGCGTCGCGCGTGGCTGCTGGCCGCGGTGGCGGGATTCCTCGCGGGTGCGGCGACGCTCACGCGCTCGCTCGGCGTCACGGCGATGGCGGGGATCCCGCTGGCGCTCCTCCTGGCGCGCCGCCCGCGCGCGGCGCTCATCGCCTTGGGCGTCTCCGCCCTCGTTCTGGCGCCGTGGCTGGTCTGGGTCGCGGGGCACCACGCCGAGGTGGACCCGGCGCTCGTGGCCGGGTACGGCACGTACGCCGACCTGATGTCGCAGGCCGGCTGGGCCGCCCTGTCGCCGGCCAACGTCGGCGACCTGCTTCGCCCGCTGGGCGCGGTCGCGCTGGCGCCGTTCCGGGGCTGGCTCCGGTTCTTCCTGGCCGTGCCCGCCCTGGGGCTGGTGGTGGCGGGCTTCGGCCCGCTGCTCAGGCGCGCGAGCGCGCTGGGCTGGACGCTGCTGGCCTACGTCGCGGTGCTGGTGGTCTGGCCCGTGGAGCCGGATCGCTTCCTGTGGGCGGCGTGGCCGTTCCTCGCGCTCGCCTTCTTCGCCGGCGCGGAGCTGGTCGCGGGGCGCGCCCGGTCGGCGGCGCCGGCCGCGGGCGCGGTGGGGCGATGGGGCGTCGTGGCCACGGTGGCCGCGGTGGTCGGGGGCTACGCGTACTACCAGGTCCGCGGCTACCTCCGCGGCGACGCGGCCGCGCTCGGCCTCGGGATCTCCGCCACCGTCTCGGAGCTGCTGCCGTGGGTGCGCGAGCGGACGCCGCCGGACGCGGTGGTGGCCGGCGAAGACGAGGCGCTGCTGTGGCTGTACACCGGCCGCCGCGCGGTGCCCTCGTACGTGTGGCGCTACCGCGGGCGCGGCGGCGACGAGAGCCTGGGTCCGGACAGCCTGAAGGCCTGGCTCGACCGCGCGAAGGTGAGCTACGTGCTGATGGGCAGCGCGGGCTCGGACGCGGCGCCCACGATCAGCCAGCTGCTCGGGCGCTACCCCGGATACCTGCACGTGGCGCGCATGTGGCCCCCGCCCTCGAGCGCGATGGCGTTCGCCGTGGACCGGAGCGGCACCGCGCTCGCGCCCGCCGGCGCACCGTGACGGGACCGCCGCCCGAGGTCTCCGTGATCATGCCCTGCCTCAACGAGGCGGCGACGGTGGCGCGCTGCGTCGCCAAGGCGCGCCGCGCGATGGAGGAAGCCGGCCTCGCGGGCGAGGTGGTGGTGGCCGACAACGGTTCCGACGACGGATCGCCGGCGCTGGCCGAGGCGGCCGGCGCGCGGGTGGTGGCCGCGCCGGTGCGCGGCTACGGCGCGGCGTACCTCGCCGGGCTGGAGGCGGCACGCGGCACGCTGCTCGTGCTCGGCGACGCGGACGACACCTACGACTTCGCGTCGGTGCCGGCGTTCGTCGCCGCGCTCCGCGCGGGGAACGACGTGGTGCTCGGGTCGCGGTTCCGCGGGCGCATCCTGCCGGGGGCGATGCCGTGGCTGCACCGCTACGTCGGCAACCCGGTGCTGTCGGGGATCCTGAGCCTGTTCTTCGGGCGCCGGGTGTCGGACGCGCACTGCGGCCTGCGGGCGATGACGCGGAGCGCGGCCGAGCGGATGCAGCTGCGCTCGAGCGGGATGGAGTTCGCCTCCGAGATGGTCGCGCTGGCGCTGCGCCACGGCCTGGCCGTCGGCGAGATCCCGATCACCTACTATCCGCGCAGCGGGGAGTCGAAGCTGCGGAGCTTCCGCGACGGCTGGCGGCACCTGCGCTTCATGCTGCTGCTCTCGCCGACCCCGCTGTTCCTGGTCCCGGGTCTGGCGGCGCTGCTGGTCGGGCTCGCGGCCCTGGTCGCGCTCCTGCCGGGTCCGCTGCGGATCGGCGGGCTGCTGTTCGACTACCACTTCATGTTCGTCGCCAGCGCGCTCGCCGTGCTGGGCGTGCAGCTGGTCGTGCTGGGGCTCGCGGCCAAGTCGTACGCGGGCGGGGCGCTGGCGGTGCGGGGCGACCGGTGGGTGGCGTGGCTCGACCACCACTTCACGCTGGAGCGCGGGCTGCTGGTCGGCCTGGGAATGGCCGCGGCGGGCCTGGGGATCAACGCCTGGATCCTCGAGAGCTGGCTGGGCGCGGGCCGCGGCAACCTGTTCGCCGTGCGGCCGGCCCTGCTGGGGCTGAGCCTGATCGTGGTGGGCGCGCAGGTGGTCTTCGGCTCGTTCTTCATCAGCGTGCTGCGCGACGATCCGCGCCGGTGACCCTCGGCGCGGGGCGCGATCGTGCGGGCGCGACGCGCCCGGTCGGCGTCGGGCCGGCGCGGTGACCCGTGTCTCGGCGATCATCCCGACCCTGAACGGCGCCGCGACGCTGCCGGCGCTGCTGGCGGCGCTCGGGCGCGAGCGCGCGGCGGGGCGCGGCCTCGCGGAGGTCGTGGCCATCGACTCGGGCTCGCGCGACGGCACCGCGGAGCTGCTGCGCGCGTCGGGCGCACGGGTGCTCGACCTCGGCGGCGCGCGCTTCGGCCACGCGAGCGCGCGCAACCGCGCGGCCGCGGCGGCCACCGGCGAGGTGCTGCTGTTCCTCACCCAGGACGTGGAGCCGGTCGGCGACGCCTGGCTGCCGCCGCTCCTCGCGGCGTTCGACGAGGCGGCCGTCGCCGGCGTCTTCGGCCGGCAGGTGCCGCGCGGCGCGTCGCCCGAGGAGGCGTTCCTCGCCAGGGTCAACTACGCGGGGCGCCCGCGACGGCTGACCCGCGCGGACCTCGACGCCGGGTTCGGGCCGGGCACGACGCTGTTCTCCAACGCGTTCGGCGCCCTGCGGCGCGCCGTCTGGAGCGCCGTCCCGTTTCCGGACGTCGTCATGAGCGAGGACCAGGCGTGGGCGCTGGCGGTGCTGCGGGCCGGCCACGAGATCCGCTACGAGCCGCGCGCCGAGGTCTACCACGGGCACCGGTCGGGCTTCACCCGCGCGTTCCGGCGCAACTTCGACAGCGGTTCCTCGCTGCAGGCGCTCGGCCTCGCGGGCGGCGCCTGGTCGGGCGGGGGCGGGCACCTGCTGCGCGAGCTGCGGTGGGTCGCCTCGCGCTGCGGGGCGGCGGCGGTGCCGCACGCGGTCGCCTTCGAGTCGGTCCGGATGCTCGGCTTCCAGTGCGGGCGACTGGAGCGTCTGATGCCCCGCGCGCTCGCGCGGCGGCTCGGCGAGGCGCCGCGGCCGTGACGGATCCGGCGGGCGCCACGGCGCCGACACCGGGGAGCGGCGAACCGCGGGAGGCGCGCGGCGTCTTCTCCAACGCGAGCCTCAACCTCGTCGCCAGCCTGCTGCCGCTGCCGCTCGCGCTGGTCACCGTCCCGGCGGTGATCCGCGGCTTCGGGGTGGACCGCTACGGCGTGCTGGCGACGGCGGGCGTGGTGCTGGCGTACCTGGCGCTGCTCGACGTGGGCCTCGGCCGCGCCAGCACGCGCTTCCTCGCCCGCTCGCTGGGCGAGGGCGCGGCGACTACGGCGGACACGTTCTGGACCGTGGCGCTGCTCGCCGCGGCGATCGGCGTCGCCGGGGGCCTGGGCATCCTCGCCGCGGCGGGCCCGCTCGCGCGGCACGTGCTGCGCGTGCCCGAGGCGCTGGCGGGAGACGCCGCGGCGGCGTTCCGCGCCCTGGCCCTCGCCGCGCCGTTCGTGGTGGTCCTGCCGGCGCTGCTGGGAGCGCTCGAGGCCCGGCGGCGGTTCGACCTGGTGGCCGCGATCTCCGTCCCCACCGCGGCGCTCGGGCTGCTGGCGCCGCTCGCCGTGCTGCCGTGGACGACCAGCCTGCTGCCGGTCGTCGTCGCGATCGCGGTCGTGCAGGCCGCCGCGTGCGCGGTCACGCTGGCCGTCTGTCGCCGGGCCGTGCCCGGGATCGGGGCACCGGCGCGCCCCCGGCTCCGAGTGGTGCGCGAGCTGCTCGGCTACGGCCGCTGGGTCGCCGTGTCGAACGTCGTCGGTCCGCTGATGGTGAACGCGGACCGCCTCGTCATCGGCGCGGTGCTGTCGGTGCGCGACGTCGGGTTCTACGCGGCGCCCTACGACCTCGTGACGCGGCTGTCGCTGGTGCCCTCGAGCGTGATGCGCGCGCTGTTCCCCCTGTTCAGCGCGGACCGCACCGCGGACGTGCGGGAGGCCCGGCGCCTGGCGGTGGACGGGGCGCGCGCGGTGGCGCTGGTGATGGGCCCGCTGGCGGTGGCGATCGTGGCGCTGGCCCCCGACCTGTTGCGGCTGTGGCTCGGCGCGGAGTTCGCGGAGCGCTCCCACGCCACCCTGCAGCTGCTCGCCGTCGGCGTCACCGTCAACGCGCTGGCGATGGTACCATTCTGGCTGCTCCAGGGCATCGGCCGTCCCGACGTGTGCGCCAAGTTCCACCTCCTGGAGCTGGCGCTCTACGTGCCGCTGCTGCTCCTCCTGCTGCGCTGGCAGGGCATCACCGGCGCGGCGCTGGCGTGGACGCTGCGCGTGACCCTCGACGGAGGATTGCTGCTGGCCGCGAGCCATCGCCTGGTCGGCGCGGCGGAGCACCTCGGCTCGGTGCGGCGCCTGGCGCGGTACGGGGCGCTGCTGGCGGTCGCGCTCGGCGCCGCGTGGCTCGACGCGGCCGGCGGCGCGGGCGCGGCGGCGCGGCTCGCCGGCGCGGTGCTGCTGGCGGCGGCGACCTTCGGGGTGGGGTGGTTCGTGCTGCTCGGCGCCGGCGAGCGCGCGTCGGTCGCGAGCGCGGTCGCGGCGCGGGTGCGGGGCGGAAGCCGGTGACGTTCACCGGCTCGGGGCGCCCGGACGCGCCCGCCGCGGTGCTGCCGCTCGAGCCGGCCGGCGCGTGTCCGGTCTGCGGCGAGACGCGCCGCGGCGTGGAGTTCCCCGGGCTGACGGACCGCCTGTGCGGGACGCCGGGGACGTGGTCCCTGAAACGCTGCGCGGGCTGCGGCCTGCTGATCCTCGATCCGCGGTATCCCGTCGCGCACATCGCGAGGGCGTACCAGAACTATCCGTTCAATCTGTCCCTGCCGGTCGATCGTCCGGCGCCGCGCGGGCTCGCCCGGGTGGTGCCGCGCGCGTACCTGGCCAGCGCGTTCGGCTACGAGGACGGCCTCACGCGCTGGCAGCGGGCGCTCGCGCTGCTCGCGGTGCCGTACCCGGAGGGCGCG
>DASPSV010000014.1:0-2828 GCA_035623755.1 Gemmatimonadales bacterium
GATTGGCGATGCCGAGCCCGAGGAGCCGACCGTGCCGACGCGCCTCGGCGCGGCGCCGCTCGAACCCCGCGTGGTCGGCGAGGGCCAGCGCCATGTCCATGATCCGGCCGAAGTCGCCGCAGTCGTACGTGAACACGAGCCCGGTCTTGAACGGCATCGCGCTCGGGGGAATCACGTTGCGACGGCGCAGCTCGACCGGGTCGATGCCCATCTCGCGCGCGGCCAGATCGATGACCCGCTCGATGGCGTAGGTGGCCTCCGGGCGCCCCGCTCCGCGGTACGGGCCGGTCGGCGTCGAGTTCGTGAAGACCCCCGTGCTCTCGACGTGGATGGCCGGCGTGGTGTAGACGCCGGCGACCCCGCCCACGTTGTTGGTCACCGGCCCCGCGCTGCGCGGCGTGAGGTAGGCCCCGATGTCCGCGCGGATGGCCACGCGGAGGCCGAGGAACCGGCCGCCCGCGTCCAGGGCCAGCTCGGCCGACGAGAGGTTGTCGCGGCCGGGCTCGTCGGTGAGGAAGCCCTCGCGCCGCGTCGACGTCCACTTCACGGGACGACCCACGCGACGGGCGGCCCAGAGCACCAGCACCAGCTCGGGGTAGATGCCGCTGCGCATCCCGAAGCTGCCGCCGACGTCGCTCATCACCACGCGCACCTGGCTCTGCGGCACGTGGAAGATCTGCTCGGCGAGGATCGCGCGCAGCCCGTGGGGCGACTGGATGCCGGTGTGGAGCGTGAAGCGCCCGCTGCGCCGATCGAACTCGCCCACCGCCGAGCGCGGCTCGAGCGGAGCCGCGGCCACGCGGCTGACCACGAAGTCGAGCCGGGTGACGTGGGCGGCGCCCGCGAAGGCGCGCGCCACCGCCTCGCGCGAGCCGGCCTCCCAGACGAAGGCCACGTTGTCCGCCACCTCGTCCCACACCGCCGGGGCGCCGGGCCGCGTGGCCCGCCGCGCGCCGGTCACCGCGGGCAGCGGCTGGTAGTCGACCGCCACCAGCTCGGCCGCGTCGGCGGCCGCCGTCGCGGTCTCGGCCACCACCAGCGCCACCGGATCGCCCACGTGGCGGGCGCGCTCGCGAACGAGGGCGGGCCGCGGCGTGGGAAAGGCGGGGGCGCCGTCGCGGCGCTTGCGCGTGCGGTCGGTCGGCAGCGGGCCGAGCCCGTCGGCGGCCAGGTCGGCGCCGGTCAGCACGGCCAGCACGCCGGGCGCCCGCCGCGCGGCGGTGGTGTCGACGGCCCGGATCCGCGCGTGCCCGTGCGGCGAGCGCACCACCACCGCGTGGGCCTGGCGGGGCAGATCCACGTCGTCGGAGTAGCGGCCGAGCCCCTGGACCAGGCGCGGGTCCTCCAGGCGCCGCACCGACTGGCCGACCGCGAACTTCTCGACGCGGATCGGCTCGCTCATCGGGAGACGGATCGGACGGCGGACTGACCGAAGCGGAGCCTGAGGATCTGCACGGCGCGCTACTATGCCATGCGGAGCGGCGGGGTGGCAAACGCGGGTGGGCCAAGGCGCGCGGCGCGCCCGGTGAACGGCGCGGTCAGCGCAGGACGCGCAGAGCGGGGAAGCCGACGACCTCGGGCACCTGCGGCCGGACCGCGGTCACCCCGGTCCGATCGGCCAGCGAGTGGACGAGCTCGCGCACGGTGCCGCGCGCGCCCGGATCCTCCAGCCGCCGCGAGAGGACGGCGGCCGAGAGGCGGCCGATCGCGGAGAGCAGGAAGAGGACGTGCAGGCCCGTCCACCACTCGCCGGCCAGCACGAACTGGGGCGGGAAGAGCGCGGCGAGCTGGCCGGCCAGCATCGAGGCCACGCCGAAGCCCAGGCCGCCCGCGGTGGCGAAGGCGGCCAGGTAGAAGGGCCGGGCCGGGCGCGGGGCCAGGCCGATCGAGAGGTCGAAGGCCGCGATGCCGTGGCCCGCCCACAGGAAGCCGGAGAACATCGCGTCGAAGCCGATCGGCCACAGGCGATCCGGCGTGATGAAGAGCCAGGTGAGCGGCACCGCGGAGATGCCGAAGGAGCAGAAGATCAGCACCGGCCCCGCGCCGATGCGATCCACCGCGTGGCCCCAGAGCCGCGCCGAGCTGATGCGGACGATCGCCACGCCGACGCCGTGGGCGGCCACGATCAGGAAGCCGGTGCGGAGGTTCGTCAGCATGTGGTAGGCGAAGAAGCTGGCCGAGATGCCGACC
The DNA here is from genome assembly GCA_035623755.1 of Gemmatimonadales bacterium. GTDB lineage: Bacteria > Gemmatimonadota > Gemmatimonadetes > Gemmatimonadales > JACORV01 > Fen-1245. Next base: position 2,191 of record DASPSV010000014.1, read on the forward strand.
GCCGCGTTCCAGGCGAGGAGGTAGCAGAGGAACGGCCGCGCGTGCACGTCGGCCAGGACGAGACGCAGCGCCTGCCCTCCCGGGATGCCGGGGTCGCTGTCCGCGGCCGGCTCGTGTTGGCGCGAGAGCAGGCTGAGACTGGCGAGGCCCGCCAGGCAGGCCACCGCGGTCAGCGCGGAGAGCGCGGCGCCGGTCCAGCCGGCGGGGGCCACGCGGTCGAGCAGCACCGCGGCGGAGAGCGACGTCAGCGTGCCCGCGACGTTGAGGAAGATGGTCCGGCGCCCGAAGAAGCGCCCGCGGAGGCGGCCCGGCACCAGGTCGCCCATCCACGCGGCCCACGCGCTGTTGCCGATCACGCTGAAGACCGTGCTCACCGCCACGATCACCGCGAAGAGGTGCAGCTTCGCCGCGGGCGCCACGTCGAGGTGCGGCAGCGCGACCAGCGGCAGGAACGTGAGCCGCGAGATGCCGACCGCCCACAGCGTCACGCGCTTGCGGCTGCCCGCGCCCGCGAACCACGCGGCGGGCAGGTTCGCGACCTGCGCGCCGAGCGGCAGCGCGCCGAGCAGGCCGATCATCGCGGCGCTCGCGCCCAGGTAGAGCGCCCAGCCGGTCAGCACCGCGCCGGTAGCGCAGGC
>DASPSV010000149.1:0-2205 GCA_035623755.1 Gemmatimonadales bacterium
GATCGGGTTCGTCGGCCTCGTGGTGCCGCACGCGGTGCGGCTGGTGCGGGGCCACGACCACCGCTTCCTGCTGCCGGCGTCCTTCGTGCTCGGCGGAACGTTCCTGGTGCTGGCCGACACGCTGGCGCGTACGCTGTTCGCCCCGCTCGAGCTGCCGGTCGGCGTGGTGACCGCCGTGGTGGGCGTTCCCATCTTCGCGTTCCTGCTCCGGCGATGGACGGCGCGGTGAACACCGGTCAGGCAGTCTTCGAGCTCGCCGGCGCCACGGTGCGCTACGGCGCCGGCGCGCCGGCCGTCGAGGCTGTCTCGCTCGCCGTGCGCCGCGGCGAGTGCGTGGCCGTCGTGGGCCCGAACGGTGCGGGCAAGACGACGCTGCTCCGCGCGCTGCTGGGGCTGGTGCCGTGCGCCGAGGGCCGCGCGCTCACGCTGGGACGCGAGGCGCGGGCCTGGCCGCGCGACGCGCTGGCGCGCGCGGTGGGCGTGGTCGCCCAGCGCGAGGAGCCGGCGTTCCCCATCACGGTGCGGGAGGCGGTGGAGATGGGCCGCTACCCGCACCTCGGGCCGTGGCGCGCCTTTGGCGACGCCGATCGCACGGCGATCGAGCGCGCGATGGCGCGGGCCGACGTCACGGCGCTCGCCGGCCGGTGGGTGGCGACGCTCTCGGGCGGCGAATGGCAGCGGGTGCGGATCGCCCGCGCCCTGGCGCAGGAGCCGGCGGGGCTGGTGCTGGACGAGCCGACGGCCTCGCTCGACCTGCGGCACGAGATGGAGCTGTTCGAGCTGGTGGCCGGCCTGGCGCGCCGCGACGGCCTCGCCGCGCTCGTCGTCTCTCACCACATCAACCTCGCGGCCCGCTTCGCCGACCGGCTGGTCCTGCTCGCCGGCGGCCGGGTCGTCGCCGAGGGCCCGGCCGCGCGGGTGCTCGAGGCCGGCCTGCTGCGCGAGGTCTTCGCGTGGCCGGTGTCGGTGCACCGGCTGCCCGACGGCTCGCCGCAACTGTTCCCCGAGCGGCGCGTGCCGCCCGGGCCGGAGGGATCCCGATGACCATCGCTCGCGTTCACGTCCGCGCCCTTGTGGCGCCGCACGTCTCCGCCGTCGCGGCCGTCCTGGCGGCGGCGTTCCCGCCGGCCGCGCTCGCCGCCCAGCAGCCCTCCGACACCGTGCGCCTGACGCCGATCGTCGTCACGGCCACGCGCCTGCCGACGCCGCTCGGCTCGACGGCCTCGGCGATCACCGTCCTCACGGGCGACGAGCTGCGCGAGCGCGGGGTCGCGACGGTGGCCGACGCGCTCCGGACCGTGCCGGGCGTCAACGTGGTGGAGACCGGGCCTTTCGGCAGCGCGACGTCGCTGTTCCTCAGGGGCGGCGAGAGCGACTACGTGCGGGTGCTGGTGGACGGCGTGCCGCTCAACTCGCCGGGCGGCGCCGTGGATCTCTCGACCTTGAGCACCGCCGACGTGGAGCGGATCGAGATCGTCCGCGGCCCCGCCAGCGTGCTGTACGGCTCCGACGCGGTGACGGGCGTGGTGCAGGTGTTCACGCGGAGCGGGAGCGGGCCGCTGCGCTGGGACGCGGGCGGCACGGGCGGCACGTTCGGCGAGCGGAGCTGGGACGTGCGCCTGGGCGGCGGGGAGGGCGCGGCCGCGTTCAGCGCCGGGTGGTCGCACTTCGGCGACGCGGGCGTGTACGCGTTCAACAACCAGTACCGCGACGACGTCGTCGGCGGCTCGCTCACGCTGCTGCCCGACGGGCGCACCAGCGCGCGGCTCGTCGCGCGCTACACCAACGACGTGTACCACTATCCGACCGACGGCTCGGGCAACGTCGTCTACCACAACCAGTACCAGACGGGCGGCCAGCTGGTCGCGAGCCTCGACCTCGGTCGCTGGCTCACCTCGAAGCTCCAGGCCCGCGTCCTCCTCGGCGGCACCGAGTCGAGCGGGCGCGTGGACCAGCAGCCCAACACGCCGGCGGACACGCTGGGCTTCTACGCGTTCACCAGCTTGGACCGGCTGAGCCGGCGCAGCGCCGACGCCCGGCTCGACTTCCACGCCGCCGGGGGCACCGTGCTCACCGCGGGCACCGCGCTCGAGACGGAGGCCGAGCGGAGCAGCAGCCTGTCGCTCAGCCAGTACGGGCCGAGCCCGGGCTCCCTGGTGGTGAGCCGCTGGAACCGGGCGTTCTACGTGCAGGCCCTGGCCGAGC
>DASPSV010000150.1:0-11812 GCA_035623755.1 Gemmatimonadales bacterium
ACCCGAGAGCTGCGCGTGAATCGCCGGCGTCGCCGGGTCCTGCGCAAGGACCAGGTAGAAGCCCGCGGGCAGGAACCCGACCACGAACCGCCCCTGCGCGTCGGTGTGCGCCGTGCCGAGCGGCAGCGCGGTCAGCAGGTAGTTGATCGGCGTCCCCACCGGCACCCGCCACACGCCGATCGCCGCGTTCACCGCGGGCAGCGTGTCGCCCTCGATCGACGACACCGTGGCCCGACCGGCAATGGCCCCGGTCGCCGCCTGGTTCACCGCCCGGATCCACGGGACGAAGTAGAAGCCTCCGCTCCCGTCGTCGACGAAGGTGCGCCCGACGTCGAAGTCGAGGACGATCTGTGCCCCCGCGCTGGTGACGTTCAGCGGCTGCTCGACCAGCGCGTACAGGGCGAGGTCGCCGGAGATCGGCCAGTGTACGCTCGCCGTCGAGCCGTCGTTGCGCACCACGCTCGAGCGCGCCGTGTTGATCACGACCTTCACCGCGGCGTACTGGTCCGCCGGCAGGTCGGACTCGCCCAGCAGCGTCGCGCTGCCGCCCTCGAAGTCGAGCAGGTTGAAGGTCCGTTCGGGCGTCGCGATGGTCACCCAGGCCTGCGGGTTCAGGCCCGTGGTGTCGGTCGAGGCCGAGGCCTCGATGCGCGCCACGTAGACGTTCACCGCCGAGATCGTGTTGTACGGGAACGGCGAATCGGTGAGGTAGACGCGGGTGCGGCCGCTGCCGCCGGAAGTCGCGTCGCTGCACGCGACGACGGCGAAGGAGGCCGCGGCGAGGATCAGGCGCTTCATGTCGTTCGCTCCGGGATGGTGAGAGTCTGCACTTCCCTGGAACGATCCAGCTCCGCCCATTCTGTCACGGGGCGGCGCGGAGGTCCAGAATCCACTGCTGGCCCGGCCCCGACGGGACGAGCACGCGGACCGCGCCCCCCCCGACTGCCACCGAGATCCGCCCGAGGGAGGCGGGCACCCGCACCAGGTAGCTGGCCGTCGCCCCGGAGTCATTGAGGATGCGGAGGCCGTACGGCAGGACGACCAGCTCGGCGCCGCCCCGGGCCCCCGGCCCGCGGATCACCGCCGCGCTGGCCGTCGCCCGCTCCGCGGTCTCGACCGTGAGCGTGCCCGCGGGCTGCGGCCGCGCGACCTGCAAAGCGAAAGACCCGGCTGCGGGGCTGAACGTCACAGCCCCCCCGCCCCCCGAGCCGTCGGTGGAGGAGGCGACCGCTGCCGGCTTCGGCGGCCGGGCTGCGGACCACAGCGCTCTCGCCGCCTGGACGATCCAGGCGCGCACCGGCGGAACGCCGAAGGCGGCCACGGCCAGCAGGACCACGGCGGCCGCCGCGCGCCACCGCCACGCCGCGCGGCGCCTCACCGCAAGCGCGACCCGCTCCGCGGGGAACGCGAGCGGCGGCATCGGCGGGTCAGTCGCCTGCAGCAGCGCGCTCAGGCGCCGCGAGCGTGCGGCCGCGAGATCGGTCCGATCCTGGCTCACCGGGCCCCCTCCTCGTCGAGATCCAGCTGCCGCGCCAGCTTCTCCAGCGCGCGCGCGATCATCGTGCCCACCGACTGGGTCGTGGTCCCGACCGCCGCGGCGATCTCGCGGTGCAGGAACCCTTCCTCGCGCATCAGCAGCACCGCCCGCTCTCTGGGGCCCAGCGCCGCGAGCGCCTCGCGGACCTTCCGCCGCTCCTCCGCCCGCTCGAGCGCCGCCGCCGGGTCCGGCGGAGGATCACCCATGGGCAGACGGTCGTGACGACCCCGCACCAGCGCCAACCGCCGCCGGGCGCCCCGCATCGCATCGAGCGCTATCGTCGTGGCCACGCGGAAGAGCCATCCCCGCATCTGCGAGTCGTCGGCCGGCGGTCGCTCGGCCAGTCGCACGAACGCATCCTGGACCACGTCCTCCGCCAGGTCTGGATCGCCGGTGAACCGGGCGGCATAGCGATACAGCTCCTCCTTGTGCCGGGCGAACAGCTCCTCGAGCTGCATCGCGTCAGAACGCCACGCGCAGGCCGGCCAGCGGGAGGAGCGGTACCCCCCGGTCGAAGCGGTCGCACACCCCGCCGCCGACCGGCAGCAGCAGCGGCGGACGGCCGGCGACGCACAGGTTCACGCTCCCCGTGTAGGTGATGGCGTTGGCGCGGTTCAGCACGTTCCGCAGCTGGGCGAACGCGCCCACCCGCACCTTGCCCACGGTCCGCGACCAGTCCACCAGCAGGTCCACCGCGGCGTAGGTGGGCCCGCGCACCGCGTCCGGCGACTCGATGTAGACGGCCGCCGAGTCCGAGATCGTGCAGCTGGGGCACTGCCCCAGGAGAAAGCGCGAGAACGGGGCGCCGCTCGCCCAGGTGGCCGCCGCACCGAGCCGCAGCGCGTCGCTCACCCGCACCATGCCCGTGAGATCCACCACGTGGCGGCGGTCGGCGGGCGACGGATAGCGATACCAGACCGGGTACATGGCCGAGCGGGCCGTGACGAGCGAGACGCCGTACGAGTATGCGCCCGAGAACGTCCACCGCCCCGCGAGCCGGCGCACCGACAGCTCGACTCCGCGCGCGTCGTTCACCGCGCTCACCAGGATCGGGCGGTTCGCCGTCAGTGGTCCCGGGCCCGGCTCGGGCACCGCCACGCCGGTGGTGTGCCGCAGGTACCCATTGACCGACGCGACCCAGGCGTCGCCGAGCTGGGCCTCGGCTCCGGCCGTCGCGATGTCCGCGCGCAGCGCCGGGATGGTATCGCCCGCGAGCAGCCACACGTCGGTCAGGTAGAGATCGGGCCCGATGCTCGGTCCGGCCGGCGCGAGCGCCTGCGTGTACTGCCAGGAGCGCTCGGCCGCGGCGGTGAACGTCAGCGGCAGGCCGGCCGGCTCGAGGCGCACGGCGATCTTCGGCGCCAGGCCCGACGGTCCGGCGTTGAGCAGCGCCGGGTGCGCCTCGAGGCGCAGGCCCGCTTCGATCGTCACGTGCCCGCCGAGCCGCTGGCGCCGCTCGGCCCACGCCGCGAGCGTGTTGAGACGCCGCTCCAGGAGCAGCGTGTCGGGGAGCACGACCACCGGGTACGGTCGCGGGAACTGGCCCACGTAGTGCTGGCGGAGCGCGGCGACCTGGAGGCCCAGCGTCCACTGGCCGCGGGGATCGGCGCCCGGCGGCACGAACTCGGCCGACCCCGAGAGCACCGACACGCCATTCCGCGTCGGCCCGTGCGAGGGCACGTCGGAGTTCGCGGTCCCCGGCGCCGGGATGGGCTGGATCGTTCCCGAGAAGCGGCTCCCCCCGAGCGTATAGCGCGCCAGCCAGCCGGCGAGCGGCGCGAGCAGCGTGACGCGGCCGAGCTGGTTCCCCCAGGTCCCGGCCGTCGGTCGGAGCAGCTGCCGCACCTGCCCGTGGACGCCGTCCTCCTCCACCAGCCCGCTCGCCTCCACCGCGTAGCCGTGGCCGAGGTCGGCGTTGAACCGCGCGGTCAGATCGTAGAAGTCGTACGGTATCCACGTCCCGCTGTCGGCGCCGAGCGCCTCCGCGAGCCGGGTGGCGAGGTCCGCCCAGGAGCGGCGCGCCGCGACGGCCAGGCCGATCCGCCCGTCGTTCGCACCCCACTCGCCCGCCGCGTGCGCGCTCACCACCGACAGCTCGCCGAGTCCGCGCATCCCGGGCGCCGCAGCGCGGGACTCGATGTCCACCACGCCGGCCGCGCCCTCGCCCAGCGACAGCGACCGCGCGCCCGGCAGGAAGGCGGTGACGCCGACCGCGTCGGGGTTCACGCCGGCGAACAGGCCCACGGCGTGTACCGGATTGAACAGCGGCAGGCCGTCGAAGTAGACGCGCGTCTGGCTCCACGGCGCGCCGCGGGTCCAGACGGCGGCAGTGTAGTCGTCACGGGCCGAGACGCCGGGAAGCCGCTGCAGCGCCCGGAACAGGTCGGACTCGCCCAGGGTCAACGCCTCGATCACGCTGCCGTGGGTGAGCACGGCGGCGTCTCCTTCGATGTAGTGCTCGCGTCGCCACGCCTCGGCGTCGAGCGAGCCGCGGCTCCGCTCCTCCGCGGCGTCGCGCAGGCGGCCGTACGGATCGGCCGTCGGCGACCGCGTCTCGATGGCCTCGAGGCGGATCGGATTGACGACCAGTCCCACCGAGAGGCGGAATGGGCCGCCGCGGGCCAGGTCGATGGTGACCTGCGCCGGGTGATAGCCGAGCGCCCGCACCAGCAGCCGGTAGCTGCCCTCGGGCAGCCCGGAGAACCGGTAGGTGCCCGAGTCGTTCGTGACGGCCGTGAGCGCACGCGCGAACTGCGAGAGCCCCTGCCGCGCCACCAGCGTGGTGCCGCCCACCGCCTCGAGCACGGCGACCGCTCCGGCCAGGGGCTGACCCGTTTCCGCGGCCAGCACGGCGCCGGACACCGAGCCGTCATCCGGGCGCGGGCGGGCCCCGGGGACCTGCGCTTGCAGCGACGCGGCGCACGCCGCGACGGCCAGGAGCACGGCGACGGGCTTCACGGCGGTCCTTGGCGAGCCTCGGGCATACGGACGAACGATCGGGGAGCCAGGTTTCTGACGGCTGACGGGCCCCGCCCGCGCGCGTGGGGGGGGGCGCGGGGTGGTGCGGTCAGCGCCGCGCGACGTTCACGGCGTCGAGGAGGAGCGGCGGCACCAGGCGGCTGCCGCCAACCCACTTCGCGGCGCCCCCGATCATCCGGATCCGCTTCAGCAGCTCGTAGGCGTTGCCGGCCACGGCCGCGTCCTTCACGCGGCCGGCGATCTCGCCCCCGTCCACGCGGTACGCCAGCGCGACGGGGTGGCTGAAGGCGCCGCTGATGACGTTCCCCTGCCCGACGCCGATCAGCTCGTCCACCACCAGGCCGTGCCCCATCTCGTGGAGCAGGGCTTCCTCGTCCGCGGTGCCCGGCTTGATCACCAGGTTGGAGAATCCGATCGCCGGCTTGCCGAAGGTGGTCCGCCGGCCGTGGCCCGTGGACCTGGTGCCCGCGCGGGCCGCGGTCTCGAGGTCGTAGACGAACGCGCGCAGCGTGCCGCGCTCGACCAGCGGCAGCCGCGCGGACGGGACGCCCTCGTCGTCGGCGGGCCGGCTCCCCACGCGGCTCGACAGCAGCGGCTCGTCCGTGAGGTCGAAGGCCGGATCGAACACCGCCTCGCCGAGCCGGCCGCCGAGCGGCGAGATCCCCTGGAGCACCGTCTTCCCCGACAGCGCCTGGTGCAGCGGCAGCAGCAGCGCCGCCGAGCCGTGCGGCGTGAACAGCACCGGCAGCTTGCCCTCGGGCGGCTCGACGATCCGCTCGCCCCGCTCGATGCGGCGGGCGATGCTCGCGGCGATCGCGTCGAGCTCGGCCTCGCTGGGGATGCCCGCGGCGGCGACGTCGTCCCAGGCCATCAGCACGTCGTCCTCCTTGACGCGCGTGACCTCGGCCCCGACGACGATCGCCGTGGCCCGGCTGGTGAACGCCTGGCCGGCGGAGTTGACGAAGCTGCTGGACTCGACGTAGCGGTCCACCGACGCGCCGACCTGCCAGCCGGGGCGTCGGAGCCGCTCCACCACGCGGCGGCCGAGCGCGGCGAGGTGGTCCACGTCGAGGGCCGCCGCCTGGTCGTCGAACACCGACACCGCGGGCAGGCGCGCGGGCGCCGGGAAGTCGAGCGGGCAGGGCTCTCCCTGCTCGGCGGACGCGCCGGCCCGGCGCAGCAGGTCCTCGAGGGATTCCTCGCGCCCCAGGTCGGTCGTGCCCGCGATGCCGACCTTGCCACCGCTCACGCCGCGGAAGGAGAGGCCGGCCTCCTGGTGCACCGCGGTCTCCTTGAGCCGTCCGGCCTCGAACTTCAGGCTGAGCTGCCGCTCGTCCCGCAGCAGCAGGTCGAACCCCTCGAACCGGCCGGACCGCCTGGCGAGCTGGAGCGCGCGCTCGATCATGGGCTCGTAAGGTACTCCCCCGACGCCGACTTCCGCACCGGGCCTCGCCCGGATACGTTCGCCTCATGACCGACGGACGGAAGCGCTGCGCCTGGATCTCCTCGGACCTCATGCGGGAGTACCACGACGTCGAGTGGGGCGTGCCCCTGCACGACGACGGCCGGCTGTTCGAGTTCCTGGTGCTCGAAGGCATGCAGGCCGGCCTGTCGTGGAGCACGATCCTGAACAAGCGCGAGAACTACCGCCGCGCGTTCGACGGCTTCGACCCGGAGAAGATCGCGCGCTACGACGCGCGGAAGATCGCGGCGCTGCTCGGCGACGCGGGGATCATCCGCAACCGCCAGAAGGTCGCGGCCGCCGTAAAGAACGCGCGCGCGTTCCTCGGGGTGCAGGAGGAATTCGGGAGCTTCGACGCGTACTCCTGGCGGTTCGTCGGCGGACGGCCGCGCGTGAACCATCGCCGCACCCTCCGCGCCCTCCCGGCGCGGACCCGCGAGTCCGACGCGTTCAGCCGCGACCTGGTCGCGCGCGGCTTCGGCTTCGTCGGGCCGACGGTGGTCTACGCGCACATGCAGGCCACGGGGATGATCAACGACCACCTGGTCACGTGCTTCCGCTGGGCGGAGGTGCAGCGGTAGCTTGGAGCGCTGCCCCGACCATCCCGACGATCGAAGCGAGGCTCCCATGCAGGAGACGCCCATGCGCCACCATTCGCGTCGCACCACCGCCGCCCTGTCCCTGGTCTGCGCCGCCCTCGCCGCCTGCGGCGGGAGCAAGGAAGCGGCGGGCGGCCAGGCCGCGGCCCAGCCCGCCTCGGCTCCGGCGGGCGCGGCGGCGCCCGCCCCGGCCGCGGCCACCGCCGCCGCGGGTCCGAGCGGCCAGCAGGTCTTCCAGCGTTGCGCCGTCTGCCATCAGCCCACCGGCCTGGGGATCGCCGGCTCGTTCCCGCCTCTGGCGGGCTCCGAGTGGGCGACGGCGGCGAATGCTGCGCTGCCGATCCGCGTGCTGCTGCACGGGCTGCAGGGTCCGGTCACCGTGAAGGGGCAGCGGTTCGCGAACGCGATGCCCGCCTTCGGCACCGGACAGCCGCTGTCCGACGCCGAGGTGGCGGCCGTGCTGACGTACGTCCGCAGCGCGTGGGGCAACGGTGCGAGCGCGGTGACACCGGATCAGGTGGCGGCCGAGCGGACGGCCACCGCGTCGCACACGGGGATGTGGACGGCCGCGGAGCTCGCGCCGCTGCTCAAGGCGCCGGCGCGGTGAGCCGCGACTCCTGAGTCGGCTGGGGCTACGGGCCCGGCTGCGGCCGGGCCCGTGCCTCTGCGAGGTACCCCGCCGCCACGCCACCCACCACCATCAGCAGGCCGAGCCAGCCGAACGCCGTGAGCTGCTGGGAGAGCAGGACCAGCGCGAGCAGCGTGCCCACCACCGGCTCGATCGTCGCCGCGACGGCCGTGGGCGCCGCCTCGATCCGCTTGGCGGCCGAGAAGAAGAACAGGTTGGCCAGCAGCACCGTCGCGACCACCAGTGCCCCGATGTAGAGCCACCCGCCCGGCGTCGTCGGGGGCACCGGCGCGCGGCCGGCGATCGGCAGGAGGACGCCCAGCAGCAGGGTGCCGCCGGCGGCCTCGAGCAGCAGCACCCGGAACACGCCGTAGCGCGGCACCGCCCAGCGCGCCAGGAGCGTCGTGCCGGCGAAGCTCACCGCCGCGAGGAGCCCGCCGGTGACGCCCAGCGCGAGGTGCGGCGCCTCGAAGCCCGACACGCGCGCGCCGTGCGAGCCTCCCTGCACCGCCAGCACCGCCCCCGTGCCGACCACCACGGCCAGGACCAGCCGCAGCGCCGTGAGCCGCTCCTGGAGCAGCGGCCAGGCGAGCAGCGCCACGAGCGTGGGCGCGGTGTACAGCAGCGCCGCCGCGCTGGCGACGCCGGCGCCGGCGATGGCGAACTGGTAGGCCACCTCGAACAGCGCGACCAGCGCGCCGCCCACGAGGCCGACGATCAGCAGCCCGCGCCGGTCCACCCGCAGCAGGTCGCGCCGGAACAGCAGCGCGTACAGGACGAGCGCGACGGTGCCGATCAGCACCCGCCAGAAGCCGATGCCGGTGATCGCCTCGCCCTCGGCGTAGAGCGCGGTCGAGAGCGGGCCGGTGGTGCCCCACAGCGCGCCCGCGCCGAGGGCGAACGCGTAGCCCGCGGCGCGCCGGCCGCGCGCGGCGGGGCCGGCGGCAGCGGCCGCTCCACCGCTCACGCGCCGACTTCCCCGCCGACCAGCAGCTCGGCGAACCGCACGTGCGGGGCGCCCTCGGTGACGGGCAGCGGCGACTGGCCGCCCTTCCCGCACCCGCCGCCGAGCTGGTTGAACCGGAAGTCGCCGGCGAGGCCGTCGATGCTCTGCAGGGACTTGAACAGGTTGCCCGCGAGCACCACGTCCTTGACCATCTCGGCCACTTTGCCGTCGCGGATCATGAAGCCGTGGGCCGCGGAGAAGGAGAAGTTCTCGAGGAAAGTCTGGCCGCCGACCATGTCCAGCGCGTACACGCCGAGCTTGATGCCGGCGATCAGGTCCTCGAAGCTGCCGCTGCCGCCCTCGATGTAGGTGTTGGTCATCCGCACGATGGGCGGGAAGCGGAAGTTGATCGCGCGGGCGTTGCCGGTCGGCTGCTCGCCCATCTTGGCGGCGGTCTCGCGCGAGTGCAGCCGGCCGACCAGGATGCCGCGCTCGATGAGCTTGGTGCGCCGGGTCGGCGTGCCCTCGTCGTCGTAGGGCAGCGTGCCGCGGAGGCCCGCCGCGCTCCCGTCGTCGCCGATGTTGACGATCTCGCTGCCGAACCGCCGGCCCAGGGTCATCATCTCCCGCGCCTGCGGGTTCTCGTGGACGAAGTCCGCCTCGGAGAGGTGGCCGAACGCCTCGTGCACGAACACGCCCGCCAGGCGCGGGTCCAGCACCACCGGGTAGGTGCCGCCCTTCACGCTCGGCGCCGTGAGCAGCTGCACCGCCATCCGCGCCGCGTTGACGAACAACGGCTCGAGGCCCTGCACGCTGCGCCACCCCCGGCGCAGGCCAACGCCGTCGTGGTAGCGCTCGATGACGTCGCCGGCGCGCGCGGTCGCGACCGCGGACACGCCGATCTCGGGCCGCAGCTCGCGGAGCCAGGTCCCCTCGCTGTTGGCGAAGGACCACTCGGTGCGCTCGTCGTAGTAGCCGGACTGCGTGTCGGCGATCCGGTCCGACGCGGCGAGCATCAGGCCGTTGAGGTCCTCGAGGAAGCGCCGCTTCGCCGCGAGCGGCACGTCGGCCGGATCGCCGTCCACCTCGGGCACGACCTCGTCCACGCGCGGCTCGAGCGGCGCGAGCGCCACCGGGTCGTCGAGGACCACGGCGCGCGACGCGGCGTCCGCCGCCTCGACCATCGCCGGCAGGTCGTCCAGGCTGGTGAACGTGGCGACGCCCCATCCGCGGCCGCGGCGGAGCACGCGCACGCAACCGCCGGCGTCCACGCTCTCGGCGGCCACCTCCAGGCGCGGGCCGCGGAAGGCCACGCGGGTCGAGCGGGTGCGCTCGTAGCGCACCTCGGCGTACCCGCCGGGCGCGCGCTTCAGCGCCTCGGTGAGCCGGTCGCGCATCCCGTCGGCCGGACTCACTTCGCCGGCTTCCGGACCGGGAGGCCCGCCGCGGCGAGCGCGGCTTCGTAGTCGGGGCGCACCACCAGCTCGCCGTCGGCGATCACCCAGCGGTCCCACGGCAGGATGATGAACGCGTCGGTCTGGAGCGCGTGGTAGTCGGGCTTGTACTCGCCGCACCGGAACGAGACCGCGGTGCGGAGCGCCGCGGCGCGCTCCTCCTTCATCACCGACGCCGCGAGCCGCATGGTATCGCCCGAGTCGCAGGTCTCGTCCACCAGCAGCACCTTCCGCCCCTTGGGGCTCAGGGTCGGCCGCGACACCAGGGCCGGCGCCTCGCCCTCGTGCTGCCGGGTGGCCGTGATCGAGGCGAAGTCGCAGCGGAGGATGCTGGCGATCACGGCCCCCGGGATCACGCCCGCGCGGGCGATCCCGACCACGAGGTCGGGCTGGTAGTCGCGCGAGACCTTGAGCGCCAGGCCCCGGCACAGCTCGCCGAAGAAGGGCCAGTCCACTTCCATCACGGCGCGGGGTTGGGGAGCCTTCGCTGCACGGGGCATCGGGCCTGCTGGGTGGAGGGTGTGGGCTGTAGGGTGTAGGCGCGCGGCCCCGGGCGCAACCCGCGCGCCCCGGCACACTCCGCCCGGAAGCCGCCGCCGGGCGTAGGTTGTCCGTTGCCAAGCGGTTGGCCGATTACTATCTTGCCGCTCCATGGGTCTCTTCCGGCGTCTCTTGGGCGGCCGGGGTGCAGACGACCGACCGATCAAGCCGCAGCGCCTCGATTACCTCAACGAAGCCCTGGCCCTCGAGCGCCAGGGCGACTACGACGCGGCCATCACCAGCTACCGTCTCGCGCTGCGCGATCACCCGCGCGAGCCCCGCATCCTGCAGAACCTGGCCATCGCGCTGAGCCGCATCGGCAACACCGAGGACGCGATCCGCCACTACCGGCTGGCGCTCGACGCCGACGCCACGCTGGCGGGCGCGCACTACGGGCTGGCGTTCCTGCTCCTCAAGCGCGGCGACGCCGACGGCGCCACGCAGCACCTCAAGCTCTTCCTCGGCAACCCGCCGCGCGGCGTGGACGCGCAGAAGTGGATCGGCCACGCCGAGCAGGCGCTCCGCGACATCGAAGGCTCGGGCTCCCGCGAGCGCTCCGTAGGCCTGGAAGGAGCCTGACCATCCGCCACGCCACGCCCCTGGTGGCGTGCGCGCTCACCGTGCTGGGAGCGGGCTGCCAGGGCTACTCCACCGACTTCACGGCGCCCGTCGCCATCGCGATCGTCACCACCCGGTTGCCGCCGCTGTACCTCGAGGAGTTCGACACGCTGCGCCTGGCGGCGCGGGTCCTCGACCGCGCGGGCGACTCGGTGCCCGGCGCCGCGGTGCAGCTGCTCGCGCTCGACACCACGATCACGGTGGACAGCGCGATCTTCGCCGTCGTCGGCCGCACCCCGGGCCCCGGCCGCGTGATCGCGCTCTCGGGCAACCTGCAGTCCGCCCCGCTGTCGATCACGGTGGTGCGGGCGCCGGACTCGCTCGGGGCCACCAGCCCGGTCGTCGACACGGTGCCGACCGCGGACAGCGTGTCGGCACCGCTCGCCGCCGAGCTGTTCGACCTGCGGACCGACACCACCGCCCGGCAGGGCCTCAGCTGGAGCGGCATCGGCGACACCGTGCGGTTCGCGATCGTCTACCCGGTCTTCGCCAGCCTCGCCGCGGCGACCGTCACGCTCGGCAACGACTCGCTCGCGGCCGCCGTGGTCACCAGCACGGCGACGCCGGGCGTCGCCTCGGCCGTGGTGCGGCGCAACGGCCCGCCGCCGCAGCCCGACTCCGTCGTCGTGCAGGCCACCGCCCGGCGCGCGGTCGGCACGGCACTGGCCGGCTCCCCGATCCAGTTCATCGTGCGCTTCCAGTAGGGAGGGCCCGTGTCCGCTCCCGCTCCGAGAGGCACGCTGACCCGGCTGTTCTACGACGCCCTCGAGCGCCACGGCCACAAGCCCGAGGCCGTGGCCTGCAAGCCCGCGGGCGCCCCGTGGCGCTCGCTCACCCACCGGGAAGTGGCGCAGCGCGTGCTGCGCGCCGGTCTCGCCCTGCGGCGGCTCGGCATCCATCGCGGCGACCGGGTGGCCATCCTCTCGGAAAACCGGCCCGGCTGGCTGGTCGCCGACTTCGCCTGCCTGGCGGTGGGCGCCAGCGACGTCCCGATCTACCCGACCCTGCCGGCGCGCCAGCTCGACTACATCCTCAAGGACTCCGGCTCG
>DASPSV010000030.1:0-15478 GCA_035623755.1 Gemmatimonadales bacterium
CGGCGTCGGTCAGCTTGGTGGTGAGCTCGAAGAAGCGGTTCACGGTCGCGTCGCGCACCGAGACGGACAGCAGCAGCGAGAGCAGCGCCGTCCACTCGCGCCGGTCGGCGCCCTCCGCCGCCCGCACCACGCCGACGCCGACCGCCTTGAGGATGCCGAGCACGTGCGAGAACGAGGCGTAGTTGTCGAGGTCGAGGCGGAGCCGGGTGGCGTTGACGAAGATGAACTCGCCCGTGACCCTGAGCTCGATCTCCTTCTCGCGCTCGAGCAGGCCGTTCACGGCGCCGACCAGGTCGTCGAGCGACTTCTGCACCTGCGTGTTCTCGAGCGGGTAGAGCTTGAGCGAGCGCAGCACCGTGTACAGCGTCACCAGGAACGACCGGCCGGCGCCCCGGATGTACGCGTCCGTGGTCTGGATGGACTCCACCACCGAGGGCCGGCGACCGGGCTCGGTCATCTCACGTCCCCGGCGGCAGGCCGCGCAGCGCGCGGCTGACCGCGTTGCGCACCAGCGCCTCCTTCGAGCCGCCGGCGCGCTCCAGCGCCTGCCGCGCCGAGCTGGTGCCGATGCGGCCGAGCGCCAGCGCCGCGCAGGCGCGCGTCTCGGGGTCCTCCTTGCGCTTGAGGAACCCGCCGCTGTTGAGCATCGCGTCCAGCGCCGCCACCCCGCTCTCGCCCACCAGCGAGCCGTAGGCCTCGAAGAACGCCATCTTCTCGGTGAGGTCCGCGTCCCGCACCGACTTGCCCTCGACGGCGGCGGTGACCTTGGGGAGCGCGCCCCGGTGCTTGTGCTGCATCAGCACCCGCACCGCCGTCAGTCGCACGTCGCGGTCCGCGTCGTCGAGCGCCTTCTCCAGCCCCTGCAGCGCGGCGGGGGTCGCGAATTCGGCCAGCGCCGTGACCGCCGCGGTGCGGATGGCGGTGTCCTCGTGGCCCAGCGACTGCGCCACCGCGGCGACGGTCTCCTTGAGCTTCAGCCGCCCGGCCAGCTTCACCGCCTCCAGCGTGACCGCCGGGTCGGCGCCCGCGATGGCACCCACCAGGTCCGGCACGTTGGCCGACGCCAGCCGCTGCAGCGACTGCTCCAGCACCACCCGCAGCCGCTGATTGCTGACCCGCGGCAGCCACGACAGCAGCGTGGGCAGGGCCTCGGGCTTCAGCTCGGCGAACAGCTCGCCCAGCTCCTCCGGCGAGGGATGCGCCGCGGCCTCGTCGAGCGACTGCAGCAGCTGCGACAGGGCCTCGGGCTGCGACAGCCGGCCGGGGAGGTCCGCCAGCGCCTTCCGCTGCTCCGGCAGCAGCTCGCGCGCCCGCTGCAGGACCGCGCGCACCTCGCGCAGCACGTAGGCCACCGCCAGGAAGTCGCCCGCCCCGAGCAGGTGCGGCAGGAAGCTGTCGAGGATCGCGATCAGCTCCGCGCGCGCGGTCGGGAACGGCTGCAGCTCCATGATGTCGAACAGCATCGCGAGCACGTTGCGGCGCAGGTCCTGCGCGTACTCGCGGTTCACCTCGTCCCGCAGCTGCGTGATCTCACGCTCGTCCAGGAAGTACAGCGTGGTGTCGAAGTCGTCGGCCCGCACCAGGCCCGGCTGCGGCGGCGCCTCCTCCTCCACCGCGGCCGCGACCTGGCGGCCGGGGCCCGCCGAGGTGGTGAGCTCGTCGGTCGAGGGGAGCGCCATGCCGCCGCCCTCGCTCGCCAGCTCCTGGAACACGTAGCGGATGCGCTGGAAGTCCTTCTCCCACAGCAGCGTCAGCAGGTCGTCGTTGTCCTCCGGCTGCAGCGTGCGCGCCCGGTGCACCACGTCCAGCAGCCCCAGGATCTCGTTCTCCTCGACGCCCGCCAGCAGCGTGAGCGACCGCACGCCGTCCTTGAAGAACACCCAGCTGAAGCTCTCGTTGCGGGACGCCTGGCTGTAGACGACGTTGCCCTCCCAGTGCAGCTCGCTCTCGAACACGTCGAGCACCAGCTCGTCCTGGGCCTCGAACACCGGCCGGAACGCGGCGCGCAGGTTCTCGATGGCCTTCTGGTAGACCGGGTTGTTCGGGAGGTACAGCTGGTGGGCGCGCAGCGCCTTGGCGAGCGCCTGCATCAGCTCCTCGACCGCCGTGGGCGGCAGCGCCACTTCGGGAGTCGCACCCATCGTCACTCGGCCCTGCTCTCGAGTGCCGCGGCCGCGGCTACGTCCTTGTCGCCGCGCCCGCTGAGGTTCACGACCACGACCGCGCCCGGCTTCCACCGGCCCGCCTGCGCGAGCACCCACGCCACCGCGTGCGCGCTCTCCAGCGCGGGGATCACGCCCTCCAGGCGGCTGAGCCGGGCGAAGGCGTCGAGCGCCGCCGCGTCGTCCACGGCCACGTACCGCGCGCGGCCGGAGTCCTTGAGCGCCGCGTGCTCGGGGCCCACGCCCGGGTAGTCGAGTCCCGGGGCCACCGAGTGCGCCGCGCTCACCTGGCCGTCGGCGTCCTGCAGCAGGTAGCTCAGGCTGCCGTGCAGCACCCCCGGCCGTCCCGCGAGCAGCGATGCCGAATGCCGTCCGCCCGCGAGGCCGGTGCCGGCGGCCTCCACGCCGACCAGCTCCACGCCGGCGTCGGCCAGGAACGCGGCCCAGATGCCCAGCGCGTTCGACCCGCCGCCCACGCACGCCACCACCGATCCGGGCAGCGCGCCGAGGCGCTCGAGGCACTGGCGCCGGGCCTCGCGCCCGATCACGGCCTGGAGATCGCGCACCAGGCGCGGATAGGGATCGGGCCCGACGGCGGAGCCGATAATATAGTGCGTGGACTCCACGTTCGTGACCCAATCGCGGATCGCTTCGCTGGTCGCGTCCTTGAGCGTGCGCGTCCCCGACCCGACCGGCCGGACCTCCGCTCCCAGCAGGCGCATCCGGTACACGTTGAGCGCCTGCCGCGCCATGTCCTCCTCGCCCATGTAGATCACGCAGCCGAGCCCGAACCGCGCGCACACCGTCGCCGTCGCGACGCCGTGCTGCCCCGCGCCGGTCTCCGCGATGATCCGGCGCTTCCCCATCCGCCGCGCGAGCAGCACCTGGCCCAGCGCGTTGTTGATCTTGTGCGCGCCGGTGTGGTTCAGGTCCTCCCGCTTGAGCAGCACCCGGGCGCCCGCCGCCTCCGAGAGGCGCGGCGC
The DNA here is from genome assembly GCA_035623755.1 of Gemmatimonadales bacterium. Classification (GTDB taxonomy): domain Bacteria; phylum Gemmatimonadota; class Gemmatimonadetes; order Gemmatimonadales; family JACORV01; genus Fen-1245. The sequence continues at coordinate 3,146 of DASPSV010000030.1, forward strand.
CTCGCTGAGCGGCGTCGGGCGGCCCACGTAGTCCGACAGCAGCCCGTCGTACTCGGCCCAGTACGCGGCGTCGGTCGAGAGCCGGTCCCAGGTCGCGGCCAGGTCCTCGAGCGCGGGCATCAGCGTCTCGGGGACGTAGCGGCCGCCATACGCGCCGAACCGGCCCGGTTCACCGCTCACCGCGCGCCCCCTCCCGGCCGTCGGGCCACGCCACCTTCCGCCGCCGCGCGCAGGCCGCGCTCCCGCGACGTCGCCTCATTCCGCACGCCGGACGCTCCGGTCCCGCCGCACGCCCACCAGCGCGCGCAGGGCTGCCGCGGGGTCGGGCGCGCCCGACACGGCCGTGCCCACCAGCACCGCGTCGGCGCCGCGCGCGGCCATGCGCTCCACGTCGCCGCGCGAGGCCAGCCCGCTCTCGGCGACGGCGAGCGTGCCCCCGGGCACGTCGGGCAGCAGCCGCTCGGCCAGCACGACGTCCATCGCCAGCGTGTCGAGGTCGCGCGCGTTGACCCCCACCGCCGCCGGCCGCGCGGCGAGCGCCGGTCCCAGCTCCGCCGCGCCGTGGACCTCCACCAGGCAGGCGAGGCCCAGGTCCCTCGCCGCCGCGGCGAGCTCGGCGAGCCGGTCGCCCGGGAGGATGCGGGCGATGAGCAGCACCGCCGCCGCCCCGGCCGCCCGCGCCTCGAAGAGCTGCGCCGGATCGAGCAGGAAGTCCTTGCGCAGCACCGGCACCCCGGCGCGCGCGGCCCGGGACAGGTCCTCCAGCGATCCGCCGAAGTGACGCGGCTCGGTGAGCACCGACAGCGCCGCTGCCCCGGCTTCGGCGAGCCGCCGCGCCAGCGCGCCTGCCTCGCTCCCCGCCGCGCCCGGGAGCGTCCCGGCGGAGGGCGAGCGCCGCTTGATCTCGGCGATGACCGCCACGCCCGGGCCCGCCGACAGCGCGGCGGCGAAGTCCGGCGGCGCCGGCGCCCCGGCGGCCAGCCGCTCCAGCCGCGCGCGGTCGCCGCGGGCGGCCGCCGCCCGCCGCTCGGCATCCCTGAGGATGCCCGCCAGCACGCCCGCTTGTGCTTCGGCTTTCATTCGGTTAGCTTGATTTCGGCGTATCTTCGGGAGCACCGCCCCGTCCCGCCGCGGAAGGAGCCATGGTACCGCTCACCAAGCGCCAGCGCGAGATCCTGGACTATCTCACCGGCTACATCGGCGAGCACGGCTACGCCCCGAGCTTCGAGGAGATCGCGGCGGCCATGAAATACGCTTCCCTTGCCACGGTCCACGAGCACCTCAGCAACCTCGAGCGCAAGGGTGTCATCCGCCGCTCCTACAACGAGAGCCGTTCCATCGAGGTGCTCACCAAGGCGCGCGCGCCCGGCGTGGCCGAGGTGCCCCTGCTCGGCGCCGTGGCCGCCGGTGAGCCGATCGAGGCCGTCCAGGAGCAGGAAACGATCGGCCTGCCCGAGGAGATGCTCCCCGCCACCGGTCCGAGCTACGTGCTGCGGGTCCGCGGCGACTCGATGATCGACGAGCAGATCCGCGACGGGGACTACGTCGTCGTCAACAGCCGCAACAGCGCGCGGAACGGGGAGATGGTGATCGCCCTCCTCCAGGGCACCCACGCCACCGTGAAGAAGTTCTACCGCGAGAAGAGCGGCTTCATTCGTCTCCAACCCGCGAACCCCGCCGTGGATCCGATCGTCGTTCACGAGGACGACGTGACGATCCAGGGCGTCGTGGTGGGCGTGATCCGCAAGTTCTAGCTCCGCTTCTCGGCCCGCAGCCGCTCCAGCACCGAGCGCGCGGCGCCCGAGTCCAGCGACTCGGCGGCGCGCTCCACCGCCTGCTCCCACTGCTCCGCGAAGCCGGCGGCCACCAGCGCCGCGGCCGCGTTGATCACCACCGCGCTGCGGCGGACCGACCGGTCCTTCCCTCCCAGGATGCCCGTGACGATCCGGGCGTTGTCCGCGGGGCTCCCCCCGGCCAGCTCGGCGGCGTCGCCCGCCGCGAGGCCGAACCGGTCGGGGTCCAGCGTCCAGTGCCGGACCCGGCCGGCCTGCACCTCGTGCACCTCGGTCTGGCCGAGCCCGGGGGGCGCGATCTCGTCGAGGCCGGCGCGGCCGTGCACGACCAGCGCCCGCTCGGCACCGAGCAAGGCGAGCGTGTCCGCGACGAGCCGGGCGCGCTCCGGGTCGGCGACGCCCACGACCTGGCGCATCGCGCCGGCCGGGTTCGCCAGCGGCCCCAGCAGGTTCATGATCGTCGTCAGGCCCAGCTCGCGGCGCACCGGCCCGACGTGGCGCATCGCCGGGTGGTAGAGCGGCGCGAACAGGAAGATCATCCCACAGCGCTCGAGCGCCGCGGCGGCCCGCGCCGGCTCGAGCTCGGTCTCGACGTCCAGGGCCTCGAGCAGGTCGGCGCTGCCGCTGCGCGAGGTGAACGACCGGTTGCCGTGCTTCACGACCCGTGCGCCCGCGCCCGCGGCGACGAACGCGGCCGCGGTCGAGATGTTGAAGGTCCCGACCGCGCCGCCGCCGGTGCCGCACGTATCCACCAGCCGCTCCGGCCCGCCCGCGTCCACGCGCACCATCGCGGCGCGCAGGGCGAGGGCCGCGCCCTCGAGCTCGGCGGGCGCTTCGCCCTTGACGCGCAGGGCGACGAGCAGGGCCGCGGTCTGCACCGGCGTGGCTTCGCCCGCCATCACCTGCCCGAACGCCTGCGAGGCCAGCGACGCCGGCAGGTCGCGGCGCTCGGCCAGCATGCCGATGGCGCGGGAGACGGGATCGGTGGGGGGCATGGCTCGCGCGCGCGCTCGTGGTGTTCGGGTTCGCTGGACGGCCCGGCGGCGGAACGCGCCGGAAGTGTGCTTTCTCAAATAGAACAAGGACTTGCGTCGCTTGACCACCCCCCGCGCCACGGCTAGGTTTCGCGCACATGGCGGCGCGGCCGACCCTCATGCTGCTGCAGTACGACGGCGGCGCATTCGCGGGGTGGCAGCGTCAGCCGGCAGCGCGCACGGTCCAGGGCGACGTCGAGGACATCCTGGCGCGGCTCCTGGGCAGGCGAACGCCGGTGATCGGGGCCGGACGCACGGACGCCGGGGTGCATGCCACGGGCCAGGCGGCGGCGGCGATGGTCCCCGAACGGTGGCAGCCGCGGGACTTGGTGCGCGCGATGAATGCTCTTCTACCCTCCGACATCTGGATCGCGTCGGCGTCGCGGATGGTCGCGGGCTTCAACCCGCGGCGCCACGCCATCGAGCGCACCTACTGCTACCGCATCGGCACCAACGGCACGGCGCGCTCGCCGTTCCGGCAGCGCTACGAGTGGGCGGTCGGCGGGCCGCTCGACCCGGCGGCGCTGGCCGCGACGGCCGGGCAGCTGGTGGGCGAGCACAGCTTCCTCGGCCTGTCGGCGAAGGGCCCCGAGCGCGAGCACTGGCGCTGCCGGGTGCTGGAGGCGCTGTGGCAGCGGCGCGAGCACGCCGACGGGCTGGAGTTCTGGATCACGGCGGACCGGTTCCTGCACCACATGGTCCGCTTCCTGGTCGGCCTGATGGTGGACGTCGCGCGCGGGCGGCGCCCGGCCGGCGACCTGCGCCGGCTGCTCGCGGCGAAGGACAACCGCGCGGCGTCGCCTCCCGCTCCCGCGCACGGCCTGTTCCTGGTGACCGTGCGCTACCCGAAGCACCTCTACGCCACGGCGCCATGAAGATCTACCTCGATACCGCGAACCTCGACGACATCCGCTGGGCCGCCGGCGCCGGGCTGATCGACGGCGTGACGACCAACCCGAGCCTGCTGGCCAAGGTGGCCGGCGACGCCGACCCGCGGGCGCTGCTGGCGGAGATCTGCCGCACCGTCGAGGGCCCCGTGTCCGCGGAGGTGGTGGCCGTGGACGCCGCCGGCATGGTCCGCGAGGGCAAGGCGCTGGCGAAGCTGGCCGAGAACGTGGTGGTGAAGATCCCCATGATCGAGGAGGGGCTCACCGCCATCCGCCGGCTCTCGGGCGACGGCATCCCCGTCAACGTCACGCTGATCTTCTCGGCGATGCAGGCGCTGCTCGCGGCCAAGGCGGGCGCCGCCTACGTCAGCCCGTTCGTCGGCCGGCTCGACGACGTCGGCCACGAGGGCATGGAGGTCGTCCGGCAGATCCGCACGGTGTTCCGCAACTACGAGATCGAGACCGAGCTGCTGGCCGCGTCGCTCCGCCACCCGCTGCACGTGCTGCAGGCGGCGCTGGCGGGCGCGGACATCGGCACCATGCCGCCGGGGGTGCTGCGCCAGCTGCTGCTCCACCCGCTGACCGACCGCGGCCTCGACCAGTTCCTCAACGACTGGAGCAAGCTCGGCGCGCGCGCCACCGGCGCGGGAGAACCCACCGCGTGAGAGCTTCCCCGATCCCCGGCCTGGCGCTCGCCGCGCTGCTCGCGGCCCCGCCGGCCCCCGCGGCGGCGCAGCAGCAGCCCTACGACGTGGTGGGCGCCGGCCGGCACTCGGCCCTCAGCGTCGCGGCCGCGCGCGTGGGGCCGACGGTGGTGAGCGTGAACGTGGTGCGCCGCGAGCGCGCCCTGCCCCGCACCGTCTTCGACCTGTTCTTCCTGCCGCCCGGCTCCGAGCGCGTGGTCCAGGGCCTCGGCTCCGGCTTCCTGGTCAGCGCCGACGGCATGATCATCACCAACCAGCACGTGGTGACGGGCGCGGACTCCATCGTCGTGACGCTGCGCGACGGCCGCAACTTCCCGGCCCGCCTGCTCGGCGAGGACGCGCGCACCGACGTCGCCGTGGTGAAGATCGACGGCGCGGACTTCCCCGTGGCGCGGATCGGCCGGAGCGGCGACCTCGCCACCGGCGACTGGGTGGTCGCGATCGGCAACCCGTACGGGTTCCTGCTCGGCAACAGCGAGCCCTCGGTCACCGCCGGCGTGGTGAGCGCCCTGCGCCGCTCGGTCGTGCCGTCGGCCGGCCAGCCGGGGCTGTACGTGGACATGATCCAGACCGACGCCGCCATCAACCCGGGCAACTCCGGCGGGCCGCTGGTGAACGCGGCCGGCGAGGTGGTGGGCGTCAACTCGTTCATCCTCTCCGAGTCGGGCGGCAACGTCGGCCTCGGCTTCGCGATCCCGATCGAGCGGGCGATGCGGGTGGCCCGCGACCTCCGGGCTTACGGCCGCGTGCGGCGCGGCTGGACCGGCGTGCAGATCGCCGAGCCCGGCGCCAACTCCGACGCCTGGCGCCACCAGGCGGGCGTCGTGGTGCAGCACGTGGCGCCCGGCAGCCCCGGCGACCAGAGCGGCATCGCCGAGGGCGACACGATCATCCGGGTCGGCAACCGGCCGGTGCGCAACTACCTGGACTGGGAGGCCAGCCTGCTCGACCTCGGCGTGGGCGACACGCTGCACGTCGCGCTGCGCCACGCCTCGACGGTCGAGCTCGCGACGGTGCGCGCCGCGGACCTGCCCTCCGAGCGGGCCCAGCGCGTGACGCTGGGCGACCTGGAGCTGGTCACGGTCACGCCGGCGATCCAGGCCGAGCGGCAGCTCCGGAACGCCTACGGCGCCCTGGTGGTGAGCGCGGGGCCGGAGTCGCAGCAGACCCTCGGGCTGCAGGCCGGCGACGTGGTGCTGCGGATCAACAACGAGGACATCACGGACGCGACGCAGGTGCGCAAGATCATCGCGTACTTCCGCAACCGCGGCGAGCTGACGTTGTGGTTCGACCGGCACGGGGTCTACAACTGGGTGCAGTTCTGAGCGCCGCGTGAGCGAGCAGGAGCGCTACGTCTCGCCGCTGGCGACGCGCTACGCGTCGCCGGCGATGCAGCGCCTGTGGGGCGCCGCCACGCGGGTGGGCCTGTGGCGGCGGCTGTGGATCGCCCTCGCCGAGGCCGAGCGCGAGCTGGGCCTCGCCATCCCCGCCGAGGCCATCGCCGAGATGCAGGCGCACGCCGACGACGTGGACTTCGCGCGGGCGGCCGAGTACGAGGCGCGCTTCCGCCACGACGTGATGGCGCACGTCCACGCGTTCGGCGACGTCGCGCCCGCCGCCCGGCCGTTCATCCACCTCGGCGCCACCTCCGCCTACGTCACCGACAACGCCGACCTGCTGGTGATGCGCGAGGCGCTCCGGCTGGTCGAGCTGCGGCTCGCCGCCGTGCTGCGGGCCTGGCGTGCCGCGGCCGTGCGCTACCGCGCGGTGCCGACGCTGGCCTGGACCCACCTGCAGCCGGCGCAGCTCACCACGGTCGGCAAGCGCGCGGCGCTGTGGATGCAGGGCTTCGCGTCCGACCTCGCCGAGATCCGGCACCGCCAGGGCGACCTCGCGCTGCTCGGCTGCAAGGGCACCACCGGGACCCAGGCCTCGTTCCTCGACCTGTTCGCCGGCGACCACAAGAAGGTCCGGCGGCTCGACCGCTGCGTGGCCGAGAAGATGGGGTTCGCCCGGGTGGTGCCGATCAGCGGCCAGACCTACCCGCGCAAGGCGGACGCGCAGGTGCTCGGGGCGCTGGCGGGCATCGCCCAGTCGGCCGCCAAGTGCGCCGCGGACCTGCGGCTGCTGCAGCACCTCGGCGAGGTGCTCGAGCCGTTCGAGGCCGAGCAGGTCGGCTCCTCCGCGATGGCCTACAAGCGGAACCCGATGCGCTGCGAGCGGATCGCGTCGCTGGCGCGCTACGCGATGCACCTGCCGGCCAACGCCGAGGAGACCGCCGCGCAGCAGTGGTTCGAGCGCACCCTCGACGACAGCGCCAACCGGCGCGTGGTGCTGCCCGAGGCGTTCCTCGCGGTGGACGCGATCCTGGTGCTGATGGCGGACGTGGCCGCCGGCGTGGAGGTGCGCGAGGCGGTCGTCGCCAGGCACGTCGCGCGGGAGCTGCCATTCATGGCGACCGAGCGCTGCCTGATGCTGGGCGTGAAGGCGGGCGGCGACCGGCAGGCGCTGCACGAGGTGGTGCGGCGCCACAGCCTGGCGGTGGCGCAGGCGGTGGCCGAGCGGGACGCGCCCAACGACCTGCTCGAGCGGCTGGCCGCCGATCCGGCGTTCCGCGGCGTGCCGGTGGCCGAGCTCGCGCGGACCCTCGCGCCCGCGGCGTTCGTCGGGCGCGCGCCGGAGCAGGTGGACGAGTTTCTGCGCGAGGTGATCGATCCCCTGGTGGCGGGCCTCCCCGAGGCACCGCCCGCGGAGGTGAAGGTATGACGGTGACGATGCGGAGCGACCTGCCCCTGCCCCTCGAGCGCCGCGGCAAGGTCCGCGAGGTATACCGCGTGGACGGCGAGCGGCTGCTGATCGTGGCGAGCGACCGCATCAGCGCCTTCGACGTCGTGCTCGGCGAGCCGGTGCCTTCCAAGGGAGAGGTGCTGACCCAGCTCAGCGCCTTCTGGTTCGCCCGCCTGGCCGCCGCCGTGCCGCACCACTGCCTCACCGCCGACGCCGCGGAGATCGTCGCCGCCGTGCCCGGCCTCGCGGCCCACCGGGCCGCGCTCGAGGGCCGGGCGATGCTGGTGCGCCGCAGCGACCCGGTGCCGTTCGAGTGCGTGGTGCGCGGCTACATCTCCGGCTCCGCGTGGAAGGAGTACCGTGCGGCCGGCACGCTGGCCGGCGAGCCGATGCCGGCGGGCCTCAAGGAGTCCGACCGGCTGCCGGCGCCGATTTTCTCGCCGGCCACCAAGGCCGAGGTCGGGCACGACGAGAACGTGACGTACGAGCGGGTGGCCGCGGCGCTCGGCGCGAAGCTCGCCGCCGAGCTGCGGGACCGCTCGCTGGCGCTCTACGGCGAGGCGCAGGCGTTCGCCGCCGAGCGCGGCGTCATCATCGCCGACACCAAGTTCGAGTTCGGCCGCTCGGCCGACGGCCGGCTGGTGCTGATCGACGAGGTGCTGACGCCCGACTCCTCGCGCTTCTGGCCCGCCGCGGCCTACCGCCCCGGCCAGGGCCAGCCCAGCTTCGACAAGCAGCCCGTCCGCGACTGGCTCGACGGCCTGCGCGCGGCCGGCCGGTGGAACGGCGAGGCGCCGGCCCCACCGCTGCCCGCCGAGGTCGTGCGGGCGACCACGGACCGGTACCGGGACATCTTCCGCCGTCTGACGGCGTCCGCCAGGGAGGGACAGTGATGCGCATCGCGCCGGAGGGGTGGCCGTTCATCCGTGTGGCGCTGGCCATGGATGTGGCCCTCGCCGTGGTGTGGTATTCGTGGCCGGGGTGGAGCTGGCTGCTGCTCGCCGTGGGGCTCCTGCTCACCGCGTGGGTGGTCGCGTTCTTCCGCGACCCCGAACGGTCGGGGCCGCGCGGCGACGCGCTGGTGATTGCGCCTGCCGACGGCCGCGTCTGCAGCGTCGCCCAGGTGGATGAGCCGATGTATCTTCACCAGCAGGCCACGCGCATCTCCATCTTCATGAGCGTGTTCGACGTGCACGTGAACCGTCTGCCGGTCACCGGCGAGGTCGAGGTGGTGCATTACAACCCCGGCGAGTTCACCGTGGCGAGCCACGACAAGGCGTCGCTGGTGAACGAGCAGTCCTCGGTCGGCATCCAGACGGCGCGGGGCCCGGTGCTGGTGCGGCAGATCGCGGGCAGCATCGCGCGCCGCATCGTGACCGACGTCGGGCCCGGCGACCACGCCGAGCAGGGAGCGCGGTTCGGCATGATCCGCTTCGGCTCGCGGGTGGACGTGTTCCTCGATCCCAGGGCGGTGGTGAAGGTGGAGCTGAACCAGATGGTGCGGGCCGGCGAAACCGTGGTGGCGGAGCTGCCGTGACCGCGCCGCGCCCGCGGCCGCGGGGCATGCGCCGGGCCATCGTCATCCTGCCCAGCGCCTTCACGTCGGGCAACCTGTTCTTCGGCGTGTGGTCCATCATCGAGTCGTCGCGCGGCGCCTTCGCCACCGCGGCGTGGTTCATCATCGCGGCCGCGATCCTGGACCTGCTCGACGGGCGCATCGCCCGGATGAGCCGCACCGGCAGCGCCTTCGGCGCCGAGCTGGACTCGCTGGTGGACGTCGTGTCGTTCGGCGTCGGGCCCGCCCTGCTGGTGTACTTCTGGCGCTTCCACACCGGCGACTGGGGCTGGCTGGTGTCGTTCATCTACATCCTGGCGGCGGCGCTGCGGCTGGCGCGGTTCAACGTGATCCAGGCCGGCCAGGCCAAGACCCACTTCATCGGACTGTCGTCGCCGGTGTCGGGCATCACGCTGGCTTCCGCGTACACCTTCACGCAGACCCCGGGGTTCGCGAAGGTCCTCGGCTTCGTGCCGGTGCCGCAGCTGATCGTGCTGCTCACGATCGCCCTCGCGCTGCTCATGGTGAGCCAGGTGCCCTACCCCGTGTTCCCGAAGGTCGGGCTGCGCAGCTGGCGGGGCCGGGTGTCGCTGGCGGGGCACGTGGCCGCCGCGGCCATCGTGCTCTCCTACCCGGAGTACTTCTTCTTCCCGGCCGGGCTCACGTTCATCTCGTTCGGGCTGGTGCGCGCCGTGTTCCTCGGCCTGCTCGACCGCCTTCCCGAGCGCGACCCGATGCGCGACGAGGACGACGAGCAGGACCGCCCGGTCGAGTACGACCTCGCCCCGGGCCGCATGCGCTTCCGCATCGGCCGCCGCCGCCACCGCGGCGGGCCGCGCCCCGGCGCAGGGGCGCCGTGAGCCGGTTCCGGGCGCGCGTGCGGGTGATGCCCCGGCCCTCGATCCTCGATCCGCAAGGGCAGGCCGTGTCGCACGCCCTCGGCGAGCTCGGCTTCGCCGGCGTGGGCGACGTGCGGGTCGGCCGCGCGGTGGAGGTGCTGCTCGAGGCCGCCACGGCCGACGCCGCGCGCGAGGGCGCGCTCAAGATGTGCGAGCGGCTGCTCGCCAACCCGGTGACGGAGGACTACGTGCTCGAGGGCGTGGAGCCGGCCCCGTGAAGGTGGCGGTGGTGCGGTTCCCGGGCTCCAACTGCGACGCCGACGCGTTGCACGCCGCCGCGGCCGCCGGCGCCGAGACCACTTACGTGTGGCACCGCTCGGCCGACCTCGGCGGCGCCGACGTGGTGGTGCTCCCGGGCGGCTTCTGCTACGGCGACTACCTGCGGCCCGGCGCGATCGCGCGCTTCTCGCCCGTGATGCGGGCCGTGGCCGCGCACGCCGCCGCGGGACGGCCGGTGCTCGGCATCTGCAACGGCTTCCAGGTGCTGTGCGAGGCCCGGCTGCTGCCGGGCGCGCTGGCGCGCAACGCCGGCCTGTCGTTCGTGTGCCGGCCGGTGACGATCCGCGTCGAGTCGGACGCGACGCCGTTCACGGCGCGCTACGCGCGGGGCCAGGTGCTGCGGATGCCCGTGGCCCACGGCGACGGCCGCTACGTGGCCGACCCGGACACCCTCGACCGCCTCGAGCGCGAGGAGCGGGTCGTGTTCCGCTACGTCGGGGGCAACCCCAACGGCGCGATGCGCGACATCGCGGGGATCACCAACGAAGGACGGAACGTGGTGGGACTGATGCCGCACCCGGAGCGCGCGGCGGACGCGCTGCTCGGCTCCGAGGACGGTGCGGCCATGTTCGCGCTGGCGGGCGTCGCGGCCGGCGTGTGAGGGGGGACCCATGACACGGAGCATGATCTGGACGGCCCTGACTGCCGCGGCGCTCGCCGCCGCGCCGCTGCGGGCCCAGGACACCACCAGCTCGAAGACCGACACCACGCCGCAGCCGGACACGACCGCCGCCGCGGCGCAACCCGCCGCCGCGCCGGCCCCGGCCGCCGCGCCGGTGGACTCCTCCGGCGCCGTGAAGCCGGGGATGAGCGAGGCCGACGTCCGCGCGCGGTGGGGCGACCCCATCGCGGTGCGGCGCATGAACGACTGGACCTACCTGTTCTACCGCAACGGGCGCGAGCGCCAGGTCGGGTACTACGACGTCGTGTTCCTCCAGGGCGGCCAGGTGGTGGACGCGATCGTGCGGTCGGCCACGCACGTGTACGGCGGCCAGAGCAGCTCGCCCGAGGGTCGCAGGCCCGTATTCACGCCGCCCGCGCCAGCGCAGCCCGACAGCTCGTCCGGAGCGGTGACCGGCGTGCGGGTCAAGCCCAGCCAGTGACGGCGCGCCCCCGCCCCGGGGATCCCACCGTCACCCCGGAGCTCGTGCGCCAGCACGGCCTCACCGCCGAGGAATACGAGCGCATCCGGTCCCTGCTGGGCCGGGAGCCGACCTACGTCGAGCTGGGCATCTTCTCCGCCCTGTGGAGCGAGCACTGCGCGTACAAGCACTCGCGCCCGGTGCTCAAGACCTTCCCCACCGACGGCCCGCAGGTGCTCCAGGGCCCCGGCGAGAACGCCGGGGTGGTGCGGATCGGCGAGGGCTGGGCCGTCGCCTTCAAGATGGAATCGCACAACCACCCGTCGGCCGTGGAGCCCTACCAGGGGGCGGCGACCGGCGTGGGCGGCATCCTGCGCGACATCTTCACCATGGGCGCGCGGCCCATCGCCGTCCTCGATTCGCTGCGGTTCGGCCCCCTGGACCGGGACCGGCAGCGCTATCTGATGAAAGGGGTCGTGCGCGGCATCGGCGACTACGGCAACTGCGTCGGGGTCCCGACCGTGGCCGGCGAGGTCGCCTTCGAGCCGGCCTACGAGGGCAACCCGCTGGTGAACGCGATGTGCGTGGGGCTGCTGCGCGAGGACGAGCTGATCCGCGCCAGCGCCGCCGGGCCCGGCAACCCGCTCATCGTGGTGGGCGCGCGCACCGGCCGCGACGGCATCCACGGCGCGTCGTTCGCCTCCGAGGAGCTGTCGGAGCGGAGCGAGGCGCGCCGGCCGCAGGTGCAGGTCGGCGACCCGTTCACCGAGAAGCTGCTGGTCGAGGCGTCGCTGGAGCTGATCCGCTCGGGCCACATCGTCGCGATCCAGGACATGGGCGCCGCGGGCCTCACCTCCAGCTCCGCGGAGATGGCGGCGCGCGGCGGCGTCGGCGTCGAGATCGACGCCCGGCTGGTGCCGGTCCGCGAGACCGGGATGACGCCGTACGAGATCCTGCTCTCCGAGTCGCAGGAGCGGATGCTGGTCGTGGCCCGGCGCGGGCGCGAGCGCGAGGTGGACGCGATCTGCCGGACCTGGGAGCTGGGAAGCGCCGTCATCGGACGCGTGACCGACGACGGGATGTACCGGGTGCGCTGGGGCGAGGAGGTCGTGGCCGAGATCCCCGGCCGCGAGCTGGTGGACCGCGCGCCCGTCTACCACCCGGAGGCGCGCGAGAGCGCCGAGGCCGCGGCGCGCCGCGCGCGGCCGGTGCCCGCGCCCCCCGCCGACCTGGACCTGGGCGGCACGCTCGAGCGCCTGCTGGACCTGCCGACCATCGCCTCCAAGCGCTGGGTCTGGGAGCAGTACGACACG
>DASPSV010000032.1:0-89623 GCA_035623755.1 Gemmatimonadales bacterium
GCGCTCGAGGCGGCCACCGCCGTCCGCGACGGTGGAGGCCGCGTCGCCGGCATCCTGGCGGTCGTCGATCGCGAGGAGGGTGGCCGCGAGGCGCTGGAGCGCGAGGGCTACGCGGTGCGCGCCCTCTGCCGCCTGCGGGACCTGCTCGGCGACACGGCCTGACCCGGCGCCGGACGCCGGGCGGTCAGGCCGTGCCGGGGGACCGGCTGCTCACGCCGGGCCTTGTCCGTGATCCCCGGGCCGCGTTCCGAGAGGATGGAACGCGAGCAGCCGGTCCCGGTACGGAGTGACGAGACGCTCGCGAAAGCGCGCCAGCGCCGTCTCGAATGGCAGTCGGCGCCGGAACTCGCCCGCCGTCAATCCCAGCAGCGCCCGCAGGTGACGCCCGAAGCTCTGCGGCGACGAGTAGTCGAGCCGGTTCGCGATGTCGGCGATGGAGAGGCCGTCGTTACGGAAGAGGTGCGCCGCATGCAGCAGCCGGGCGTGCGCCAGGTAGGTCTTCGGCGACGGCAGGTCGCTGCGGTAGAAGCGGGACATCAGCGAGCTCGGCACCACCCGCAGGACCACCGACAGCCGTTTCACCGTGCGCAGCTCCGGGGCACGTCGCACCACCACCTCGAAGAACAGCCGGCAGTCGGGCGGCACGCCCTGCAGGTCCCGGTCGATCGTGCCCATCACCCTCGCCGCCACCGGCGAGCTGGGCTCGCGCAGCAGGTCGCGCAGCCGTCCCCAGCCGGCCGGCACCGACACGTCGACCACGTCCCGCACGCCCGAGGCGCCGAGGCCGAGGACGCGGTGCGGCGCGTCGCAGTCGGGCCGCGAGATGAGGGCGACGGCGGGCACGTGCGGGAACTCGCGCACGAACTGCGCGACCCGCGGGAACGCCGCGTCGTCGCACCGGTGGACGGAGAGGAACACCGCGTCCACCCGCCGCCGGCGCACCTGGCGGATCGCGTCGTCGAGCGAGTCCCCGTGGACCGCGACGAAGCAGTCCTGGCCGGCGGCCTCGACGCGCGAGCGCTCGTCGGGCAGCAGCACGGTGGCGACGGTAGCAGCGGCGACTGGCATCGCCTCCCTCGGTCGAATCCGCGTGACACGCTACGCGCGCACGTCACCGACGCGTCACCCATTCGCACACCGGGCGTGCGCGCGTTTGTCTCCATTCCGGGCCGGGGGTATCTTGCAGGGCGGAGCGCAGCGGTCGCGGGCCCTTCGCGGGCCTGAGGAAAGTCCGAGCTCCACAGGGCAGGCTGCCAGGTAACGCCTGGGCGCCGCGAGGCGACGGAAAGGGCCACAGAAAAGACACCGCCCCGCCTTCGGGCGAGGTAAGGGTGAAATGGTGGGGTAAGAGCCCACCGCGCGCCTGGCAACAGGCGCGGCACGGCAACCCCCAGCCGGAGCAAGGCCAAATAGGCGGCGAGGTCCGGCCCGGACCGACAACGCCGGCAACGGCGAGCCGCGGGTAGGCCGCGAGAGGTGGCGGGCGACCGCCATCCCAGAGAGATGACCGCTCGGCCCTCGGGCCGAACAGAACTCGGCTTACGGCTCCGCCGGCGGCGCCGCGAGCGCCCTTCGGGGAGGCTTGCGGCGCCGTCGTACGTTCAGTCCCAGCCCCCCGGCGCGCCGGGAGATCGCGGCGCCACACCCGCAAGGAGACGTGCATGAGCCTCGTCCGCCCGATCCTCGTGGCCTCCGCCGTCGCGTTCGCGGGCTGCGCGGGCCACGCCGCGACCTCGTCGGCGCCGACGCCCTCGCGGGCCCCCGCCGCCCAGGCCCCGGCCGCCCCGGCGGCACCCGCGCCGCTCCGCTACGGTGCCGGCACCGGACACTACCGCCTCGAGTCGCAGTCGCACGTCGAGCAGGACGCGATGGGCCAGACCACCGCGTTCGACCTCGTCACGGGCGTGGTGCTCTCGACCGCCACGGCCCCGGACACGGCCGGCAACCTCGGCGTGGCGATCACCATCGACTCGCTCTCCATCACCTCGCCCACCATGCCGATGGCCGTGCCTCCCGCCGCGGATCTCGCCGCCGCCCGCGGCCGGGTCGTACGCCTGGTGGTGTCGACGCAGGGCCAGACGATCGGTCTGACGCCGCCCGACAGCGCGGGCGTGGCCCTCCGTCAGGTGGCCCAGGGGCTGCGGGAGTTCCTCCCGATGCTGCCGCCGGGCGCGCCCACGCCCGGCACCTCGTGGTCGGACACGTCCTCGATGGCGACGCCGTCCCAGGGCGGCACGGTCACGGTGCACCTGACGCGTCAGCACCGGGTGGTGGGCTGGGAGGACCACGAGGGCACGCGCGCGCTGCACCTCGCGACCACGGTCGCGTACACGGTGACGGGCACGAGCGAGGCGCAGGGGCAGAGCGTCGAGCTGAGCGGCGGCGGCCAGCGCAACGGCGATGCCTTCGTGACCGCCGCCGGCGTGTACCTCGGAGGCACGATGAGCGACAGCTCCCTGGTGAATGCGAGCATCGCCAGCGCCGGGCTGGTCGTGCCCGTGCGGACGAGGTCGCACAGCTCGTTCACGCGCCTGCCGTGAGGGCGTGCCGCACGCCGCTGCTGGCCGGCGTGCTCGCCGGTTGGGCGACGCTCGCCGCGCCGGCGGCGGCCGCCCAGATCATCCCCGCGCAGCCCGAGCGCTACCTGCTGACCACCGAGACCTCGGACGCGCGCGCCCTGTGGGTGAATCCCGCGGCGCTCGCGCGGCTGCCGGAGGCGAGCCTCGGCGCCGACGTGACGGCCGACCGCTTCTTCCCGGGCGGCACGGAGCTCAGTCAGTACGGACTCTCGCTCGCGGGGCGGGGCATCGCGGCGAGCTGGATGCACGAGCGGTTCCCGACGGGCCCGTCGCTGAACGTCTACGTCGTCGGCTTCGGCCTCGGCGACGAGCGGTTTTCGGCCGGCGCGACGCACCGCTGGTACCGCGGCCTGGCCCAGGCCTCCGCGTGGGACGTCGCCGTCCGGGTCAGCACGCTCGACGATACCCAGCTCTCGCTGGTCGCGAAGAACGTCGGCTCGCCCCGCCTGGGGGATTCCACCTACTGGGCCACCCTGGTGCCGGGAGCGCTCGTCTACCTGCTCGGCGGCACCCTGCAGCTGGGCGGCGAGTGGGACGTGGCGCCGCACGCGTGGCGCTCCGTCGGCTACCGGGCCGGCGGGGCCGTCCTGCTGGGGCGGGGATTCACGCTCTCGCTGCTCGCCGATCTCGGTCCGAGCTTCAAGCGCCGTGCGCTGGTCGTGGCGCTCGGCTTCGACGCCGCCCGCGCGCGCGCCGGCGTGTTCGGCCTGCTTTCCGGCGGGGCGAACGAGGTGGACGCCGTCGGCCTGTCCGGGGCCCTGGTCACCCGCATGCCCGGCGCGCGCCGCTGACGCGATGAGGCGTACGCTCCGCCGCCTGGCCGCCGCGGCGGCACTGGCGGCGGGCCTCGTCGTCCTGTGGCTCGGCTTCGTGTGGCCGCCGCCCTCGTGGTGGCGGACCCACTGGCCGGCCAGGACCGCGTTCATGGCGATGCGCGCGCGCCAGCTGCGGGGCGACGACCGCGCGCTCCCACGCCGCTACCTGCCCGTCGCCGCCGAGTCGATGAGCGCCTGGCTGCCTCAGGCCGCCATGGCTGGCGAGGACGAGGCCTTCCTCCTCCACCACGGGATCGACTACCGGGCGCTCCGGGAAGCGCTCGGATACCGGCGCGCCTCGTTCGCGTGGAGCAGCCGCGCGGATCGCGCCGAGCTGTGGCGGTCGCTCGGGCAGGCGTGGCACCGCCGCGCCCGGCTCCGGGGCGCGAGCACCATCACGCAGCAGCTGGCCAAGAACCTCTACCTGTCGCCCTCGCGCAACCCGTTGCGCAAGTTGAAGGAGGCGGCGATCGCCTACCGTCTGGAGTGGGCGCTCGACAAGCCCCGGATCATGGCCCTGTACCTGAACGTGGCCGAGTTCGGCCCGAACGTGTGGGGCGCGGAAGCCGCGAGCGAGCGCTACTTCGACCGCAGTGCGCGGCACCTTGCCGCCGACCAGGCCGCCATGCTGGTGGCCACGCTGCCGCACCCGCTGACGTCGAACCCCGCGTACCGTCCCGGCCGGACGCGGTGGCGGCAGCAGCTGATCCTGCTCAAGCTCGGCGGCGCGCCGGTCACCGTCCCGCCGGAGGAGCAGGAGGACACCATCCCGGTCCAGCTCGCGCCCGTGGCGACCGGCACGCTCCCGCTCCCCGACACCACCCTCCGCGACACGCTCGGGGCCGGACGCGACACGGCCGCCGCGCCCTTGCCGAAGGACACGGCGGCCGCACGCTCCAAGACGGCGGCGCCGACGGTGCCGCCGCCCCGCTAGTCGATCAGCCTCAGGGGCATGACCAGGCAGACGTAGGACGCCGGGTCGTCCCACCCCACCGGCTCGGCCGTGGCCGCGCGCTCCGGCGCCTTGAGCGTGAAGCGCACCTCGTCCGTCGGCATGTACTTGAGCAGCTCCAGCAGGTAGGCCGCGTTGAAGCCGATCTCCAACGCGTCGCCCTCGTAGGTCACCGCCATCTCGTCCTGGGCCTCGCCGAGGTCCGGCGTCTGGACGCTGAACTTCAGGGTGCCGCTGCCGAACGCGAGGCGGATGCGGTGGGTCTGGTCGCTCGCGACGATGCTCATCCGGCGCAGCGCGGCCGCCATCGCCACCTTGTCCACGGTCGCGAACTTGTCGTTCTCACGCGGGATCACCTGCTCGTAGTTCGGATACGGCCCCTCGATCAGCCGCGTGAACACCTGGGTCCCCCCGCTGCGAAAGCCCAGATGATTCTCGCTCTTGCCGATCTCGACCTCGACGTCCTCGGCGAACAGCCGGCGGATCTGCTCCAGCGCCTTGGGGGGAACGATCAGGTCGGCCTGCGAGGCCGCGGTGCCCGACAGCGGTACTTCCATCCGCGCCAGCCGGTGGCCGTTGGTGGCGACCATGCGCGTCCGGTCCTTGCGCAGCTCCCACAGCACGCCGTTCAGGATCGGCCGGCTCTCCTCGGTCGACACCGCGAACGCCACGTGCCCGATCAGCTTGTGCAGGTCCTTGGCAGGCGCCTTCCAGGCGCCGTCGAACTTCACCGCCGGGAAGGACGGGAACTCGTCGCGCGGCAGTCCCAGGAGCCGGAACTTGCTCTTTCCGCACTCCACCTGCGCGCGCTGCTCCCCGGCCGAGGTCACGCGCACCGGCGAGCCGGGCAGCTCGCGCGCGATCTCCGACAGCTTCTTCGCCGGCAGCGTCAGCGAACCTTCCTCGTCCACGTCCGCCGGCACGGTCGTCGACACGGCGATGTCGAGGTCGGTGCCCGAGAGGCGGATGCCGTCCTTGGTGGCCTCGATCAGGATGTTCGACAAGACCGGCAAGGTCGTCTTCGTGGGGATGCTCGAGACGACCGCCAGGAGGCCTTCCTGGAGCTTCTCCCGCGTGATCGTGAACTTCATCCCATCCTCAGTGGATGCGGGTCGAGAAGCCTACGAACCAAACCATTAAATAAGAAACAGCAGTAGCCGTAGAGTGTGTGGAAGTGTGCGTTTCCGCGCCAGCGTCCTCCGCGCCAAGGAGTTGCGACGCTGTGGATCCCGTGCCGATGTGGGAACAGCGCGCCCGGTGTGGCCACGGCGTGCAACGCTCCACAGCTTCCAACAGCCACCGCACACCCTCCGTCAGTTACCCACGTTCACACTGCGGACAACTCGGTGCGCGCCTGGGTCACGCGGTCCCGGAAGTTGTGGTCGCGCGCGAGCTGTCGCGACACCTTGTCGAGGCTGTGGATGACCGTCGAGTGATCGCGGCCGCCGAACGCCTGGCCGATCTCCACCAATTGCATGCCCAGCAGGTCGCGGGCGAGGTACATGGCGACCTGCCGGGGGACGGTCAGGCGCTTGGTGCGCGCCTTGGAGCGCAGGCCCTCGGGCGTGACGCCCCAGCGCCGCGCGACGACCTCCTGCACGCGGTCGATGGAGGGGCCGCCGCGCCGGCCCACCGGGTCGGCGGCGGTCTCCTCGGCCGGCTTGATCTTGTCCGACAGCGCCTCGCGGGCCAGATCGATCGTGATCTCGCGGTGCTTGAGCGAGGCGAACAGGAGCAGCTTGATGATGCAGCCCTCGAGCTCGCGCACCGAGCTGCGCACGTGCTCGGCGATGAACTGGAGCACGTCGTCCGGGATCGTCAGCTCGAGGTGGTCCTGCTCGGCCTTCTTGCGGAGGATCGCGGTCCGGTGCTCGAGGTCGGGCTGGCCGATGTCGGCGACCATGCCCCAGTCGAACCGGGACACGAGCCGCACCTCCAGGCCCGGCAGCTCCTTCGGCGACCGGTCACTGGTGAGGACGATCTGCTTGCCGGCCTCGTAGAGGGCGTTGAAGGTGTGGAAGAACTCCTCCTGGGTGGATTCCTTGCGCTCCAGGAAGTGCACGTCGTCCAGCAGCAGGAGGTCCAGGTCGTTGCGGTAGCGGCGCCGGAACTCCGGCATCTTCTGGCCGTGGATGTGCTCGATCACCTCGTTGGTGAACTGCTCGCCGCTCATGTACACGGCGCGCGTCTGCGGCGAGCGCTCCAGTACGGCGTGGGCGATCGCCTGCATGAGGTGGGTCTTCCCGAGGCCCGTGGCGCCGTAGATGAACAGCGGGTTGTACGCCTTGCCGGGCGCCTCGGCGACGGCGTGGGCGGCCGCGGCCGCGAGCTCGTTGGACTTGCCGATGACGAAGGTGCCGAAGGTGTACCGCTCGTTGAGCGGCATGGACCACACGGGGGCCTTCGCGGCGGCGGCGCCGGGGGCCGAGCCGGGAGTGGCGACGAAGAAGTCCATCTGCGGGCGGCGCGTCCGTTCCTCCATCACGCGGAACGACATCTCGAGGCGCCGGCCCACGACCTGGGTCGAGAGGTCCGACAGCAGTGCGGCGTAGTTGGACTTGTTCCAGTCCGCGGCGAACTCATCGGGAGCCGCGAGAACCAGGGTGGCGTTCTCGAGGCCGATGGGCTCGACCGGCTCCAGCCAGGATCGGATCGTGGGTTCCGGCAGACGACCACGAGCCTGGTCGAGGAGGCGGGTCCAGGTTTCCTTTACCGAAAGCTCCATCAACGCGGGTCGGAGTTAAGCGGAAGGTCTCAAAGGGCGACCGAACGTACGCCCCGCATGTGGAAAAGTCAACCTTGACCCAAAGCGCCGCGCGCGTGTACAATTCGCGGCTTTCTGGAGGCTCGAACCGTGGGACCGACGTATCGTCCGCACAACCGTAAACGCCTGAACAAGCACGGCTTCCGGACCCGCATGAAGACCCGGTGGGGCCGCGCCGTTCTGTCGCGCCGCCGCAAGAAAGGGCGCAAGCGTCTCACCGTCCGGATCCCGTCCAAGCATCGGGGCGGTTGAACGGCCCAGCGGCTGCCGAAGTCGTTTCGGCTCGGGCGCGCGTCGGAATTGCGCGCCCTGATGAGCGAGGGGAAGCGCCACCGAACAGATCATCTGGATCTGTTCCTCCGGCCTTCCCCTCGCGCACATTCGCGGCTGGCGGTGATCGTGGCCCGGTACGGGCACACCGCGCCGCAGCGGAACCGGCTGCGCCGGCGCCTGCGGGAGATCTGCCGCCGGGCGGTGCTGCCGGTCCTGGCCCCGGCCGATCTGGCAGTGCGGGCGCGCGCGACGGCCTACGCGGCCTCCTTCGACCGTTTGCACGCGGAGATCGTAGGGACTCTGTGTCCATCTTCGCCCGCGCCGCCATCCTGATGATTCGCGGCTACCAGGTGACGTTCTCGCCGCTGCTGCCCGCGGCGTGCCGCTACCAGCCCAGCTGCTCCGCCTACACGCTCGAAGCCGTCGAGCGCTACGGTGCGTTGCGCGGCGGGTGGATGGGTGCCAAGCGCATCCTCCGCTGCCATCCGTTCGCGCGCGGCGGCTACGACCCGGTGCCCTGACGATGGAACGCCGTCTCGTCGTCGCGATCCTCCTGATGATCGCCGTCGCGATCGTGCCGTCGCTGCTCCTCAAGCCGGCCCCGCGCCGCGCCGCGTCTCCCGGAGACACCGCGCAGGCCGCGCCCGCGGCGCCGAGCCCGCGCCCGGCCGAGGTGCCCCGGCCGGCGCCAGCCCCACGCCGGCCCTCACCCGCGGCAGCGGGGACGCCGGCGGAAACGGTGGTGGTGGCCACGCCGGCGGCGCGGTACCGTCTGACCAGCATGGGGGCGGCACTCGAGAGCGCCGAGCTGTCCACCTATCGCTCCTACGGGGGGCCCTCGCGCGGCCAGGCGGTGGACCTCGTGCGTCCGGGCGACCGGATGCTCGGCCAGCGGCTCGTGGTCGGACGGGACACGCTCGCCCTGGACAGCGTGTCGTACGCGGTGCAGCACGATGTGAACGGCGTCACGTTCCGCGGGCGGGCCGGGCAGCTCGACGTGGCGATGGCGGTCGCGCCACGCCAGGGCCAGCAGTACCTGCTCGACGTCGCCGGCCAGGTGGACGGCCTCGGCGGCCAGGGCGCGCTGCTGCTGATCGGGCTCGGGTCGGGCTTCGCCAACGTCGAGGCCGACAGCGCGAGCAACTACCGCACCTACGGCATCGTCGGCCGGCGCGGCGCGCCGGTGAGCCTGTCGTTCGGCAAGCTCAAGCCGGGCGAGACGGCGACGCTGGACGGCCCGTTCGACTGGGTCGCGGTCAAGTCGAAGTACTTCATCGGCGCACTGCTCTCGGCGGACAGCGCCCAGCCGTCGTTCGGCGGGGCGGTGGCCACCGGGGGCCCGCGCGCCAGCCGTTTCGCCGTCAGCGCGGACGCGTGGGCGACGCTGCCGGTGGGCCCGGACGGCCGGTTCCGCTACAGCGTCTACCTCGGGCCGCAGGAGTACCGCCAGCTCCGGCGCCTGGGCCGCGACCTCGACAAGGCGTCGCCCTACGGCTGGATCTTCAAGCCGATCGTCATGCCGGTGTCGGTGTGGATCACCCAGCTGCTGCTGTGGCTGCACCAGCGGCTGTCGCTCGCCTACGGGTGGGTACTGATCCTGTTCGGCATCGCCATCCGGCTCGCGCTGTGGCCGCTGAACCAGAAGGCGATGATGAGCTCGGTGGCCATGCAGGCCATCCAGCCGCTCCTGAAGGACGTGCAGACGCGTCACAAGGACGATCCGCAGCGCCTGCAGCAGGAGATGATGAAGCTGTACCGCGAGCACAAGGTGAACCCGTTCGGCAGCTGTCTGCCGATGCTCATCCCGTTCCCGATCCTGCTGGCGCTGTTCTTCGTGTTCGCGAACACCATCGCGTTCCGCGGCGCGTCGTTCCTGTGGCTGCCCGACCTGTCGCTGCGCGACCCGACCTACGTCATCCCGGTCGTCATGGGCGGATCGATGTGGGCGCTGTCGAAGCTCGGGCAGATGGGGATGCCGCCCAATCCGCAGGCGCGGATGATGACGACGATCATGCCCATCATGATGACGGTGCTGTTCCTGAACTTCGCGTCGGGGCTGAACCTCTACTACGCGGTGTCCAACCTGGTGAGCCTGCCGCAGCAGTACCTGATCAACAAGGCGCGCATGCGGGAGATGGCGCGCCGGAAGGGCTCGAGCTAGCCGGGCGGCTCGAGCGTCTCGGTGGCCGTCCGCCACACCTCGTCGGCGAGCCACTCGAGCCGTTCCTCGGCGTACTCCAGATCCTGCTGGCTCATCGTCTTCACGTTGCGCGCGACGTAGCGCACGTGCTCGACCAGCTCGTCCAGGACCTCGCGCAGCTCGCGGTTGACGCGCCGCTCGCCACCCTTGAAGCTCACGCGCCGACCGCGCGCCCGGCGGACGCGCGGGCGCTCGCCGCCTCGAACGCCGCGGCCGGGGCGCGCGCCGCGGCGGCGACGCCGCGCTCGGCCACCAGCGGCTCGGCCATGCGCGCGCCGATGTAGTAGCCGCACCGCTCCGGCAGCACCCGCCCCTGCACCAGGCGCGCGGCGGGGCTCATGCCGCCGCTCAGGTACCGCAGCCTGAGGCCGAGGCCGGCGCGGTCGAGGTCGCCCTCCACCACCCGGAACAGGAACGACTCCAGCTCGCGCATGCGGCGGTACTGCCGCCGGGTGAAGCCGAAGTACTCCTCGTCGGCGAAGCCCGGGGCGGCGGCGCGCGCCGCGTGCACGGCCACGCCTTCGTTGAGCAGCAGCTCCCGCAGCGGGGCGCGGCTCCCGGTCTCCCAGTAGTCGTAGCTGCCGCCCGCCTCCGCGACCAGGCGCTTCAGCTCCGAGGTGCTGCCGGGTGACGTGTAGCGCACCGTGTGCGCCACCTCGTGCGCGATCCACAGCGGCATCAGCTGCGGCGAGAGGCCGAGGCCGTAGGTGTCGGGATTGGGCTGCCCGGTGAAGTGCTCGACGCAGACGATGACGGCGCCGCGGCCGCCGACCACCAGCTCCGCCGCGTTCGCGGCACCGACCCCGACCGTGAGGTAGACGTCCACGTCCTGGTCGAGCTCGAGCACGGCGGCGGCGCGGTCGAGGACGTCGGCGGCCAGCTGCTCGAGATCGACGCTCGCGATCAGCCGGCGCAGATCGTCGCGGTCGGCGGCCAGGGCGCGCGCGACGACCTCGGCGGTGTGCGGCGAGTCGAGGTCGAGCACGTAGTTGTGCCAGTAGGCTTCGAGCACCGGCCGGTGCCGCTCGACGTAGGCGAGATAGGCGGCCTCACGTCCCGATGAAGCGTGGACGGCGAGGAACTCGGGAATGAGGTTGATGATCATCGCAATCGCCGCCCCAATTTGGAGCGTCGGGGCGCGGCGGACAAGAGCGCACGTCAGCGCACGTCGAACTCGAGCGTCGCGCGCGCCGCCTCGGCGCTGCGCACGGCGTCCCGCACCTGCAGCGTGAGCACGTAGTGCCCCGGCGGCAGGCGTCCGGGATCGACCACGAGCGTCTCGATCGCGGGATCGTCGGCCGGCAGCTCGCGCCGGAAGGCGATGCTCGTCACGTGCTCCCGCGAGAGGAAGCGCAGCAGGCCGCGGCGCGCGCGCGCGAACCGGTAGACGGCGTCGTAACGGGCGACCCCGGCGTCGTCGGCGAGCCCGTAGACCTCGGCGTACACCCGCAGCGACCCGGCGCCGGAGATCCGCAGCGCCGGCGGCGCCGCGGCCTCGAGCCGCGGACGGGACGGCGGGGCGTCGCCGGGCGCGATCAGCAGGCTCGAGACCGCGAGCGAATCGGTCGCGAAGCGCAGGACCGGGAGGCTGCCGCGGAACCGGCCCGTCCGCCCGCCGCGCTCGGCGTCGATCGCGAGTACGTAGAGACCCGGCGGCGCCGCGAGGTGTAACGGGCCGGCGGCGGCGGAGTCGCGCGACGCCTCGCGGCCCTGCGCGTCGTAGAGCACCGCGGTGGCGGCCACGCCGTCCGGGAACAGGACGACGTCCGTGGTCCGGCCGGTCCCGCGCCGGAACTCCGCCGGCCAGAACGCGAAGCCGAGGGGTGCGGGGGCGCCGGAGCGGTCCGTGCGCAGGAGGTAGTCGGCCGCCTGCGCCTCGCCCGCCACCACGGGCGTGACGACCTGGTCGCCGCCGCCGTCGGAGGTGCGGCGCACGAACGTCACCTGCAGCGGCCCCTGCGCCAGGTCGTAGCGCCACGTCTCCGCGTCGTTGCTCCAGAAGTACCGCTCGTCCGGATTGCCGTAGCGCACCAGGATCCGGCCGCGGTCGTCGAGACCGTCCTCGAGGTTCAGGGTCTCCTCGGTCGTGTCGTCGACCCGCGGAGCGACGCCGGCCGCGACGGCAACGTCACCCGCCCGGGGGGCGCGGGTCGTGGCGATCGCCGCCCGCACGTCGCCGAGCTGTGCCGAGTCGGAGAGGCCGACGCCGCCCTGCAGCGTCCGCCACAGGCGCGAGTGATGCCAGCGCGAGAGCGGGTGCAGGAGCGCGAACAGGCGCCGGGCCTCGGCGAGGCGGCGGAAGTGCTCACCGATCCGCCCGTTGACGGTGTCGCGCACGTCGGGATTGCGAAGCGCCCAGAACACGCGCAGGAACGCCTCGCGCTCGCCGGGCGCGAGGGCGGCGTGGGCCACGCGCTCGTCGGGCGCCGCGATGCCGCGCACCTGGCGCCACAGCAGGTCGCCGGTGTCGTTCACCGCCCGCACCAGGGCGGCGTCGTAGTCCTGCGCGCCCTCCGCGTCCCGGGCCTGTTCGAAGCGCGCGCGCGCCAGCCAGGCCCACGGCGCCGGGTCGCCGGGGTGGGCCGCGGCGAGGGAATCGAGCAACGGCTCGGCCTCCGCGTAGCGTCGCAACTCCACGAGCAGCTGGGCGCGCCACTGGTCGGCGGGGAATGCGCCCGCGTGACGGGCGAGCGCGTCCGCGGCGGCTGCGCGCTCGTCGTCGCCGCGGTACAGCCCGGTCCACAGCGCCCAGGCGTCCCGGTAGTCGGGCTGCAGGGCGAGGACGCGGACGAGGGCGTCGCGGGCGATCGCCTCGCCCTCGTCACCGGCCAGCCGCAGGCCGACCTGCGCGAGGTAGTAGAACGGGCCCGGACGGTCCGGAGCGAGCGCCCCGGCGCGGGCGAAGAGCGACTCGGCGTGGTAGCGGCCGAACACCGGCCAGGCCAGCCAGACGCGGCCGAGGAGCGTCAGGGCGGCAGGATCGTCCGGCCGGTCGCGCGCCGCGCCCTCGGCGAGCTCCCGCGCCTCCCGGAGGCGGCCCGCGCCGAGGAGCGACTCCGCCCGGACGAGGACCGGCGCCGCGGGGGCCTGCTGCAGGGCGAGGACGGCGGCCGCTAGGGCGAGCGTGCGAGCACCTCCTGGATGGCTGCGGCGTCCTCGGCGGTGTAGCCGTAGAGCACCACGTCCACGTGCACCCGCTCGCGCTCCGCGTCGCGCGCCGCCGCCACCATCGTCTCCACCGCCCGCCGGAAGGGGAAGCCGCCCACGCCGGTGCCGAGGATGGGGAACGCCACGTCCGCAATGCGGTGGCGGGCCGCGAGCCGCAGCGCGGCCAGGGTCGCGTCGCGGATGCTGCGCTCGCTCACCGGCTCGTCGCCCATCGCGGCCGCGTGGATGACGTACCGGCAGGGCAGGTCGCCGGCCCCCGTGAGCGCGGCCTCGCCGACCCGGATGGGGCCGTGGCGGTCGCACTCGTCCTGGATCGACGGGCCGCCGCGCCGCGCGATCGCGCCGGCGACGCCCGCGCCCAGGATCAGGTGGTTGTTCGCCGCGTTGACGATGGCGCTGCCGGCGTACGTGGTGATGTCGCCCCGCGCCGCCCGCAGCATGTCAGGGCTCTTGCTTGAACCGCTTGCTCATCTCGTCGAGGAACCGGCGCTCCTCGGGCGTGAGGCTCGAGAGGCCGCCGGCGGAGATCTTGTCCAGCACGCGATCGACCTCCTTCAGCGCCTTGGGGTCGGCGCCGCGGCGCCGCAGGCCGAAGGGCGCCGCGCGCCTGGCGTGGTGGGCCGCCGCAGGGTGCACCAGGACTGCGGAGCCGGCGCCGACCGGCGTCCGGCGCCCCAGGCCGCCGACGAGCCGGCCGCCCCGCAGGTACAGGAACGCCGCGCCGAACCCGCCGAGGTGGGCGAGGTGCGCGATGCCGTCGTGCGAACGCAGCACGACCGGCAGGAGGTCCATCGCGGCGAAGAACAGGATGAGCCACTTCGCCTTGACCGGCACCGGAAGCGGGAAGACGAAGATCGGCGCGTCCGGCCACTCGAACACGAAGCCGAGCATCACGCCGAAGATCGCGCCCGAAGCGCCGATGATCACCGCGTCGCCCGCCAGCGGCAGCAGCGCCAGGCTGAGCAGCGCCCCGCCGAGCGCCGACACGAGGTACAGCCGCAGGAACCGCGCGCCGCCGAGCCGGTCCTCGACCAGCGGACCGAACATGAACAGCGCGAGCATGTTGAAGAAGATGTGCAGGAAATCGTCGTGCAGGAACGCGTAGCTGAGCATGCTCCACGGGTGCGCGAGCACGGCCGACGGCCGGAAGCCGAACATCTCCCTCAGCCACGGGCCGGTGAAGACCGTGAGCTGAAGGAGGTACACCAGGCCGTTGGCGACGAGGAGTCGCCGGACCCAGCGGGTCAGGAAGAACGGCGTGCCGTCGTAGCGCATGCGCTCCACCGGACAGGTATCCCCGGGGCCTACGGCTTTGTTCCGCGGCGCGCGAGCGCCAGCCGGCAGACCGATTCCGCGAAGGCGGGGAACCCCATGCCGGCGGCCCGCGCCGCCTTGGGGATGAGGCTGGCGGCCGTCATCCCCGGCGCGGTGTTGGCCTCGAGGAAGACCGGGACGCCGCCCTCGCCGACGCGGAAGTCGACCCGGCTGTAGCCGCCGAGCTTGAGCGCGCGGTGCGCGCGCTGCGCGGCGTCCTGGGTCCGCGTCGCCAACGCCGCCTCGATCGGCGCCGGGCAGATCTCCTCGGACATGCCGGGCTGGTACTTGCACTCGTAGTCGAACATCTCGTGCTGCGGGCGGATCTCGATGACGGGCAGCGCCTCGTCGCCCAGGATGCCGACGGTCAGCTCGGTGCCGCCGACGAAGCGCTCGATCATCACCTCGTCGTCGAAGCGCTCGGCGAGCGCGACGGCGGCGGCCAGCTCCGCCTCGCGCTTGACCAGCGTGAGACCGACCGAGGAGCCCTGCTTGGACGGCTTCACCACGCAGGGGAACCCCACCGCCCGGCGCACCGCGTCGGCCGTGGCCGGTCCCATCAGCCAGTCGGGCACCGCGATGCCGTTGTCCCGCACCACCCGCTTGGCGAGGTCCTTGTCCATCGCCAGGGCGGACGCGAGGTGGCCGCTGCCGGTGTAGGGGACGCCGATGACGTCGAGCACGGCCTGGACGGTACCGTCCTCGCCCTGGCCGCCGTGCAGCGCGATGAACACGACCTCGGCGTCGCGCACCGCGGGCACTTCGCCCAGGCCCGCCGACAACATGCCGCGCTCGAGCGCCTTGAGCCGCTCGAGCGGCGGCGGCTCGCGCCCCACGCCGGCGGGCAGCAGGGCGGCCTCGTGCTCGGCGGGCACGTAGCCGGTGGCGAGGTCCACCACGTGGACCGTGTGGCCGAGCGAGCGCAGGGCGGCGGTGATCTGCAGACCGGAGGCGAGCGCCACGTCGCGCTCGGCCGAGGTGCCGCCGGTCAGGACCGCGACCCTCATCGGATGCCCGCGACCTGCCGCAGCACGTCGTAGCGCGTGACCAGGCCGACGAGCCGGCCGTCCCGCCGCACCAGCGCGGCCTGCGTCTCGTGCGAGAGCAGGGTGTTGAGTCGCTCGAAGGGCAGGCCGGCGTCCACGACCGGGAACGGCGGCTGCATCACGTCGCCGACCGAGCGCTCGAGCAGCTTGGCGTCCTCGAGGGCGCGCGCGATGACCGGGCCCTCCGTGACCGAGCCGACGCAGTCGTCGCCCGCGACGACCGGGACCTGGGAGATGCCGTAGGTGCTCATCAGGTTCAGGGCCTGGCGGACGCTGGCCGACGGACCGACGGAGACGAGGGGCGGGATGCCGGCGGGCCGCTGGGTCATCAGCTGCTCCACGGTCACCGGCTCCGTGTCCATCATCTGGTTCTCACGCATCCAGGCGTCGTCGTACAGCTTGGACAGGTACCGCTCGCCGGTGTCGCACAGCACCGTCACCACCAGCGCCGCCGGGTCGTCGAGCCGGCGTGCGACGTCGAGCGCCACGTGGACGTTCATGCCCGTCGAGCCGCCGACGAACAGCCCCTCCTCGCGGGTGAGCCGCCGCGCCATGCGGAACGATTCGCGATCGCTCACCGTGACCCACTCGTCCACCACGTCGAAGTGGAGCGAGGTGGGGATCTTGTCCCCGCCCACCCCCTCCACCTTGTAGGGGAAGCCGTCGCCCTTGTGGTGGGTCGCGGCGTACTCCTTGTAGATGGAGCCGACCGGATCCGGCGCGACCACCCGGACGCGCGGGTTCTTCTCCTTGAGGTAGCGCCCGACGCCCGAGACGGTGCCGCCGGTGCCCGGCGAGCAGACGAAGTGGGTCACGCGTCCCCCGGTCTGCTCCCAGATCTCGGGCCCGGTGGTGCGGTAGTGCGCCTCGGGGTTCACCGGATTGAAGTGCTGGTCGGCCAGCACCGCGCCGGGCGTCGCCGCCACGATCGCCTTGGCCTTCTGGATGTAGTACTCCGGGTGGTCGGGCGGCACGGCGGTCGGCACCACGACCACCTCCGCGCCGAACGCGCGCAGCAACCGGATCTTCTCCGTGGACATCTTGTCGGGAATCGTGAAGATGCAGCGGTAGCCCTTGATCGCCGCCGCGATCGCGAGCCCGACGCCGGTGTTGCCGCTCGTGCCTTCGACGATCGTGCCCCCCGGCTTCAGCGCGCCGCTCTTCTCGGCCGCCTCGATGATCGCGAGCCCGATGCGGTCCTTGACCGAGCCGCCGGGGTTGAACTGCTCCGCCTTGGCGAGCACGGGCGTCCGGAGACCGCGGCCGACGCGGCCCAGGCGGATCATCGGCGTCCGCCCGATGGCCTCCAGGACGTTGTCGAGCGGAGGCGGGGCCGCCGTCACCGCGCCGGCCCGGCCGACGGCTCGGAGCCGTGGCGGAAGACGACCGGTTGATAGAACGCCATGCCTACGGGCCGGCCGTTGTGGTGGGCCGGTGCGAACTGCAGCAGGGCGGCGCCGTGCACGGCGGCGGTATCGAGCCCCGGCGTGCCCGACGACTCGGCCACGCGGGTGGACTCGGGGCGCACCCGGCCCGCCGAGTCCACGTAGAGGCGGAGCCGCACGTCCCCGTCCACGCCGTCGTCGTAGAGACTCGCCGGGTACTGGAACGGCGACTCGCCGTTGATCGCGACAGGCACGTCGTTCTCCATGCTGGGCGGCGCCTGGGCCTGCTCGCGACCGCGGCAGGCGGCGGCCGCGAGCGCGGCGGCGGCCGCGGCGCGGCACAGGGAGCGCAGCGTTGGTCGGCTCATCACGCCTCCTTGGGGGCGCGGGGCGCGGCGCCGCCCTGCGCCCGGCGCTGCAGGTCCGCTAGCCGCGCCAGCGCCTCGCGCGGCGTGAGGCCGTCGAGGTCGAGCGCGCGGAGCTCGGCGAGGAGCGGATCCTCGGCCGGGGTGAACAGCGCCAGCTGGTCGGCGGGCGAGGGCGTCGTGGCCACGCGGTGCCCGGCTTCGAGCGAGCGCAGGACGGCACGCGCGCGGTCGAGCACCTCCGGCGGCAGCCCGGCGAGCCGCCCCACGTGGATGCCGTAGGAGCGGTCGGCCCCGCCCGGACGCAGCCGGTGAAGGAAGATGACCTCGTCGCCGGACTCGTGGACGGCGACGTTGAAGTTCACGACCCGCGCGTACCGGTCGGCCAGCTGCGTGAGCTCGTGGTAGTGGGTGGCGAACACCGCCTTGCAGCCCACCCGCTCGTGCAGGTGCTCCGCCACCGCCCAGGCGATCGCGACGCCGTCGTAGGTCGAGGTGCCGCGGCCGATCTCGTCGAGCAGCACCAGGCTGCGCCGGGTCGCGTTGTGGAGAATGGACGCCGTCTCGCTCATCTCCACCAGGAACGTGCTCTGGCCCCGCGCCAGGTCGTCGCTGGCGCCGACCCGCGTGAACAGGCGGTCCACCACGCCGATCCGCGCGGCGCGCGCGGGAACGAACGAGCCGGCCTGGGCCAGGATCACCAGCAGCGCGACCTGGCGCAGCACGGTGCTCTTGCCCGCCATGTTCGGTCCCGTGACGATCATGATCTGGTGATCGACGTCGAGCCGGAGGTCGTTGGGGATGAACGCCTCGCGCGGCATCACGCGCTCGACCACCGGGTGCCGCCCCGCCTCGATCTCGAGCGCGAAGCCGTCCCCGACCTCGGGCCGCGTGTAGCCGCCCTGGGCCGCGACGTCGGCGAGGCTCGCGACCACGTCCGCCGCGGCGATCCGCGCCGCCGTGTCCTGGGTTCTCCGGATCGCCCGCCCCACCACGTCGCGCACCTCGCCGAAGACGCGCTCCTCGAGGGCCGCGATCTGCTCCTCGGCTCCGAGCACCTTGGCCTCGTACGCCTTGAGCTCCGGCGTCACGTAGCGCTCGGCGCCGGTGAGCGTCTGGCGCCGCTCGTAGTCGGCGGGCACCGCGTCCCGGTTGGCGTGGGTGACCTCGATGTAGTACCCGAACACCTTGTTGTAGCCGACCTTGAGCGAGCCGATGCCGGTGCGGGCGCGCTCCCGGGCCTGGAGCGAGGCGATGTAGGCGCGCCCGCCGTCACGCAGCGAGCGCAGTTCGTCGAGTGCGGCGCTGTGGCCGGGCCGGATCGCGTCGCCGTCGCCGAGCGCCGCGGGAGGACGGTCCACCAGCGCCGCGGCGAGCGCGGCGGCGACGTCCGCCAGCAAATCGAATCCGGCGCCGAGGTCGTACAGATCGCCCAGCACCGCCGTGAGGGCCGGCAGGCGCTCGAGCGACGAGCGCAGCGCGCCGAGGTCGCGCGGCGTGGCGCGGCGCGCCGCCGCCTTGGCGCCCAGGCGCTCCACGTCGCGTACGCCGTCCAGCGCCTCGCGGAGCGCGGCGCGGCGCGGCTCGTCGGCGACCAGCGCGCCGACGGCGTCGAGCCGGGCGGCGATCGCCGCCGGGTCGGTGAGCGGAGCCAGGAGCCAGCCGCGCAACAGGCGCGCGCCCATCGGCGTCATGGTGTGGTCCACGACCGCGAGGAGCGTCGCCTGCTCGCCGCCCGCGCGCAGCGGCTCCACCAGCTCGAGGTTGCGGCGCGTCATCGCGTCCACGTGGAGCTGTCCCTCCACGCGCCGGGCCACCGGCCGGCGCAGCTGCGGCAGGCCACCCGGCTGGAGCTCGCCCAGGTAGCGGAGCAGGGCTCCGGCCGCCCCCACCGCGAGCGCGTCGTCGGGTCCGAGGCCGAGGCCGTCCAGCGAGGCGAGCTCGAAGCGCCGGGCCAGGTCCTCGCCCGCCAGGGACGGATCGAACTCCCACCGCTCCCGGCGCGTGACCAGCACGCCCTGCGGGGCGAGCGCGGCGGCGCCTTCGGGGACGATGACCTCGGACGGGTTGTAGCGCTGCAGCGCCGCCTCGAGCGCGGCGGCCGGGGCGCTCTCCAGGACGAACTCGCCCGTGGAGAGATCCGCCGCGGCGAAGCCGGTGCGTGCGCCGTCGGTCGCCAGGGCGACCAGGAACGTGTTGCGGCGCTCCTCGAGCAGGTCGTCGGCCATCACCGCGCCGGGGGTCACGACCTCGATCACCTCGCGGCGCACGATGCCCTTGGCGAGCTTCGGGTCCTCGACCTGCTCGCAGATGGCCACGCGGAAGCCCCGCTCCACCAGGCGCTTGATGTAGACGGGCGCGGCCTTGACGGGCACGCCGGCCAGCGGCACCTCCGACGCGCCGCCATTGTTGCGGGAGGTGAGCGTGAGGCCGAGCGCGCGCGCACCGACCTCCGCGTCGTCCTCGAACATCTCGTAGAAGTCGCCCATCCGGAACAGCAGGATGGCGTCGCGGTGCCGCGCCTTGATCTCGCGGTACTGCTGCATCAGCGGCGTCGAGACGTCGATGCCGGGCAGGGTCACGGGATCGGCACCACGAAGGGGTGCCCGCCGGCCAGGCGCTTCAGGCGCGTCGCCGCGGTGTCGGCCTGCGCGTCGGTTGGGAACGGGCCCACCCGCAGACGCAGGAGTCCATCCGCGCCCTTGACGATGTGACCGTGCTCGCCGGCGCGCTTGAGGCGGGCGAGCAGCGCCTGCGCCGTGCGACTGGACCGGGTGGCCGTGACCTGGACTTCGTACTGCGTCGCCGGCGCTCCGGCGGCGGTGTCCTTCGGCGCCCGAGCGGCGCCCGGCGCGGACCTGGCCGGCGCGCGGCCGGTGTCCCCCGGGGAAGCCGAGTCGGCGCGCGGCAGGTTGGCGCAGCGGCTGCGATAGAAGGCGACCTGGTTCAGGAACTCCACGTCGCCTGACGACTCGGTGCGCGCGGAGTCGAGCAGGGCGCAGGCGGTCGCCGGATCGCCGGCTTCGAAGGCGGCGCGCCCGGCCCACAGGGCCGCACGGCCGCGAAGCGGGCTCGTGGGATAGTCGTTCCTCAGCCGTTGGGCGAGCTGCAGCGCTCCCGCGCTGTTGCCGGCCGCCATCGCCAGCTGCGCGAGCTGCAGCAGGGCCTCGTCCGCGTACGGCGACGTGGAGTACTCGATGGCCACGCGCCGCAGGTCCCGCTCGGCGCTGTCCCCCGACGCCGCCAGCCGCCCGCGCCAATAGAGCGCCTCGACGTAGGCCGGGTCGCCCGGACTGGCCTTCGCCAGCTCCGCCGCCACCAGATGCCGGGCCGAGTCGCCGCGCCCTTCGGCGGCGAGCTGCACCGCCGTGCGGAGCGCGGGATTGTCCTGCGCGAGGCAAGGACGCACGGGCGCCCAGGCGCACCAGAGGCCGGCGCCGAGCACCGACCACCGAATCCGCCGGGCGCCGGCGCGCGTGTGCGCCCGTGCCGCCGTCTTCACGCCACCGCCCCGGCGGCGACACCGAGCGACAGCACGACCTCGGCGACGACGCTCTCCTCGTCCGACAGCGCGGTGCTCTTGAGCCTCGCGTCGGCCTTGAGCAGCGCCGCCAGCCCCGCGTCCAGCTCCTCGGCCGACCAGCGGGCGGCCTCTCGGACCCAGGCCGCGGCCTCGTCGCCCCAGTTCCTCAGGCCGAAGGGCCGCGCGGCCTGGATCGCGCGGAAGACCCGGTCCCGCGTGGCGGCGCTCGAGTCGCCCGCGTCGAGGTGGGACCGGGCGAGCGAGAGGCCCACGAGCGCGGTACCGAGTGCCGAGACCAGGCGCACGCCCGACGTACCGGGGCTCGCCAGGAGCTGCGGGACCATGGCGGCGGCGTCGGTGAAGCGCCGCGCGGTCACCGCGCCGACGAAGTCGGCCGCGGTCTCCCCGTGACGCACGCCCACCAGGGCGGTGACGTCCGCGACCGTCACGGCGCGGCCCTGGGCGGCACCGGACAGCTTGGCCACCTCGGCCGCGAGCTGGGCGAGATCGTCGCCGACCGCCTCCTGGAGATGGCGCGCCGCGTCCTCCTCGAACGTGATGCCGGACTGCTTGGCGTGATGGTGGATCCACTTGAGCACCCGCCCCGGCTCCAGCACCTCGAAGTCCACGCCGGCGCCGGCCTGCTCCAGTCCGGCATCGGGCGGCGTGCCCGCCGACTGCACCAGCACCAGGACCGTCTCGGGGAGCGGCCGCCCGACGTAGGCCAGGACCGCGCCCCGGAGCGCCTGCTGCCGGGCCCGCTTCTGCTGCAGGCACTCCACCTCGCTCACCACCACGCAGCGCCGCGCCGCGAGCATGGGCGGCGTCTCGACCAGCGAACGGAACTGATCGGCCGACAGCTCGGGCGCCCGCCGGCGATCGAGGTTGAAGTCCCGGGTGGCCGCGTCGACGGCGAGCTCCGTGATCCGGCGCACCGCCTCGTCCTTCAATAGTTCTTCTTCGCCAAAGAAGTAGTAGACAGGCTGGACCTCGCCCTTGGCGAGGGAGCGCTGCAACGCATCGAACGACCGGCCCGGCATCGGGCGCAACTTAGCCCGAAACGGAGGACCGCAAAAGGTTGGTCGGCGCTACGGCCCGCCCCAGACCGCGGGCACGTCGAATCGAACGGGATCCTGCCCCGGCGCGGGGGGAGACGGCTCGATCACGAGGATCGCATTCAACGGGTGGAAGGTCACGAACGGGAGGCGGGGAAGGTCGACGGGTGTCATCGGGGGAAGGGGACGCGGCTGCGCGGCGACGGGCATCAACGGGACCGGCGTGTGCGTCGAGGCCACGGCGACCCAGGCGGCCGCGGCGCCGCGGCGCGTGGCCCGCGTCTGCAGCCAATCCCAGCCGATCAGGCCCGCGGTCGCCACGACGAGAAGCGTTGCGACCGCCCCCGACCAGCGGATGGCCCCTGGGATCCGTACCGCCAGCTCGCCGCGCAGGCGGCGGCGCAGGGCGGGACCGAAGGCGCGTGAGACGCTGACGGATGGAAGCTCACGCAGCATGTCCACGCCGGCCCGCAGCGCCCGGTCGAAACGCCGGCATGCGCCGCAGCCGGCCAGGTGCGCATCCGCCTCCGCCTTCCGGCGAGGCGTCAGCAGGCCGTCTGCGAACTCGGAGTAATTCTCTCGGAACTCACAACAGTCCATGCGGGTCCTGGCAAAGACCCTTGTCTTACCGCCGGGGGGGCCGCCTGTTCCGCGGCCCCCCCGGGGCGTCAGTCGAGGTGGGGCTGGATGATGGCCGCGAAGTTGTTCCGGGCGCGATTCAGCCGGCTCTTCACCGTGCCAAGATTGCAGCCCGTAATCTCGGAGATCTCCTCGTACGTCTTGCCCTCGAGCTCGCGCAGGACGAAGACCACGCGGTGATGCTCGGGGAGCTGGGATACCGACTGCTCCACCAGCTCGCGAAGGTGGCGCTTGCGGAACAGGTCGTCGGGCCGGGAGCTCGAGTCCTCGAACTGCAGCGGCCGATGGTCGGCCTCCCAGTGACGCTTGATGGTCTGGAAGAGCACCAGCGGGTTGCGGCTGCGGTTCCGGAGCTCGTTCTTGGCCAGGTTCGACGCGATCGTGTACGCCCAAGTCGAGAACTTCTTGGTCTGGTCGAAGCGGTGGAGGTGCCGGTAGATCCTGATGAACACTTCCTGCACCAGGTCCTCGGCGCGCTCCCGGTCGCCCACGGTGCGGTAGATGAAGTTCAGCAGCCGGATCTGGTACCGGGAAACCAGCTCGTCGAAGGCCCGGTCGTTGCCGTCGAGGAACGCCTGCACCACCTGGCCGTCCTCGAGGGCCGCGAACGGCGTGGCAGCCTGACGGGAGCTGCGGAGGCCGTCCTTCAACGCCAGGGTCATGTGCCACCCGCTCTTAATGGGGAGTGCCGCACTCCCTACGAGCAGGAACCATACCGGGTTGCTCTGCCCAACTGGCATACCTGCCAAGGTGTTGCAGCGAAAAAGCTTGTCGTCAGTCTCGCCTTCCGGGCGGGGCAAGCGCCCCGGCATCCGGTCGTCCTCTAAAGGCTACAGTTCAAGCTGGAAACCTGCGAAAAAGAGAACAGCCACGACCGTCTTCCCGTCCACGAGCTCGCCGTCGCGGATCATGCTCAGGGCCCGGCTCGTCAGGACCGGCTTCAGCTCCAGGAACTCGTCCGCCTCGTGTCGCTGGTCCTCGGGCCGCACGACGAGGTCGTGGGCGACGAACAGGTGGATCTGCTCGTCGGTGAAGCCGGGCGTCGTGTAGATCGTCGTCAGGCGCTGCCACCGGCCGGCGGTGGCGCCGGCCTCCTCGAGCAGCTCGCGGCGCGCGCACTGCTCGGGCGATTCGCCGGGCTCGAGCCTCCCGGCCGGGATCTCCCAGATGGGACCGCCGGCGGCGTAGCGGTACTGGTGGATCAACAGCAGCTGCGGGTCGTCGCCTCCCGAGAGCAGGGGGATCACGGCGGCCGCGCCCGGGTGCCGGATCATCTCCAGCTCTCCACTCTCCCCGTTGGGAAACCGCACCGTGTCCACGTCGAGGTTCAGCACGCGGCCGGAGTAGATCCGCCGCGTGGCGGTCCGGTCCTTCGGCGCTCCGCTCACCGGACGGTCTGGCCCCACATGTCGCGCGCCACGACGGGACCCTCGTGGAGCGCCTCGAGCCCGGCCTGGATCTGGGTCCGGTCTCCGACCACGACGATGTCGATGTGGTCGAGGTCCAGGTACTGCCGTGCCACCCGCTGGACGTCGGCGGCCGTGACCGCCTCGATGTGCGGGATGTAGGTGTCGTAGTAGTCGAGCGGCAGGCCGAACTGGAGCAGCTCGGCGAACTGCTGCGCCGCAGCCGCCGTGGTCTCGAACTCGGCCGGCAGGCCCAGCGTGACGTAGGCCTTCGCCTTGGCGAGCTCCGCGTCAGGCACCGCCTCGTCGCGGATGCGGCGCAGCTCGCGCATGAACTCGATCAGGCCGCTGTCGGTCTTGGCGGTCACGATGGAGGAGGCGGCCACGAACGGGCCGGCCTGTCGACGCATCACGAACTGGGAGCTGGCGCCGTAGGTGTAGCCGTGGGTCTCCCGGAGGTTCTGGTTCAGGCGCGAGGTGAACGAGCCGCCGAGGATGGTGTTGAGAACTTCGAGCGCGAAGTAGTCGGGCGTCGCGCGGCTCACGCCGACGAGGCCGATGCGGAAGACCGACTGCGCGGCCCCCGGCTTGTCCACGAGGTAGATCGTGCGCGCGGCGGCCGCCGGGGCCGGCGCCTCCGCGACGGCGGGCACGTCCGCGCGCTCCCACCCGCCAAACCGCGCGGTGACCAGCGCGGCGGCCTCGGCGGGCGTGACGTCGCCCACGACCAGCAGCCGCGCGGAGTTCGGCCGGTAGTACGACCGGTAGAACTGCGTGACGCGCTCGCGCGTCAGCGCCGCCGCGGACGCCTCGGTGCCGCTCACCGGCCGGCCGTACGGGTGCGCCGCGCCGAACACGGTCGCGGCGAAGGCGATGTTGGCCATCGCCATGGGCTGGTCGCGCTGCTGGAGAATCTGGGTCCGCCGCAGGTCGCGCTGGCGCGCGATCTCCGAATCCGGGAACGTCGGGCGCAGCACGACGTCGGCCAGCAGGTCCAGGGCCGGGCCGAGGCGTCGCGTGGGCACGTGGAGCGAGGCGACGGCCGCGTCGTAGCTCGCGCTGGTGGCCAGCGAGGCGCCGAGATAGGCGGCCTGGTCGGCGATGTCCAGCGCGCCGCGGGCCCCGGCGCCCTGCTGCAGCATGGTCGCGGTGAAGGTGGCGAGGCCGGCCAGCGAGTCGGGATCGCGGACCGCCCCGGCGTCGATCAGCAGCGTCACGTCCACCACCGGGACCTTGTGCATCTCGACCACGGCCACCTGCAGGCCGTTGGGGAGCGTCGTGACCTGCACGGCGGGCACCCGGAGCGCCGGCGGCGGCGGCAGCACGGGGGGGTGCGAGCGGTCGGGCTGCTGGGCGGAGAGCCGCGCGAGCGGCAGGCCGGCCATCAGGGCGGCCACGGCCACGAGACGGGCGCGAGGCGCGGTCATCGGGAAGCTCCTTGGGTCGCGGCGAGCTCGGTATGGCCCTCGGGCACGACGCTCAGCACCACCCGGTGCGGGCGGACCAGGTAGGCCTGCGCGAGGCGCCGCACGTCGGCCGCCGTCACGTGGCGATAGCGGTCGAGGTCGCGCTCGAAGAAGTCGGGCGCGCCCACGAAGTAGTCGTAGTAGTCGAGCTGGTCCGCCTTGCCGAGGACCCGCTCCATGCGGTCGAGGAAGTCCGCCTCGATCGAGTTCCGGACCCGCTCCACCTCACGCGGCGTGGGCCCCGAATCGGCCAGTGCGCGGACCACCTCGTCGATCACGCGCGACAGCTCGTTGAGGTCGTGGCCCGGCCGGGCGGTGGCGACGATCTCGAACTTCCCGTCGATCCGCCCACCGTCCTGGTAGGCCGAGACCTGGGTGGCGATCTGCAGCTCGTACACCAGGCGCTTGTAGAGCCGCGACGCCTTCCCGTCGGCCAGGATGGCGCCCAGGACTTCGAGTCCCGCGTCGTCGGACGCGAAGGCCTTCACCGTGTGCCACGCGTCGTACACGCGCGGGAGCTGCACCCGGTCCTCCAGCGTCCCGTACACGTCCGCCGGCAGGCTCACGGCCGGCGGGGCCGTGCGCGTCACGGCCGGCCCGCGCGCGAGGCCGCCGAACCACCGCTCGACGAGCGAGCGGACCTCGGGGACCGTCACGTCGCCGGCCACGACCATGGTCGCGTTGCTGGGCGTGTAGAAGCTCCGGGAGAACTGCTGGACGTCCTCGATGCTGGCGGCGTTGAGATCCGCCATCGAGCCGATCACGGGCCAGCTGTACGGGTGGTCGGCCGGATACAGCCGCTTGAGGATGTTCTCCTGCGCGAGGCCGTAGGGCTGGTTCTCGTAGCTCTGGCGCCGCTCGTTCTGGACCACGCCGCGCTGCAGGTCGACCTTGGGCGGCGTGATCTCCGGCAACAGGAACCCCATCCGGTCGGAGTCGAGGTACAGCATCAGCGCCAGTGCGTTCGACGGCCCGCTCTCGTAGTAGTTGGTGCGGTCCGCGGTGGTCGAGCCGTTGTTGTCGGCGCCGGCCGCCTCGAGCAGCTGGTCGAACTGTCCGGTGGCCACGTGCTCGGAGCCCATGAACATCAGGTGCTCGAACAGGTGGGCGAACCCGGTGCGGCCCGCCCGCTCGTCGGACGATCCCACGTGGTACCAGGTGTCCACCGTGACGATCGGGACCGAGTGGTCCTCGTGCACGATCACCTTCAGGCCGTTGCCCAGCGTGAAGGACGCGTACGGGACGTGCAGCGCCTGGGCGGCCAGCGGGCGGCCGGACGCCGCGACCAGCAACACCGTGGTCGCCAGGGCCCACGGGAGGGTGCCCCGCCGGGCCACGTGAACGCGAGCGGTCATCTTCACCTCGACGCGAGTAGGGCGATGCAACGGGCGCCGGACGGGCCGGCTAGATCTCGAACGGCTCGCCGAGCTTGGGGACGTCTGCCTGCTTGACGCCCAGCTCGCGCAGCAGGCCCGCCATCGCCTGCAGCTGCTCGGTCTCGCCGTGCACCGTGAAGGCCCGTTTGGGAGTCTCTCCGAGGCCTACGACCCACTGCCGCAGTTCGTTTCGGTCGGCGTGCCCCGAGTATCCGCCGATGGTCGCGACCTCGCAGCGGACCGGCACCATCTCGCCGAAGATCCGCACCTCCTTGTCGCCTTCCTGCAGCCGGTGGCCGAGCGTGTAGCTCGCCTGGAAGCCGACGATCAGGACCAGGTTGCGGTGGTCGCCCACGCCGTTGCGGAGGTGGTGGAGGATGCGCCCGGACTCGGCCATGCCCGAGGCCGCGATGATGATGGCGGGCCCGCGGATCCCGTTCAGCGCCTTCGACTCCTCGACCGAGCGCACGTATTTCACCATCGGGAAGCGGAACAGGTCGTCGGTCTCGCGCACCAGCCGCTCGGACGGATCGAACGCCTCGGGGTGGAGGCGGAAGACGTCGGTGGCGTTCACCGCCAGCGGCGAGTCCACGTAGATCGGGATCTTCGGGATCGCGTTGTCGCGTGCCAGGCCGTGCAGCTCGTAGATCAGCTCCTGCGCGCGCTCGATGGCGAAGGCCGGGATGAAGATCTTCCCGCCCCGGGCGGCGACCTTGTTCACGTACCCGGCCAGCATGCTCTGCGCTTCCATCACCGACTCGTGGACCTTGTTCGCGTACGTGCTCTCCACGATGAGCACGTCGGCGAGGCCCCGGGGCGGCTGCGGGTCGCGGATGATCGGCAGGCCCCAGCGCCCGATGTCGCCCGAGAACACGACGCGGCGCTTGGCGCCGGCGGCGTCGATGTCCAGCACCACCGAGGCGGAGCCGAGCATGTGGCCCGCGTCGCTGTAGGTGAGGCGGATGCCGGGCGCGACGTCGAGCGGCTTGTCGTACGGCAGGCTCACCATGTGGTCCACGACCCGGGTGGCGTCCTGCGCCGTGTACAGCGGCTCGGCCAGGTGGTTGCCGCCCCGCTTCTTCAGGAACTCGAAGTCCTTCTCCTGGATGAAGCCGGAGTCCGGCAGCATCACGCTCGCGAGGTCGCGCGTGGCGGAGGTGCAGAAGATCGAGCCCTGGTAGCCCAGCTTCACCAGCAGCGGCAGCCGGCCGGTGTGGTCGATGTGGGCGTGACTCACGATCACCGCGTCGATGTCGCCCACCGCGAGCGGGAAATGCTCGTTCTTCCGCCGCGCCTCTTCCCGCCGTCCCTGGAACATCCCGCAGTCGAGCAGCAGGCGCTTGGGCCCGATCTCGAGCAGGTGCATGGACCCGGTGACCTCGCCGGCGGCCCCCCAGCACGTCAGGCGCATGTCAGCTCTCCCGTTGAAAGACGGCGAGCAGCCGGCGCGGCCCGAGGGCCACCAGCTCGACGAGGGTCCAGCCGCCGCGGCGGCGCTCGTTCAGCTCGTCGGTGAGGGCCTCTTCGTCGGCGAGGCCCCGGCCCGAGAGCCGGATGATCGCGGTCTGGTACTCGGTCATGGTCAGCGCGTTCCGAACAGGCGGTCGCCCGCGTCGCCGAGGCCGGGCAGGATGTAGCCGTGCGCGTTGAGCTGGCGGTCGAGCGCGGCGGCGTACACCGGCACGTCGGGGTGCTGCTCGAGCATCTTCGTCACGCCCTCCGGGGCGGCGACGATGCACAGCAGTCGGAGGGAGCGGGCGCCGGTCTTCTTCAGGGCGGTGCACGCCGCGGCGGCGGAGCCGCCGGTGGCGAGCATCGGGTCGAGGACGAAGAAGTCCCGCTGCTCCTGGGCGCTGGGCACCTTGAAGTAATAGTCCACCGGCTCGAGGGTCTCGTGGTCGCGGTACAGGCCGATGTGGCCCACGCGCGCGGCGGGCACGAGCCTGAGGATCCCGTCCACCATGCCCAGGCCGGCGCGCAGCACCGGCACCAGCGCGAGCTTCTTGCCGGACACCTTCTCCCCGGTCATGTGCTCGAGCGGCGTGTCCAGCTCCACCGACTCCGTCGGCAGGTCCTTGGTGACCTCGTAGAACATCAGCATGGCGATCTCGCTGACGAGGTCGCGGAAGTCCTTGACGGGTGTCCGCTTGTCGCGCAGGACGTGGAGCTTGTGGCGGATGAGCGGGTGGTCGGGGATCGTCAGGTTGGGGAAGCGTGGCATGCCCCTAAACTGCGCACCGGACGCGGATTCGGGAAGACAGCGGGCGGTGCCACTCCGCCGCCCGTGCCGCTATCTTTGGTGCCGCCGGCCAGGTAGCTCAGATGGTAGAGCAGCGGACTGAAAATCCGCGTGTCGGCAGTTCGATTCTGCCCCTGGCCATTCGCAGGCCTAGAACAGGTTCGCCGCCCGCACGCGGAAGTCCACGTTGTCCTTCATCCACGTCCACAGGTCGTGCTGCCCCGCCAGCGGCAGGGCGGCCCGGTACTGCATGTGCCAGCCCGCCATGACCTGCTGCTCCTCCGTCCACAGGCGGACGCGCCGGCGCGGGATGAGCGTCTTCCAGTCCTCGCCCACCGTCGGGTTCGCGTACAGCAGGCGCACGGTCACGCTGCGGGCGAGGAACTCGAGCGGGCCGAGGTCGATGCGCGCGTACGGGTTCTCGTGCGCCGCGAGCCGCGTGCCCGGCGGCACGTCCGGCACGCCGTCCGAGAGCACGACCACGTTGAGCGGCGTCATCACCAGGCCCCGCTCCTTGACCAGGGTCGCCACCCGCTGGAAGAAGGCGTTGAAGTCGGTGTACGCATCGGTCTCCGGGAACCAGCGCCTGAGGTCCGCCGCGATCTCGTCCGGGGTCCGGCCCGCGAAGTCGTTGATGGGGTGGAACGGCTTCGGCTCGCCGGGCCGCTCGCCGCCCACCGACCCGACGAACAGCGCGCTGGGCGGCTGGAGGCCGTCGTAGCCGCCCAGGTGCGAGGCGATGTAGATCGCCGCGAACTGCACGGCGTCGTCGTACAGCCGCGCCTCGCGGAACGAGCCGCTCACGTCGATGCCGACGACCAGCGTGCCGGGGGCCGGCTGCCCGGCCTGGTCGCCCCGGCTGCACGCACCGAGCAGGGCGAGGGCGACGATCGCCGCGCGGCGGGTCATGCGCTGGCCCGGGCCACGGACTGCGCCGCCGGCGCACCGATCTGCGGGGTGCCGGCGAGCACCTGGTCCAGCGACCGGAGTGGCAGCGTGAACAGCGGCCGGCCGAGGATCACCACCACCGCGCAGTTGATCCCCGCGGCCAGGAGCTGCAGCACGGGCAGCGTGAGGAGCTCGAACACGCGCCGCGCCTCGGCCTGGAACCAGTCGGACTCCGCCTTGAGCGCCGCGACGGGGCCGCGCCAGAACTCGACGTCCAGCTCGCCCGCCGTGGCCGTGCCCGGCCGCGCGCCCGGCATGCTGTGGCGCGCGAGGATGCTCAGGAACGTCGGCGTCCCGAACCGCCC
Source organism: Gemmatimonadales bacterium (assembly GCA_035623755.1). Classification (GTDB taxonomy): domain Bacteria; phylum Gemmatimonadota; class Gemmatimonadetes; order Gemmatimonadales; family JACORV01; genus Fen-1245. Next base: position 29,819 of record DASPSV010000032.1, read on the forward strand.
GAACAGGAACCACGTCATCGCGCGGACGCCGGCCCAGCCGAACGAGGCCAGCAGCAGCGTCGAGACGAAGCCCAGCTTCACCCCGGTCTGGTTCGCGATCCAGGGCGTGATGGCGTCGATCAGCTCGCGGTACAGGAACACCACCTCGAAGAACATCACCGCGGCCTCGGCGATCACCATCCCGGCGATCTGGGTCGCGTTGCGGGACTTGATCGCCTCGGACAGCACCTGGATGGCCGCGAAGCTGCCCGACACGACGACGAACAGGAACGGCCAGAGGACCAGGCCCACCCCCACGCTCCACAGCTGCCGCCCGGTGATGTCCGCCATCAGCTCCGAGACGGTGGGCATCAGGGCGAAGGTGAAGATCGTCGCCTCGAGCGCGGACCACGCCAGGATGAACAGGAACGCGAGCCACGGCACGCCCGGCTGGAAGTACTGGCGCGTGGTCCAGTCGAGCAGGGCGAACGGGCGCGTCAGGATGAACTTGAGGAGTCGCCACAGCAGCGAGGCGGCGAGCTTCAGCAGGCCCCACACCCAGCCCGCGAGGACGACGGCGAGGCGCGCGAGCCCGGCCCAGTAGAACCAGATCATCCGACCGGCATCCCACCAGGCGACCAGCAGCGTGGTGAGGAAGCCGCCGCGGCCGGAGCGGAACGGCAGCGTGTAGAGCGACGCCATCGTGCACCACAGCGCGGCCACGAGCAGCGCCGCGGGCAGGAGCAGCAGCACGGCCTTCGCCGCCCCCTCCGCCGCCGTCGTGCCCGTCACCGTGAAGGGCAGCACGAGCCGCTGGAAGTCGAGGATCCAGGTGAAACCGGATGCGATCACCCGGAACGTCTGCTGCCACTGTTCCGGGACCGTCTGCTGCAGGGACGCGAGCATTGTCGCACCTCCGGCGCGAGAGGCACGCCAGCGCGATGGGGGTTGCCGGGATGACCCGGGGAGGGCTCGCGCCGTAACCGGCGGTGCCACGCGGAGCGCGTCGCCGGGAGTGGACAGCGCCCGTGCCCCTGAGGCGCAGCAAGGAGTTAGCCCCGGTCGCGCGGCGGCCGGGGCGGATGGCATGTTGCAGATTTGTGACGTCGTCCGGTCGCCCGGACGGTCAGCTCACGGGTCCTCGCCGAGCGTCGCGTAGTAGCTGGCGACACGGTCGCGCGCGCCGGCCCGGGTGTACACGTCGGGCCGCCGCGACGCGATCACGCCGGCGATGACGGCCGCGACCTCCTCAGCGCTCTGGGAGTCGGGCAACTGCCGCGAGTCGGGCCCGCCGTGGAGCGCGTTCAGGCCGAAGTCGGTGCGCACCACGGGCGGCGAGACCAGGGAGAACTGGATCCCCGGGTGCGTCTGCTGCACCTCGGCCCGGAACGTGGCGGTGAGCGCATTGAGGAAGTGCTTGGCGCCGCAGTAGGCGGACCGGATGACCGCGAACGGGATCCGTCCCAGCATCGAGGAGACGTTGATGACGTGGCCGGCGCCGCGCTCCTTGAAGTGGGGCAGCACCTCCTGCATGCCGTACAGCGCCGACTTGACGTTCTGGCGCATCACCATGTCCACGTCGTCGTCGGTGAGCGCCGACGGCGGGCGGGAGATGCCCTGGCCGGCGTTGTTGATCCACACGTCGATGCGGCCGAAGCGGGCCAGCGCCTCCGCGACGACGCGGTGGACCTGCGCGCGGTCGGCGACGTCCGCGACCACGACCGCGGCGTGTCCGCCGCAGCGCGCGGCCACGGCCTCGAGCGCGTCCCGGCGGCGCGCCACGAGGACGACCGACATGCCCCGGCCCGCCAGCAGCTGAGCCGTCGCCGCGCCGATGCCGGCGCTCGCGCCGGTGATGACCACCACCTTCTCGTCCATCTCGGGCCTCGTGCGAAGTCGAAGTGGGTGCCGCGCGGCGGCGCGCGTGCGGCGCCGGGCGCGGCGAAGCTGTCGAGGTCCTTCCTGGTGCGGTAGACTATCCGGGCCGGCGCTCGTGAACAACCGGCAGGGGAGCGCGTCGTGAGCAGGATTCTCGTCCTCGGCGGTGGGCTGGTCGGTCGCGTGATCGCGCGGGACCTTGCCCGCGAGAAGGATTTCCAGGTCACGGTGGCGGACGCCGCGGAGGCGACGCGCGAGCGGCTGGAGGCCGAGGGGCTCCAGGCCGTGGCGCTCGACCTCACGGACGACGCCGCGGTCCGCCGCGCCGTCGCCGGCGCCGACGTGGTCGTGGGCGCCGCGCCGGGCCACATGGGCTTCCGCCTGCTGCGCCTCGTCGTCGAGGCGGGCAAGCCGTACGCGGACATCGCCTTCATGCCCGAGGACTTCCTCGCGCTCGACGGCCTCGCGCGGGAGCGCGGCGTCACCGCCGTGGTGGATTGCGGCGTGGCGCCCGGCCTGTCGAACCTGCTGTGCGGCCGGGCGGCGCACGAGTTCGACGCCGCGGAGCGGATGCTCATCCTGGTGGGCGGGCTGCCCAAGCATCGCGTCTGGCCGTTCGAGTACCGGGTCGTCTTCTCGGCGGTGGACGTGATCGAGGAGTACACGCGGCCGGCGCGCTGGGTCGAGCACGGCCAGCTCGTGACCAAGCCCGCGCTGACCGACGTGGAGCCGGTGGACCTGCCGCGGGTCGGCACGGTCGAAGCCTTCAACACCGACGGCCTGCGCAGCCTCGCGACGACGCTTCACGCGCCGTTCATGAAGGAGAAAACGCTGCGCTGGCCGGGCCACGTGGAGAAGATGCGCATGCTGCGCGAGACCGGGTTCCTGTCGCTCGAGGCCATCGACGTGGGCGGCGCGAAGGTCCGCCCCTACGACGTGACGACCCGGCTGCTGTTCGACGCGTGGCGTCTCCCCGACGGCGAGGCGGACCTCACCGTGATGCGCGTCGAGGCGACGGGCACGGTCGGCGGCGCGCGGCAGACGTGGACCTGGGATCTCTACGACGAGGCCGATCCGGCGACGGGCTTCCACTCGATGGCGCGCACCACCGGCTTCCCCTGCGCGATCGCGGCGCGGCTGCTCGCCCGCGGCGAGCTGAAACGCCCGGGCATTCAGCCACCGGAGCGCCTCGCCGGCGACGATCGCTTCTTCACGGCGATGATGGACGGGCTGCGCGAGCGCGGTGTGACGCTGACCAGGACGGTCGCGCGGGCCTGACGCCGCGGCTCAGCGCGCCGGATACAGCCCCGCGGTCTTCGCCGCGTCGAGGCTCAGCGGATAGGCCACGACGTCGGCGGACCAGACCTCGACATACTCGCCGCGGTTCAGCGATCCTTCCTGCAGCAGCATGTAGTAGGGGCTCGCGGCCCCGTCGGGGCCGCACGTCCCGGCACCGCCGCCGTTGCACCCCGCCCCCGTCCCGCCGTGCTTGTTCGACTGCCAGCCCACGGAATCGGCGTTCTGGGACGCGAGGGTCGTGACCTCCGGCAGGATCGCCTGCGTGTCGAGGAAATCCGCCTGCACCTGCACCCGGCCCGGCGCGAGGCGCGAGACCGCCTGGACGATGCCGGACGCGACGGTGCCCGGCGCGTCACCCGTCAGGTTCGGGAAGTCGATGCCGGTCGTGGACGGATTGAAGAGGCTGAGGCCGAGGAAGCGGTCCGGAAAGGCGCGCGCGAAGGCGCCCGCGATCGCGGCGAACCCGTTCACGACGGCCGTGTCCGAGTAGCCATGCGCCCGCCAGGCGGCGGTGTCCGCGTCGGTGAGGACGGTGGGATAGGCGGGCCGACCGTCCGGGCAGGGCAGCGTGTCCGCCGTGGTGGGCGCCGGGCGCCCGGTCGGCAGGCGGATCTCCTCGTCGTACACGCTGAGCCCGGGCACGTGCACCAGGGTCAGGGAGGCGTAGGCGCCGATCGCCTGCAGGTGGGCGGCCAGCGCCGTGGCGGCGGCACTCCAGAACGCCTGCACGTTGGGGACCCACGGGAGGAGCACGTAAGCGCTGATGCAGCGGTCGGCGGCGCCGCCGGTGGTCCACACGTCGAACAGCGGCGCGCAGCCGGCCCCGCAGGCCGCCGCGAATCCCGACGGCAGCGACTGCAGGTACGTGCTGCCGGACTGGTACCCGGTTTCCAGCTCGATCGAGAACTTCTTCTGGTGCGACAGCGCGGCCTGCACGAGGGTGTCGAGGTAGCCCCAGCTCCAGTTGAACTGGCCCCAGGTCGTGACGGCGGGCAGGATCTTGGCGATGGGCACGAAGACCGCGTGGCCCGTCACGTCGTTGAGGTACGCTTCGGACGTGGCGAGGCCCGCCGCGTAGGCGGTGGCCGCCGGAGCCTCGTTGCTCGGGTCGTTCAGCACGTAGATCCCGGAGGGAATCGGGACTTTGGCGCCGCCGCCCGACGTTGTCTGCTCGGAGTGGCAACACACCGTGGACGCCGCGACGACGCAGACGAGCGGCAGGAACCGCTTGGCGGTCATGGAGCCTTCCCGGAAGTGGCGTGAGGGACGCGGACACGCTCGGCAGGACGCACCGTCGCCGTCAAGTGGGCGGGGCTCTTGATTCGCGGGGGCGCCGCGCCAGAATTGGTGCGCATCCCGATGACCCGCGGAGCCCAATGACTCAACGCACCGCATCGTGAAGGCGCGGCGCCTGCCGGCGGACGTGGTGGCCACCCTGCGCGAGGCCAAGCTGCTCGAGATCCGGGCCGGGTCCCGCCGGCACCGCTTCATCGGCATCTGGGTCGTCGTGGTCGAGGGCCGGGCGTTCGTGCGGTCGTGGAGCCTCAAGCCGCGCAGCTGGTGGCGGACGTTCCAGGCGGATCCGCGTGGGGCGATCCGGGTCGCCGGCCGGTCCATCGCGGTCCGCGCGGTGCACACGCGGAGCGAGCGCCTGAAGCGCGCCGTCGACCGCGCCTACCTGGCGAAGTACGGCACCGGAGGGTCGCGCCGCTTCGCCGTTGATCTCGGCAGGCCGGTGTCGAAGGCGACCACGACGGAGCTGGTGCCCTCCTGAAGCCCCGGCACCGTGCGGCCCTGACCGTCGGGCCGCTCGTCGCGGTGATGTTCTTCAACGTCTCCGGCGGGCCGTTCGGCGTCGAAGGGCTGGTCGGCAGCGTCGGCCCGGGCGTCGCCGTCGTGCTGCTCCTCGCCACGCCCCTGCTGTACAGCGTCCCCGAGACCCTGATCATCGGCGAGCTGGCGTCGATGCTCCCCGCCGAGGGCGGCTACTACGTGTGGGTCACGCGCGCCTTCGGACGCTTCTGGGGCTTCACCAACGGGTGGCTGAGCTGGATGTACTCGCTGATCGACATGGCGATCTACCCGGTGCTGTTTCTCCAGTACCTCCGCTTCTTCGCCGGCGACCTCGGGGCGCTCGGCGGCTGGCTGCTGGCGCTCGCGCTGATCTGGGGTGCGACCTGGCTCAACCTCCGCGGCACGCGCGTCGTGGGCGCCGCGTCCGGCTGGTTCACCGCGGCGGTGCTGGCGCCCTTCGCCGCGCTCGCCGCCGTCGCCCTGGTCCGGTGGATGGCGGCGGGCCATGCGGCGGCGCTGGCGCACGAGCCGTTCCGGGCGGCCGGCGCATCGTTCGCCGGCGCGCTCGGCCTGGGCATCTCCCAGAGCGTGTGGAACTACAGCGGGTGGGACAACGCATCGACGATCGGCGGCGAGATCCGCGACGCGAGCGCGACCTACCCGCGGGCGCTGGTGCGCGCGCTGCCGCTGGTGACCGCGGCCTACCTGGTGGCCGTTGTTCCCGCGCTCGCCGTCACCGGGTGGCGCGCCTGGACGGACGGCGCCTGGCCCGCCATCGCGGCGGCGGTGGCGGGGCCGTGGCTGGCCGGGTGGATCGCGCTCGCGGGCATGGTCAGCGCGTTCGCCCTGTTCAACGCGCTGCTCCTGGTCTACTCGCGCGTCCCGCTGGTCCTCGCCCGGGACGGCTTCCTGCCGGCGGCGCTCGCCGCGACCGACGAGCGGGGCACGCCCCGACGCGCGGTGGTGGCGTCGGCGCTGGGCTACTCCGTGTTCGCGCTGCTGTCCTTCGGCGGGCTGCTCGCGGCCGACGTGCTGCTCTACACCGCGGCGCTCGTGCTCGAGTTCGCGGCGCTGATCGCACTCCGGCGCCGCGAGCCCGCGCTCCGGGGCGCCTTCCGCATCCCGCTCGGCGAGGCCGCGCTGGTGGTGCTCGCGGCGCTGCCCGCGCTCGTCCTGTGCGCGGCCGTCGCCCTCGAGGTCCAGAGCCGCACCGTCGGGCTGGTCGGGGTGGGTGTCGCGGCCGCGTTCGGCCTCGCGGGACCGCTCGCCTACCCGGCGCTCGGCCGGCGCGCCCGCACCTGAGTCCGGGCGCTGCCCGGCGGCCTCAGCCCGGGAGCGCGGCGGCGAGCCGCCGGATGCCGGCCCGCAGCGCCTCCGGCGGGTAGCCGGCGTAGCCCAGCAGGAGCCCGCCGCGGCGGAGGGGCCGGATGGCGTAGGACGAGAGCGGCGGCGCCTCCACGCCGGCCGCGAGCAGGCGCCGCGAGACGTCCCGGTCGCTGACGCCGGGTGGCAGCCAGGCCAACGCCAGCATGCCGGCGGCCGTGTCGCCGAAGGCGACGCGCTCCCCGAGCGCCTCGCGGGCCGCCGCGAGCAGCGCGTCGCGCCGCTCCTCGTACAGCGCCCGCATCCGGCGCACGTGCCGGGCGAAGTGCCCGAGGACGATGAAGTCCGCGAGCACGGCCTGCTCGATGCCCGGCGGCTGGCGGTCGCTCACGGCGCGCGCCTCGCCGAACGCGTCCACCAGGTCCTCCGGCACGATCACGTAGCCCAGTCGGAGCCCCGGGAACACTGTCTTGCTGAACGTGCCCACGTAGATGACGCGACCGGCGTCGTCGAGACCCTGGAGGCAGGGCAGCGGCCGGCTGGCGTAGCGGAACTCGCTGTCATAGTCGTCCTCCACGATCCAGACCCGGCCGGCTGCCGCCCAGCGCAGAAGCTCGAGCCGGCGCGCCGCGCTCATCGTGATGCCGGTCGGGTACTGCCGCGACGGCGTCACGTAGACGGCGCGCGGAGTCCGCCCCACGGGCGCGGCGGCACGCTGCAGGCCGTCGGCGTCGAGAGCGACGGGAACGATCCGCGCTCCGGCGGCGGTGAAGGCGCCGCGGGCGGACGGGTAACCCGGATCTTCGAGCCAGACCACGTCGTCGGGATCGACCAGCACGCGCGCCACGAGGTCGAGGCCCTGCTGGGCCCCGGCCGTCACCACGATCTGGTCCGCCGTGCAGCGTGCGCCGCGCGCCGCGGCCACGTACGCCGCGATGGCCTGGCGCAGCGGGAGATGTCCCGCCACCGGACCGTAGCCGGACAGGTCGGCGCCCGCGCGGCGGGCGCGGCTGCCGAACAGCCTCGCCCACAGGGCCCACGGGAAGGCGTCCAGCGCCGGCACGCCGGTCTGGAACGGACGCGCCGGCTGGACGAGGCTGCGGCCGGCGGAAAGCGGCAGGCGGGCGAGCGCCGCGCTGCGTGCCGACGGCCGGGGGGCCGGCGCAGGCCGCGGGCGCTCGCGCCGGGGGCGTGGCCCCGGCGCCCCGCGGCCGGGCCGGCCCGCGCGCAGCCCGGCGTCCGGGAGCCGCTCGTTCACGAAGGTGCCGGTGCGCGGCCGGGCGACGACGTAGCCTTCGGCGCGCAGCAGCGCGAGCGCGCCGTTCACGGTGTTCCGCGACACGCCGAGGTCCGAGGCCAGCACGCGGGTGCCCGGAATGTGGGAGCCCGGCGCCAGCCGGCCGGCGACGATCGCCTCGCGCAGCGAGTCGCAGATCTGCCGGTACGCCGGAGGCCCGGCGGACGCGTCGAGCTGCACCAACGTCGCCGGGGCGCTCGAGGCCAGCCGCGGGCTCACGGGCGCCCCGCCCGGCTGGTACCATCATAGATCCGAATCTGGCTCTTTTCGTGGTACCACATGCGCCCTAAGTTAACCGGGCCGGCCGTCCCGACCAGAGCCCGTCGAAACCGGAGGATGTGAGCCGATGACCGCGAAAGGGTCCCCAGCCCGGGCGCCGCTGCCCGCCCACGCCGCAATCGCCGCCCACCCCGAGCGCGACCGGACGGCGGACGCGCCGCACCTGCTGGCCGGCGGCCTCGTCGCCCACGTCGGTTTCCACGACGGGGGCCGTCCGGTGGTGATCCCGATGACCTACCAGTACGCCGAGAACGAGCCCCGCCGCCTGTACCTGCACGGAGGCGTGCACGGCCGGCTGATGACGCACCTCGCCACCGGCGCGCCGGTGTGCGTGGCGGTCACCGAGCTGGACGGCCTGGTCTATTCGCGGACCGCGCTCAATCACTCGGTCAACTACCGGTCCGTGGTGACCTTCGCCCGGGCCGCCGCGGAGCAGCCGGATGCGGCCGCGCGGGAGCGCATTCTCGCGGCGATGATCGCACGGTACTTCCCCGGCCGGGCGCCCGGCGTGGACTACGAGGCCCCGACGTCCGCCCAGCTCGCCGCCACGGCACTGGTGGCGCTCGAGATCGAGGCGTGGAGCGCCAAGGTGCGGGACGCCGGCGCGAACGGGCCGGGCGACGACGATCCGACGCAGCCCGGCAGCGCGGGCGTGATTCCGCTGGGCCGGGACCGTGCGCCGGCGCGGCGCGGGAGCGCACCGGACCGGTATTTCGCCGTGCGCCTGCGCCACGGGCCGGCCTGGGACGCCGCGGTACCGATGCGGGCACAGTCCGGATGGTCCGAGCACGCGGCCTGCATGGACGGAATGGTCGCCGACGGGTTCATCGTGCTGGGCGGCCCGCTCGCCGGCGACGAGGCGGTACTTCTCGTCGTCGCCGCCGAGAGCGAGAGCGCGCTCCGGGCTCGCCTGGCCGCCGATCCGTGGCACCGCTCGGGGCACCTGCTGGTCGAGCGGGTCGAGCCGTGGCGGATCCTGCTCGACGGACGGAGCTGACGCGCGTGCCTCGCGACCAGCGCGTCCGCCTGGTGCTGGCGTTCGCCGCGATCTACGTGGTGTGGGGCTCGACGTACCTCGCGATCCGCTACGCCGTCGCGACCATCCCGCCGCACCTGATGGCGGCGCTCCGCTACGCGTCCGCGGGCGGCATCCTGGTGGCGCTGGCGCGCCTGCGGGGCGCGGCCTGGCCGACGCGGCGCGAGTGGGGCGTCGCCGTCGTGGCGGGGCTCCTGCTCCTCACCTTCGGCAACGGGAGCCTGTCGTGGGCCGAGCAGCGGGTCCCGTCGGGTCTGGCGGCGCTGATTCTCGCCGGCGTGCCGCTGGCCACCGTGGGTGCGGACTGGCTCCGGCCCGGAGGATCGCGCCCGGCCGCCTCCGCTCTGCTGGGGCTGCTGGTCGGCCTGGTGGGCGTGGCCGTGCTCGTCGATCCGGGCGCCCGCGACGCCGCGCGCGTCGATCCCGTCGGCGCCGCGGGGCTCGCGGTCGCGACGCTGTCCTGGGCCGTCGGCACCGTGTACTCGCGCCACGTGCACGGGGCGCCGTCGCCGCTGATGGGGGCGGGCGCGAGCATGCTGACGGGGAGCGCCGGACTGTTCGTGATGGCCGTCGTGCTCGGCCAGACCGCGAGCGTGCACCTGCGGGACGTGAGTGCGCGCTCCTTGCTCGCGCTCGCCTATCTGTCCGTGTTCGGCGCCGTGCTCGGGTTCACCGCCTACTTCTGGCTCGTGCGGCATACGACGCCCGCCCTGGTGACCACCTACGCGTACGTGAACCCGGTCGTGGCGCTGCTCCTGGGCTGGGCGATCGAGGGGGAGCCGGTGACCGCGCGCGTGCTGCTGTCCGCGACGGTCATCCTGGGCGGCGTGCTGATCGTCACGACTCTGCCGCAGCGCGGACCCCGGCGCGCCGCCCGCCGGAGCGGCCGGGCGCCGGAGTCTGCCGCGGCGGCCCGATCGTCGTCCTGACCCGTGGCGCCGTCGCGCGGCGCCGTCCCGCAGCCCGCGGGTTAGGTTTCCGCTCACCGCCCACTCCCCGCACCCGGAGGCCCCGATGGCCGACCTGCAATACCCGGTGGGCCGCTTCACCAAGCCGACCACGCTCACGCCGGCGCAGCGCGCGGAATGCATCGAGCAGATCGCGGCCGCGCCGGGACTGCTGCGGCGCGCCGTGGCGGGCCTGGACCAGCGGCAGCTCGACACCCCGTACCGGGCGGGTGGCTGGACCGTGCGGCAGGTGGTGCACCATGTCCCCGAGAGCCACATGAACGCGTACGTGCGCGTCAAGCTCCTGCTCACCGAGGACGTGCCGACGATCAAGCCGTACGATCAGTCGAAGTGGGCGGAGACGCCCGACACCCGCGCCCCCGTCGAGGTCTCGCTCACGCTGCTCACGGCGCTGCACGAGAAGTGGACGCTGCTGCTCAAGGGCATCGGCCCGGAGGCGTTCGCGCGGCGCCTCAACCATCCCGAGAACGGCCCGATGACGCTGGACGACGTGGTCGCGATGTACGCGTGGCACGGGCGCCACCACACGGCCCACGTCACCGGCCTGCGCGAGCGGATGGGCTGGTGAGACGGGCGGCGCGGCGCGGGCCGCTGTGGGCCGCGGCCGTGCTGGCGCTGGCGGTGCTCGCGCCGCCGTCACGCGCGCAGGAGGCGCCCGGGCAGGAGGCGGCGGCGATCCGGGAGGCGTTTTTGCACGCCTGGACCGGCTACGAGCGCTACGCGTGGGGGCACGACGAGCTGCTGCCGCTCTCGCGCGGCTTCCGCGACTGGCATCCGGCGCCGCTGCTCATGACGCCGGTGGACGCGTACGACACCATGCTGCTGCTGGGCCTCACGGACCAGGCGGCGCGCGCCAAGGCGCTGATCCTCGACTCGCTTTCCTTCGACCGCGACTTCGACGTCCAGGTGTTCGAGATCACGATCCGGCTCCTGGGCGGACTGCTCAGCGCCCACCAACTGGACGGCGACCCGCGCTTCCTGGCCCTCGCGCGGGACCTCGGCAATCGCCTGCTGCCGGCGTTCGGCTCGCCGACAGGCATGCCGTACCGGTTCGTGAACCTCCGGACCGGCGCGGTGAGCGGACCGGTGAGCAATCCCGCCGAGGTCGGTACCCTGATGCTGGAGTTCGGCACGCTCTCGAAGCTCACCGGCGATCCGCGGTTCTACGACGCGGCCAAGCGGGCGGTGGTCGCGCTGTACCAGCGCCGCTCGCCCGTGGGGCTGGTGGGCAGCACGATCGACGTGCGCACCGGCGGGTGGGTCGACCGGGACAGCCACGTCAGCGGGGGCATCGACTCGTACTACGAGTATCTGCTGAAAGCGTGGCTGCTGTTCCGCGACCCCGACTTCCAGGCGATGTGGGACACCAGCATCGCGGCGGTGAATCGCTGGCTGGCCGACCGGCGTCCGGACGGACTGTGGTACGGCCACGCGGACATGGACACCGGCGCGCGCACGGCGACGCACTACGGCGCGCTCGACGCCTACTTCGCCGCCGTCCTCGCCAGGAGCGGGGACACCGCGCGGGCGGGGCAGCTGATGGAATCGATCTTCCGGATGTGGACGACGTTCGGCATCGAGCCGGAGGAGCTCGACTACGTCACGATGCGGCCGGTGTCGGCGGGGTACGAGCTGCGGCCGGAGGGGCTCGAGTCGGCGTACTACCTGTATCGGATCACCGGCGACGCGCGCTGGCGCACGATGGGGCGGATGATGCTGGACAGCCTGTTCCGCTACAGCCGGGCGGAGACGGGATTCACGGCGCTGGCGAGCGTGGTGACGAAGGAGCGCCGCGACCGGATGGAGAGCTACTTCCTCGCCGAGACGCTGAAGTACGCCTACCTGCTGTTCGCGCCTGCGTCCACGCTCGACTTCGACGCGGTGGTCTTCAACACCGAGGCGCACCCGCTCCGGCGCACCTGGCCGTAGCGCCGCGTCAGGGCGTGGCCGGATCCATCATCCGGCCGATGAACAGGATCGTGCCGGAGAAACGCTCCCGGATGGCGAACAGGAAGGGGCGGTCGATGGCGATCGGCGGCCGCGCGGCCGTGATCCCGATCCCCACCGACGTGGCGGCTGCGGCTTCCGTCCCCTCCTCGTTCACGTCCACGAACGTCTTGTGCATCACCTCGCTGATGAACAGGTCCCGCTCGGGGCGCATCCGCGTGAAGTCGGCGCAGTCCGGCGTGCCCGGACACGGGACGAAAGCCACGCCCATCCCGAGGGCCGTCAACACGTCGTTCATCCGCAGGGCGTACCGCATCGTGAACTTGGGCAGGACCACCTGGGACGTCCCGGAGTCGAGGCCGGCGATCCAGCCGTCCCAGCGCTGGCGCGTGAGGCCGGCGAGGAGCGAGTCCATGCCGCCGGCGTCCCGCGGCATCACGATCGTCATGCTGTAGGCCCCGCCGCCGTAGCGGAGGTCGAGCACCTGCACCGCGGCGTCGCCGCCCGTGCGCACCGGGGCCTCGCTCGCGTACCGCATCATCGGCACCGACACGCCGGCACCGTCGAACCGCGTGAACGTCCCCGGCGCCGTCCGGCTCGGGTCGAACTGCGTCACCCAGGCGCCCTTGAAGTACACGGCATTGATCAGGTACATGACGACGTCGGTCGGGATCACGTCCGGAACGATGGTCGGGATCCTCCCGCCGGTCTGCGCGCTCACCCACGCGTTGATCGTGGGGGCGGCACCGGAGGAAGAGAAGTCGAGGCCGCGCACCGCCGCGTCGAAGTAGGTGGCGCACGTGTCCAGGAAGGCCTGCTCGAACGTGACGCCCTGCCGGTACCAGATGGAGTTCGCGAGCGTGAAGTCCACCCGCGGATCGAGGCCCCGCAGGAGGTCGATCACGCCGCGATACGACCGGTTCACCTCGCCGAGGGACATGCCGTCGAGGCCGAGGACGCCCTGCATCGCGGCCTGCGTCGTTCCCGCGGCGCCGTTGTAGGTCATCCCGAGTGCCATGCCGACGCTGAGCGGAGAGAGGAACAGGTTCGAGTCCGGGCCCGATTGCGCGGCGACCGCGCGGAACAGCGCGAACGCGAAGTCGTTCCCGCGCGAGACCAGCTGCGTCTCCGAGGGCGTGAGCTCGCGCGGCAGACCGGCGATGGGACCGGTGACGGGACCGTGGTCGGCGCAGCCGGCGGCCGCGGCGAGGCACGCGGCGGCGACGGACGAACGGAGACGCTTCATGGATCCCCCCGGGGGTAGACCCCGGGACCGGCGGCATGCGTCACATGGTCGGCGGGGCGGCCGCTACGGCTTGCGCCAGGCGCAGGCGTCGCGGGCGATGAACGCGTCGGCAACCCCCGGGCCCCACGAGCCGGCGACGTAGTTGGGGAAGTCGGCCGGCGGCTCGGCGGCCCACGCCTGAACGAGGGGGTCCACCAGCGCCCAAGCGGCTTCGACCTGGTCGCTCCGGGCGTAGAGCGTGCCGTCGCCGACCATCGCGTCGAGGAGCAGCGTCTCGTAGGCCGAGTGGTCGGTCGCGCCGAAGGCGTTGGCGTAGCTGAAGTCCATCTGCACCGACGTCATCTTCACGTCCACGCCCGGCACCTTGATCTCGAAGCACAGCGAGATCCCCTCGTTGGGCTGGATCCGGATCACCAGCGAATTGGCCGTGAAGGAGCGGCCGCCGTCCTGGAACATCAGGTGGGGCGGGCGGCGGAACTGGATCGCGATCTCGGTGGCGCGCCGGGCCAGACGCTTGCCGCTGCGGACGTAGAACGGCACGCCCTGCCAGCGCCAGTTGTCCACCAGGAAACGCACGGCCGCGTACGTCGGCGTGGCGGAGTCCGGCGCGACACGGTCCTCCTGCCGGTAGCCCGGCACCGCCGCGCCGTCGATCGCGCCGGCGCCGTACTGCCCGCGCACCGCGAAGTCGTCGATCGTCGCCGGGGTGACCGGGCGGATTGCCCGCAGCACCTTGACCTTCTCGTCGCGGACCTCCTCGGCGCGGAAGGCGACCGGCGGCTCCATCGCCGTCAGCGCGAGCAGCTGGAGGAGGTGGTTCTGGAACATGTCGCGCACCACGCCGGCCTGCTCGTAGTAGCCGGCCCGGTGCTCCACGCCCACGGTCTCCGCCGCCGTGATCTGCACGTGGTGGATGTGCTGGCGGTTCCAGATCGGCTCGAAGATCGAGTTCGCGAACCGCAGGACCAGCAGGTTCTGCACCGTCTCCTTGCCCAGGTAGTGGTCGATCCGGAACACCTGGTGCTCGGCGAGCCGCTTCAGCACCGCCTGGTTCAGGGCCCGCGCGGTCGCGAGGCTCGAGCCGAACGGCTTCTCGATGATGACCCGCGCCCACGGCCGCTGCGCCGGGTCGTCGATCCGCGGCACGAGCCCGGTGGCCGAGAGGTGCTCGACCGCCGTGGCGTAGACCGACGGCGGCAGGGCGAGGTAGAACAGCCGGCCGCGCGCCTGTCCGCTCTCGCGCTCGAACTCCGCGACCCGCGCACTCACCGCGGCGAAGAACGCGGGGTCGGTCATGTCCCCCTGGACGTAGTGGATGCGCTGCGCGAAGCGATCCCAGCGCTCGTCCGGCACGTGGCCGGTGTCCTCCGAATCGGCGACCGCCTGGCGCATCCGGTCGCGAAAGCCCTGGTCGGTCAGCTCCTCGCGGGCGGCGCCGACGACGGAGAAGTCGTCGTGCAGCAGGCCGTCGTGCAGGAGGTGGAAGAGCGCCGGCATCAGCTTGCGGCGCGTCAGGTCGCCGCCCGCGCCGAGGATCACGGCGGTGCACGGATCCCCGCGCTTGAGGGGCTGGGCGGGGGCCGTCATCTGCTCGCTGAGGCGCAGCGGGACCGCCACGGACGGCGCGGTCACGACGGTCTCGGGGGTGCGATCGGGGCGCTGCTCATGCGGTCCTCCTCCGTCAAACGGCGACGTCCAGGGCGGCCAGATCCTGCCGCAGCCGCTCCGCGCCGGTGTAGCGGATCGCGCGCATGCCGAGCGCGCGCGCCGGGGGAAGGTTCTGCTCGCGGTCATCGATCAGTACCGAGGCGGCGGGCTCCGCCTGCGACATCGCGAGCGCCAGCTCGTAGATCTGCCGCGCCGGCTTGGCCACCCCGAGCCAGCAGGAGCTGAAGAACGCGGTGAAGATCGGCCTCAGGCCGAAGGTCCGCAGCCGGTGGGCGTTCAGCTCCGCGGACTCGTTGTTGATCGTCGCCATCCGGTAGCGTCCGCTGGCGGCCAGGGCGGCCGCAAGCGCGACGGCCTCCGGGTGCGGGTGGCTCTGGGCGAGCATGAAGGCCCTGAACGCCTCCCGCCCGAACGGCCGCGGCACGTCGAAGACCGTGCAGTCCAGGTACTCGTCCAGCGACAGCCGGCCCTCTTCCCACCGGCCCACGACCTCGCGGTGCCGGCGGTCGAAGTCCTCGCCGTCTAGGCCGAACCGCTCCACGGCGAGGGCGCGCGCGTCCCCGCCCCACCCGCTGCTGCCGAGCACGCCGCCCACGTCGAAGAACAGGTGGGTGATCATCGCGCGGCGCACGCCGCGGCGCCGAGCAGGCCGACGTCCGGACTGGTGATGACCTGCACGGGGATCCGGGCGGCCAGGTCCGAGAGCCGCCCCTGGTGGCGGAACGCCGCGACGAACCCGCCGTCCTGGAGCTTGGCGACGATGCGGGGGGCGATGCCTCCCGCCACGTAGACGCCGCCGGTCGCGAGCACGGTCAGGGCGAGACTTCCGGCCTGCTCGCCATAGACGGACGCGAAGACGTCCAGCGCCTTCACCGAGAGGGCGTCGTCCTTCGCGAGGGCGTGACGCGTGACGACGGCGGCGGGATCCTCGCCCTCCATCTCGCGCCGCACCGCCGGCTGCTCGGCCGCGAAGCCGGTCGTCGCGAGGTACTGGTAGACGCGGGCGAGGCCCGCCCCCGACAGGATGCGCTCGTACGAGACGTGGCCGAACTCGTCGACCAGCGTGTTCCGGAGGCCCCATTCGATCGCGTCGCGCGCCGCGAAAGCCACGTGCCCGCCCTCGGAGGAGTGCACGCGGTACGCGTCACCGTCCCACACCAGGAACCCCTGCCCGAGCCCGGTGCCGGCGCCGATCAGCGCGATGGTGCCGTGAGGTGTCGGCACGCCCGCCTGGAGCGGGACGAGGTCGCCCGGACCGAGCAGGCCGACGCCGTAGCCGACGGCCTCGAAGTCGTTGATGATGGTCGTCGCCGCGATGCCGATCTCGCCGGCGAGCACGCGGGCGCTCACGGTCCAGGGCAGGTTCGGCGTCCGGCACTCGCCATCGACCACGGGGCCCGCGATGCCGAAGCAGGCGCGCTCCGGCCCGGGCCCCGCCTCGTCGAGGAACCGCCGCACGATCGGGCCGAGCGTCGGCGCGCTCCGGCTCGGGTAGCGCCGCTCGAGGGCGATGCGGGCGGTGGTGCCCGCCACGTCCACGACGGCGAGGCGGGCGTTGGTGCCGCCGACGTCTCCGGCGAGGACCTTCACGGCACGGCGCTCCCCAGCCGGCCGGCCGCGGCGTGGTCGACGAACCACACGC
Source organism: Gemmatimonadales bacterium (assembly GCA_035623755.1). Classification (GTDB taxonomy): domain Bacteria; phylum Gemmatimonadota; class Gemmatimonadetes; order Gemmatimonadales; family JACORV01; genus Fen-1245. Next base: position 46,175 of record DASPSV010000032.1, read on the forward strand.
CGCCGCGGGCCAGCTGGACGGGGACGTCGCGCGGCTCGAGCGGTCCCTCGAGCGCGCGCACCAGGGCGGCGGCCTTGCCGGCGCCCGCGACCAGGACCACGACCCGGCGCGCCGCGGCGATCACCGGCGGGGTGATGGTCAGCCGGTCGACGGGTGGCTTGGGCCCGGTGACGGGGACGACGCGGCGGACGCGCTCCGCGCAGGCCGGCGAGCCCGGGAACAGCGACGCCGTGTGGCCGTCGGCGCCCATCCCGAGGATCAGGAGGTCCAGGCGCTCGGGCAGGGCGTTCGCGTAGTCCTGCGCTGCGGCGTCGCGGTCCGGCCGCTCGGCCTCGAGCCGGTGCACCCGGGACGCGGCGGCCGGGGCCCTGGCGAGCAGTGCGGCCATCGCCATGCCGTAATTGCTCTCCGGATCGCCGGGCGGCACGGCGCGCTCGTCGCCGAAGAAGACGTCCACGTCGCGCCAGCGGATCCGCGTCGCGCGCGACGCTTCGGCGAGGCGCTCGTACACCGGCCGCGGCGTTTCGCCGCCGGACAGGGCGATGGCGCAGTGCCCGGACGCGCGAAGGTCGGCCTCGAGAGCGGCCGCGATCCAATCCGCCGCCGTCGCGGCGAAGCGCGAGGCCGGCTCGACGTGGAGCTCGAGGGCGGACGCGCTCACATCACGGCCGGCGCGTCGGCGGGACGGGGCTGCCCGCAGGTGGGGCACGCGGAGAGCCGGAGCACCCGCTCGCGGTAGGCCTCCACCGCGAACACGAACGCCGCCTGGCTCCAGGTGAGCGGCGAGACCGACAGCGGCTCGCCGGTGTACGGGTGCAGCTGCTCGGCCATCACGCCCGAGGGCAGCGCGTGGCGGGCGGCCCACCCGATGAGGTCGAGCCCCTTCGCCAGCTCGCCCGGCGCCTGCGCGCGCATCAGGTGGTAGCGCGCCAGCCACAGGGTGCTGACGAACCACGGATTGCCCGGCACCCGCGCCGTGTCCTGCTTCTCGACCTGCTGGTAGGGGTCGTTCTCGTACCGCGCCAGCCCGCCCACGTCCGTCTGCACGCGGAGCCGCTCCTCCACCTGCCGCATGGTGGACGCGACCTGCGGGTCGTCGGGGGGGAGGACGTCGAGCTCGACCACCCCGAAGACGCTGGCGTCGATCGTGGAATCGCCCTGGTAGCCGGTCGGAACGGGCGCGACCATGCGCAGGAACCGCCCGTCCCGCTCGCTCCACAGCACGGCACGCATCGCCGCGAGCATCCGGTCCCCGGCGCCGCGGTAGCGGGCCGCGCGTTCGTCCTCGCCGAAGGCGGCCGCCAGCCGCGCGGCCGCCCGCAGTCCGGCGATGACGGCGCCGACCGTGAAGAGGTGCACGCCCCACCGCTCCTCCCACAGATCGTAGGAGGGCAGCGGCAGCCCCGTGCGCTCGTCCACGTACTTCGCCAGGAAGTCGCCCGGGCGCGTGACCAGCGGACGGTAGAACGGCGCGATCGTCTCGACGCGGTGGGAGCGGTCGAAGTACTCGCCGAGCGCCCACACCACCAGCGCGGTCTCGTCCTCCTGGATGGGCAGCACCGGCTTGCCCTCGCGGACGTAGCCGTGCCACGACGACGCCAGCGTGCCATCGGGGTTGTACTTGTGCCGCAGGAATCCCTCGGGGGAGATGATGCGGGCGCAGAACTCGAGGAACCGCTCCGCCGCCACGGCGTGTCCCGAGCGCAGGAGGGCGACGCTCGCCAGCGCGCCGTCGCGGGGCCAGGCGTAGGAGTACGTGTCGCGGTTGAAGCGGACGATGTCGGTGTCGTTCGCCGCCAGGACCGCGCCCTCGGCGTCGATCTGGGAGCGGATGATGAGCAGGCTCTGGCAGTACCGGTCCACCACGTCGCGCGGCAGGTCCGCGAAGTCGCGTCCCTCGCGGGTGACCCAGAGCTGCCAGTAGCGCTGGGTGCGCCGCAGCAGCTCCGCCGGCGTCTTGTCCCGGACCACGGCGTCGATGGTCGCGACCTCGTGAAAGTCGCGGCCGGCCGCCATCCAGGTGTAGAACTCGCCGGTATCGCCCGCGCCGACGGTGAGCGTCACGCCGATGGTCGAGTCCACCGAGCCCTGGGCGATGGGGTTCCCCCCCAGCACGCCGTCCTCGGCGTCGCGCCACGTTCCCTCGGCACCGGCCACCTCCTTCTGCCCGCAGGCGTAGTGCTGCACGCCGACGGCGCCCCCCGCCAGGCAGTTGACCAGGAAGTACCGGTCGTCCTTGTAGTGCAGCACCGCCGCGATCTCCGGCGAGAACAGGGCGGTGTCCCCGACGTCGTTCTCCTTGAGGTGGAAGTCGTGGTGGAGGAAGACGCGGATCTCCCGTGCGGCGGCGCTCGTGTTGGTGACGCGGATGCGCCGCACCAGCACGTTCTCGTAGAAGTCGACCGCGTCGGTGAACTGGAGCGCCACGCCGAGGGCGTCGCTCGCGGCGGTCACGCCCGTGGCCAGGGTGGGGTCGGCGTACCGCCGCTCCGGATGCCACCCGGCGTCGAGCCAGCCGAAGCGGCCGTCCACCCACACGCCCACGCGGAACGGATGGCCGACGGCGTGGTTCTCCATCCCGACGTGCGGGAAGTACACGTCGCGGATGCGGTACTCGAGGTCGAACGCTACGAGCAGCGTCCCGTTGGAGAGCGGCAGGTCGCGCGGCATTTTCGGTCGGTGTCGAACCAATATAACCGCGCGCCGCGGCGCCGCCGCGCGATCTCCAACGCCCCCGGCCGGGCCGCCGTATGTTGCTCAACGTCCATGCGTGCTTGCCTGCTCCTGTGTGCCTGCCTCGCCGCGGCGCTGCGGCCGACCGCGGCCCGCGCGCAGGACAACTACGAGATCCAGGTGTACGGGGCGAGCCTGGTGCCCGCCGCCCGCACCATGGTCGAGCTGCACTCCAACTTCACCGCGGACGGCCGGACCGGTGTGGTGGACGGGCTGCAGCCCACCGAGCACGCCTTCCACGAGACCCTCGAGATCACGCACGGCTTCGCGCCGTGGCTGGAGGTGGGCTTCTACGTGTTCACCAGCGCGCGGGACGGCGACGGCTGGAGCTGGGTCGGCGACCACGTCCGCCCGCGGATCGCCGTGCCCGAGAGCTGGCACTGGCCGGTGGGCGTGAGCCTCTCGACCGAGGTCGGCTACCAGCGGCGCGCCTTTTCCACGGACACCTGGACCTGGGAGATCCGGCCCATCGTCGACCAGCAGCTGGGCCGCTGGTACTGGGCCGTGAACCCTGCCCTCGAGCGCTCGCTCTCGGGCGAGAACGCCGGGCGCGGCTGGGAGTTCTCGCCGGCCGCGGCGCTGACCTACGACGCGAGCCCGGTCGTGACGGCGGGGCTCGAATACTACGGCTCCCTCGGTCCCGTGAGCGGGTTCGATCCGGGGCCCCTGCAGGAGCAGCAGCTGTTCGCCGCGCTGGACCTGAACGTGTCGCCCCGGTGGGAGATCAACCTGGGCGTGGGGCGCGGCTTCACCGCGAGCACGGACCGGCTGCTCATCAAGACGATCTTCGGGTACCGCCTGCCTTTCTAGTCCGCGGGTCTCGCGCCATCTTGTGGTGCGACCGTGAAGCCGTCCGTCGAAGACCTGAAGCGCGCCGCCGCGGCGCGCGCCGTCGAGTTCATCGAGAGCGGCACCGCGATCGGCCTGGGCACCGGATCGACCGTGCGCCCGCTGCTCGAGCTGCTGGCCGAGCGCCTGCGGGCGCGCCTCCTGACCGATGTCGTGGCGGTGCCCACCTCGGCCGACACCGAGCAGCGGTGCCGCGCGCTCGGCATCCCGCTCGTGACGCTCGAGGAGCACCCGGTGCTGTCCCTGGTCATCGACGGGGCCGACGAGGTCGGCCCGCGCCTCGCCCTGATCAAGGGCGGGGGCGGCGCACTGCTCCGCGAGAAGGTGGTGGCGACCGCGGCGAAGCGGTTCGTGGTGGTCGCCGACGAGTCGAAGCTCGTCCGCCGGCTGGGCACGCGCGTGCCGCTGCCCGTCGAAGTGATCCCGTTCGGCTGGAGCGGACTGCTGGCCTTCTTCGCGTCGCTGGGCGCGGAGCCGGTGCTGCGGCGCGGGCCCGACGGCGCGCCGGTCGTGACCGACAACGGCAACTACCTCGTGGATTGCCGTTTCCCGCGGGGGATCGCCGATCCCGCCGCGCTCGCGCGGGCGCTCGCCCGCCGCACCGGCGTGGTGGAGGACGGCCTGTTCCTGCGCCTGGCCCGGGTGGCCGTCGTGGCCGGCGCGCGAGGCGTGCGCCTCCTCAAGCCCTGAGCCTGCCCGTCCGGTGACCGCGTCCTGGCTGCTCCTCGCCACGCTGCTGTCCTGGTGGCACGCCGTCGGCGCGCTCGTGCCGCGCGCCGCCCCCGTACCCGCCGACTCGTGCGCGCCGCCGGCCGCGGCCGGACCCGAGAGCCTGCTCGCCGCCGGACGCTTCTGGCACGCGTCGCGGGTGGCGCCGGCCGTTCCCGCGGCGCCGCATCCCGTGCCGCTGCGCGTGGCGCTGCTGCGGCTCGCCATCGGCGAGGGCCTCGGGCGCATGGGTACGGCGACCGGGGTCCTCGCGCGCGTGCGCGGTGCGGACACGGCCGCGGAGCTCCTGGCACTGGCCGCCCGCGACGACGGGCGCGCGGGGCGATGGGGCGCGGCCGCGGCCGGGGACCGGCGGCTCGCCGCGCTGCCCGGAGCGCGGCCCGCCGAGCGGGCCGCCGGCGCGGTGCGCCTGGCGGTCGCCCTCGGCGAGCTGCACGAGACGGACTCGGCGGCCGCCGCCTGGAGCCGGGCTGCGCTGCTGCTGCCCGATCTCGCCGACTGGCTCGCCATTCGCCGGGCCGCTCTCGATCCCGACACGGCGTCCGCGTTCGCAGCGATGGCCGACGCGCGCACGCCCGGCGCCGCCGAGTTCGCCGACAGCCTGGTGGCCGAGCGCCGCGAGGCCGCGGGGAACCTCCGCGGCGCGCTCGCCGTCTATCTCCGGCGCGGCCGGGTGCTGGACGCGGCGCGGGTCGAGATCCAGCTCGGCCACGCCGACGTGGCGCGGGCCCGGGTCGGCGCGCTGCTCACCGCGGACCCCTCGCGGCCCGTCGCGCTCCTCGCGGCCAGCTTCATTGTCGATCAGTGGTCGGCGCCGACGGCCGAAGAGCTGACGGCGATCGCCCGGGCGTACCGCGCGCGGGGCGATGCGAGGTCGGCGCAGCGGTACCTCGAACGGCTGGTCGCCGCGCGGGATACCTCCGCGGTGGCGTGGCTCGAGCTCGCCCAGGTGGCCGCCGCCCGGCACCGGATCCAGGTGGCCCGAAGCGCCCTGGCCCACGCGCGCGAGCGGCTGCGGCAGCGCCCCGACGCGGCGGCGCTGGAGGCGAAGGCGACGGCGCAGGTGCTGGGGTCCCAGGGGCGGTGGCTGGAAGCCGATTCGCTGGTCGCGGGCATGGCGCAGACCTTCCCGGGTGACACCGGCGTCGCGGCGGCGGCCCTGATGCTCGCCGACCACGAGCGCTGGCAGGGAACGTCGGAGTCCGAGCGCCCGTGGTACGAGCTGCTGGTGCGGCTGTTCGGCGCCACCCCGGCGGCGAACGTGGCGCGCTTCCGCCTGGCCCTCATGGCCTACGCCGCGGGCTTCGCCGATTCGGCCGCAACCGGCGTCGCCGCGGCGCTCGCCGGGGACTCGGCACATCGGCTCGGGCCGGCGCCGCGCTACTGGGCCGCGCGGCTCGCGTTCGAACGGCATGAGACCGCCGGGGCCGACACGCTGCGCCGGATCGCCGCCGAGGATCCGACCGGCTACTACGGCGTCCGCGCGCGGGAGCTGGTGGGCGACTCCCTTCCCCTGGGGCCGGATTCGCTGCTGCCGTCCCCGGCTCCAGGCGGTTTCTCTCCCACGCGCGCGGCGGACCGCATCGAGCTGCTGGCCGCGGCGGGCCTCACCGCGGAGGCTCGCGCCGAAGCGGTGGCGTGGATCCGGGACACGAGCGCCTCGCCCCAGCTGCTGACCGCGGCGGCGGCCGCGGCCACGCGCGCCGGCTTCGCCCAGGAGGCGATCTTCCTCGGCCTCGCCGCGCGGAGCCGCGGCCCGATCACCCGGGGGGTCGCGGAGGCGCTCTTTCCGTTGCCCTTCCGGCCGGTGATCACTGCGGAAGCCGCCGAGCAGTGCGTCGATCCGATGCTGCTGGCCGCGATCGTCCGGCAGGAGTCGAGGTTTCAGCCGAAGGCGCGCTCGCGGGTCGGCGCGCGGGGGCTGAGCCAGCTCCTGCCGGTGACCGCGCGGCAGATGAGCCGGCGCTTCGGGCCGTGGGATCCATCGCTGCTGGACGTCCCGGACTTCAACCTGCACTTCGGCGCGCGGTACCTGCGCGACCGGATCGCGCGTGACTCGGTCCCGCTGTACGCGGTCGTCGCCAGCTACGACGCCGGCCCGCAGCACCTGGCGCGGTGGCGGGCGTGGCCGGAGATGCGCGACGCCGACCTGTTCGTCGAGCGCCTGCCGATCGCGGAAACCCGCGACTACGTGCGCAGCGTGTACGCGAACCACGCCTGGTATCGCCGGGTCTACGGCGCGGGGACCGGACCGGGATGAGCGGCGGCTCGCGGGCGGCGGGCGTGGTCGGCGCGGCCCTGGCGCTGGTGCTGGGGTGCGCGCGGGACCGCACCGCCGGCTCCGACGCGGGGAGTGCCGAAGAGCGGCTGTTGCTCCAGGCGCGGGCGACCTACCGGTCGCCGGACGCGGTGGCGGCCGCCGCCTACACCTGGACCGCGCCGACCGGCGTGCCGTTCGTGCTCGTGGACGTCGAGTCGGGCGTCCCGGGCGTGGTGCAGGCGCGCGCCGACCTCTGGGCGGCGGGCGACAGCGCGCCGGTGCGGCTCGGGCGCTCGGACGTGCTGCCGTCGGCGGCCACGATCGGCGCCTTCGCGTTCGAGGACGTGACGGGAGACGGCCTGCCCGACCTCCTGGGCTACGTCGCCGACTCGTCGGGCGCCGCGTATCCGGTCTTCCTGCCGGGCGCGCGCGGCATGATGGCGGAACAGCTCGAGCCGGCGGCGGCCGGCTATCGTCTGTCCGCCGAGCCCGAGGAGGCGCCTCGCGTGTTCGCCGGCCCGCACGGGCCGTGCGCCCTCCTGCTGTGGGCCGAGGCGCCCGCGCCGGACGCCGGACCGGCGGGGTGGCGCTATCTGGCGCTGCGAAGCTCCGGAGAGCTGGCGCCGCCGAGCATGCAGCCGCCTCCGTGTCCGTAGTGCAGCGGAGTTGGTGGCCCTCCGAAGGCCCGGTTAGAATTGTGGCCATGTTCCCGAGATCCACCGCAGTGGCAGCCGTGCTGGCCGCGGCGCTGTCGGCCGCCGCCGCCGCCCAGCAGCCGGATTCGGCGCGGGCGCCGGCCTGGCGCCCGGTGCAGCCCGAGTCCGGCGAAGTCCACCTGGCCAACGTCCGGCAGCTGACCTTCGGCGGCCAGAACGCCGAGGCGTACTTCTCCGCGGACGGCAGCAAGATCGTCTTCCAGAGCACCCGGGGCGATCGACCGTGCGACCAGGAGTACGTGATGAACGTGGACGGCTCGGACGTGCACCGCGTGTCCGACGGCCGGGGGCGGACCACGTGCGGCTACTTCTTCGACCACGACCGCAAGGTGCTGTTCGCCTCGACGTCGGCGACGGGGCCGGATTGCCCGAAGCCCCCCGACTACTCGCACGGCTACGTCTGGGCGGTGGAGGACTTCGACATCTGGACGGCCGACGCGGACGGGTCGCACCTGCGCCGGCTGACGCGGAACCCGGGCTACAACGCCGAGGCCGTCGTCTCGCCGGACGGCAAGTCCGTCGTGTTCACGTCGTCGCGCCACGGCGACCTCGACATCTACACCATGCGGATCGACGGCTCGCACGTGCGCCAGCTCACTCACGAGCTGGGCTACGACGGCGGGCCGTGGTGGTCGCACGACGGCCGGCGCATCGTGTACCGCGCCTACCACCCGGCCACGGCGGCCGATTCGGCGAAGTATCGCCAGCTGTACGCGCAGCACCTGGTGCAGCCGCTGGAGATGGAGCTGTGGGTGATGAACGCCGACGGCACCGACCGCCACCAGATCACGCACCTGGGCGGCGCGAACTTCGCGCCGTACTTCACGCCCGACGACCGGAAGATCATCTTCGCGTCCAACGCCCGCGATCCGCGCGGCCGCAACTTCGATCTCTACCTGGTCAACGTCGACGGCACGGGGCTCGAGCAGGTGACGACGTACCCGGACTTCGACAGCTTCCCCATGTTCTCCCCCGACGGCAAGCAGCTGGTCTGGGCGTCCAACCGGCACGGCACGCAGCCGCACGAAACGAACATCTTCATCGCCGACTGGGTACCCTGAAGACTGGTTGCCAGACGCGAGGGAACGGAGACAGGACGGACATGAGCGAGGCGCAGCAGGGAAAGACCGACCAGCCGGAGAAGCCCGGGCAGCCGAAGAAGTCCCTCCGCCATTCGACGTGGGAGTGGGTGAAGTCCCTCGCGGTCGCGCTGGTCATCTGGTTCGTGCTGCGCACGCTGCTGGTGGAGGCGTTCCGGATCCCCTCGAGCAGCATGGAGCGCACGCTGCTGGTGGGGGACTTCCTGTTCGTGAACAAGGCGCTGTACGGCGCCGAGGTCCCGCTCATCCACACCCACCTGCCCGCGATCCGCGAGCCGCGGCGCGGCGACATCGTGGTGTTCGACTCGCGCACCGAGCCCGGCGTGAAGGTGGTCAAGCGCGTCGTGGGGATGCCGGGCGACACCCTGCTGATGAAGCACGCGATCCTGTGGCGGAACGGCGTGGCGCAGCAGGAGGGCTACGTCGAGCACGTGGACTCGTCCGACGACACGAGCGACCCGGGGATGCGCGACTGGCAGCTCGACTACCTGCCGCCCAGCGTGAGCCACGACACCTATCGTCCGACGCGCGACAACTGGGGGCCGCTGGTGGTCCCGCCCGGGCAGTACTTCGTGATGGGGGACAACCGGGACAACTCGTACGACTCGCGGTACTGGGGGTTCGTGCCTCGCGGCGTCATCCGCGGGCGCCCCATGTTCATCTACTACTCGTTCGACCACGACTCCTGGCGGGCGCTGCCGTTCCTGACGGCGATCCGCTGGGCCCGCATCGGGCACCAGCCGCGCTAGAGCGCGGCCGGCGCGGCGCGGCGCCCGCGAGCCAGCATCAGCGCCGCACCCATCCCTAGCAGTCCCAGCACCGCCCCCGCCCAGAACGGCGCGCGCAGCCCGGACGCGCCGATGAGGAAGCCTGCCAGCGTGGGGCCCACGATCCGGCCGAGCGTGGACGCCGTCTGGGTGACGCCCAGCGCCGCCCCCTGCTGCGCGGCCGACGCGCGGCGGCTCACCACGGCGTAGACGCTCGGCGTCGCCAGGGCCGAGCCGGCGGACAGGAGCCCCAGGGCCGCGTACAGCGACCAGCGCGCGGTCGCCCCGGGCACGAGTGCCAGCCCGAGCGCGAGCAGCGCCGCCCCGGCCGCCGCCAGCCGCTCCTCGCCCACGCGGGACGCGAGGCGGCCCACCAGCCCGCCCTGCACCGCGGCGGACACGACGCCCATGTAGGCGAACAGCATTCCCATCCGCCGCGTGCTGTCGCCCCACACGTCGCGGCCGAACAGGGGCAGCGTGACGTGGATGACGGCGAACGCGGCGGTCAGGAGAAAGCTGGCCGCGAGCGGCGCGGCCATCGCGCGGAGGCGGTCCCGCTCGGCGGGCGAGGCGCCGCGCCGCGGGGTCTCGGGGAGCCACGCGGCGGCGCCGAGCGCGTTGGCGGCACACAGCGCGGCCGCGACGACGCCGGCGCTGCTGTAGCTGTGCGCCGACAGCGCGCCGCCCAGCGCGGGCCCCAGGATGAAGCCCATCGCGAACGCGGCGCCGAGCACGCCCATCGCGTGGGCGCGCCGCTCCGGCGGCGTGACGTCGGCGATGTACGCCTGCGCGACGCCCACCGTGGCCCCCATCGCGCCGGCCACGATGCGCGACACCAGGAGGACCCAGTAGCTGCCGGCCAGTGCGAACAGCACGTAGGAGACCGTGGAGCCCACCAGCCCCACGATCAGCACCGGTCGGCGGCCGAACCGGTCCGAGAGGCTGCCCCACAACGGCACCGCCACGAGCTGCAGCAACGAGAAGCTCGTGACCAGGAATCCGATGGCCGTCGGCGACACGTGGAACAGCGTCGCGTACGTGGGCAGCAACGGCAGGACGATCCCGAAGCCGAGGAGATCGACGAAGACGACTGCGAAGACGATGCCGAGCTGCTTGGTCACGCGGAGCGGATCAGGACGGGGGCGCCACCGGTCACTTGTAGCGGTAGGTGATGCGGCCCCGGGTCAGGTCGTAGGGCGACAGCTCGACGGCGACCCGGTCGCCGCGCAGGATGCGGATGTAGTTCTTGCGCATCTTCCCCGAGACGTAGGCCAGGATCTGGTGGCCGTTCTCCAGCTCCACGCGGAACGTGGTGTTGGGGAGCACCTCGGTGATCGTACCCATCATCTGGATCGCGTCGCCTGCCACGTCCCGAGCCCGCCTCTGGCTGAAGGGGAGTCGCCGGGCCTCGACTCCGCCACGGCAACCCCTAACCTAGCCGCCCGTCAGGGGCGGCGCAAAGGGGTTTCCCACAGGGCCTTGCGGATTTCCGATACCTTGTGAATCAATTCACAACAACCAGCAATCGCCACTTCGCGGCAGCGGCGGGGTAGCACCCGGCCGTTCGTCGAGGCAATCTCCAACTGGAGGAACAGGTCGCAATGAACCGCTGGTCACTGGCAGCTCTCCCGATCCTCGCCCTCGGCGCCGCCGCGTTCGCCCGGCCGTCGACGCACGCCGCGCCCCCGGCGACGCATCACGTGACGATGGTGCAGCAGGGCGCGAAGTACCTCTTCGTCCCGGCCAACTTCACCATCGCCTCCGGCGACATCGTCGAGTTCGAGAACGTGTCCGGCGGTCCGCACAACGTCGCCTTCGACAAGGACCACATCCCGGCCGGCGCGCGGGACGTCCTGAATGGCGCCATGGCGCGGCGGCAGGGCGATCTGATGGGGCCGTTCCTCACCACGCCGCACGAGAAGTACACGATCACGTTCACGGGCGCCCCCAAGGGCACCTACAGCTACTTCTGCCTGCCCCACCGGGCGCTGGGCATGGTGGGCGTCATCACGGTCCAGTAGCGCCTTCCGAGCGCGGCTTGCGGCCCCTCCCGCCCCGGAGTAAGTCTGGCGGCGGGAGGGGCTTCCGTATGGTGCCAGAGCCAACGGCTGAGAACTTCGACCTCCTCGCCGACGTCCCGATCGAGGAGGTACGGGCCACACCGGAGGGGTTCGTGCTGGAGGGTCACGGAAGCGACCGCTCGGGGTACCGTCTCGAGATGCACATCGACTGGCCGGTCGATCCGCGCACCAAGAAGGTGTTGAGCGAAATCCTCGCGCAGGCTGAGGTTAGGGTCATGCGGTGGCGGTCGCCGCCGAGGCGGGGGCGCGCGCACTAGCCGGGGCGTGACTCGTGTCACGGCAGCGGCGGCGGGGGACGTGGTAGTCTGGCTGTTCGGGACCTGGCGGCGAGAGCTTGCCGGCGTTTTTCGGCGCCTGCATACTTGAGCCGTCCCGTCTGTCGCACACTCCATATGAGGTATCGCCTGATGAGGCCTGCGCTGCACGGCCACAGGGTCCTTCGTCTCGCCGTGGTTCTCGCCTGTGGCGCGTGCGCCACCGGCGGCGGCGGCGCGATCCGGGTGAGCGACGTGACGCCGCAGTCCATCGCGTCGCTGGAGGCGGAACGCAGTCAGCGCCCGCACGACGCGAACACGCTCACCCGGCTGGGCGTGGCGTACTTCAAGGCCGGACGCTACAAGGACGCCCGTCCGGTGCTCGACACGGCGGCGACCGGCGACCCCAGCAGCGGCGTGGCGGCCGTCTACCTGGGCATGACCGCGGAGCAGCTCGGTGACTTCGCCGCGGCGCGGGCGGCGTACCAGCGCTACATCGGCATCGCCACCAACCCCGACCTCAAGCGCACCGCGCAACAGCGGCTGGCGCTGGTGGATCGCAACGAGCTGACCTACCAGGCGCACCAGGCGCTCGCCAACGAGTCGAGCATCGCGGCGATGCCGCCCGAGTCGAACACGGTCGCGGTGATGCCGTTCCTGTACTCCGGCCGGGATTCGACGATCCAGCCGCTCGGGCGCGGCCTGGCCCAGCTGCTGGTGACCGACCTGGCCAAGTCGCGGCAGATCCGGGTCCTCGAGCGGGAGCGGATGCAGGCGATCCTCGGCGAGCTGAAGCTCTCCGATTCGGCGCAGGCCGATCCCTCGACCGCGCTGCGGAGCGGCCACCTGCTGCGGGCCGCGCGCGTCGTCCAGGGCGCGATCGCGGGTCTGCCCGGCAATCAGCTGCAGGTGGACGCGGCGGTCGTTGACGTCTCCAGCTCCGGCGTGGCGCCCACCGCGCAGCAGCGGAGTACGCTGGCCCGCCTGTTCGACCTCGAGAAGCAGCTGGCGTACGGCCTGTTCAACAGCATGGGGATCCAGCTCAGTCCGTCGGAGCAGTCCGCCATCGACCAGCGGCCGACGCAGAACCTGCAGGCGTTCCTGGTCTACAGCCGTGGGCTCGAGGCCCAGGACCGCGGAGACTACGCGTCCGCGCAGGCGGATTTCAACCAGGCGACGACCCTCGACCCCACCTTCCGCGCCGCCAGCCAGAGCGCGGCCACGGCGACGAGCCTCTCGGCCGCGTCCCAGCAGTCGGTCAGCCAGGTCGAGACCGCGGTGTCGCAGAGCACGACCATCCCGGCGCCGCCGCCCCCGGCGCCGACCCAGGACATGCTGACGGCGGGCACCAACAGCGTCGCACCGACCACGACGACGACGACCGCGCAATCGACGAGCACGTCGACGACGCAGCCCACGACCGAGCGCTCCTCGCAGCCTGAGGTCACGGGTACGCTTGGCGGACAGCGGGCGACGGGCACGGTGGTGATCATCATCCAGAGGCCGAAGTGAGCGCCCGGCACCTGGTCGTCCGCGCAGCGGCGGCGCTCGTCCTCCTCGTGCCCGCGCCGCTCCTGGCGCAGGGCCCGACGTGGCTCACCGGGGTGGAGGCGCGCGGGATCAGCTACCAGAGCCAGACGGGCTTCTTCATCAAGAGCGTGTCGGAAGTGTCGATTCCCGTGGCCGTGATCTGGCCCGTGAATTCCCGCCTGGCCTTCGACGTGGGCGGCCGGTGGGCGACGGCCACGCGCAAGGGCACCGACACCACGGCGACGATCTCGGGCTTGACCGACATCCAGGCGCGGGGCGTCTACCAGATCGTCCCGGACCTGCTGGCGTTGACCGTCTCGGCGAACCTCCCGACGGGGAAGACCAACTTCACCGGCGGCCAGCTGCTGACCGCGGGCGCCATCGCTTCCGATCTCCTCCCGTACCCGGTCGCCAACTTCGGCTCGGGCTTCAACGTGACGAGCGGTCTCGCGGTCGCGGTTCCGGTGGGAGGCTGGGCCGTCGGCGTCGCCGGCAGCTACCGGGTGAACGGGAGCTTCACGTCCGCGGCCGGAAGCTACAGGGCTGGCGGGGAGTTCCGGGTGCGCGCCGGCGCGGACCGCATCATCGGACAGAGCCGCGTGTCTTTCGGGTTCACGTACTCGGGCTTCGGCGAGGACAACCTCGCCAGCTCGCCCATCTTCCAGTCGGGCAACCGCTACATCGGGCAGGGCTCCTGGAGCTTCCCCGTCGGCAACGTCGGCCTGCAGGTGTACGCGTGGGATCTGTACCGCGCGCCGGGCTCGCAGCTGTTCGGCTCCCCGGTTCCGATGCAGAAGTCGAACGTCCTGTCGTTCGGGACGGCGGCGTCGGTGCAGCTCGGCGCTAACGTGCTCCGGCCACAGGTCGAATTCCGCATGCACTGGCTCGGCGATTCGACGCTCGCCACCGCCGGCCGGCTGCTCGCCTTCGCGCTCCAGTACGAGATGACCCTCAACGCGCGGTTCTCCCTCCTGCCGTCGGTCCGATTCGACACGGGGAACGAGAACCTCATCGACGGCAACGGCAATCCGACCGCGCCGACGGCGAGCTTTACCGGCTGGAACGTGGGGCTGATGCTGCGCGCGAGGACGTAGCGGCATCGCGCGCCCACCCTCCGCGGCCCGGCAAGTGTAAGTGCTTGTCGGGCCGTTTGTTATGGATGCTGCAGCCGGCAGGAATTGTGCTCCATCTCCTTGACGAAGCCCCCCCCGCTCGGTAGGTTGGCCCTCGCCAGCCGCCACAGCGGGCAGCGTGCGCCATCAACCGGTGACGGCGCGTAGCCTAACGCATTGTGGGACATGGAGATCGCCGTGGCAACCGAGCTGAGCAGCGGAGCCATCTCCAGCATTCTCGAGTCTGTTCCCGGCATCGCACACGTGCTGCGGAGTCCCGTCGCCGACGCGATGGTGAATCTGTCGCGGGCGGCGGCCGGCGTCGGGCAATTCCGCATCCAGGATGCGCGCGAGTTGATCCGCTACGCCGTGCGGCGCGGCCTGATCGGGAGCGACGAAGGCGACCGCGTCACGGCCGAGATCGAGGGTGCCGCGGCCGTGAAGGCGGAGAAGGCCGCGACGCGCAAGGCGGCGCGCGAGGAGCGGAAGCGGGTAGCCGCGCGCGCGATGCGCGGCCACGCGCGCGCCGGCGACAAGGGTCACAAGCCCCCGTCGGCGAAGAAGCCGGCGCATGCCGCGACGCGGGGCAAGCGCGGCGCGCACGCGGGCAAGTCGGCCGCTCGGGGCAAACACCACCGCTAGTGCCCGGGGCCGGGCGGCGCCTCGGCCCGTAAGGAAGTGACGCGCGGTGGGAGCGTGCCGCACGCGAGCGGTGGCCCGATTCGGGTGGCATCCGCCGGGCGGGCCCCACCGCGCGTCGCGTCAAACGGTAATGAGCGGCCGCCGCGCATCGCCGCCCGAGCGTTGCAGCGCGCGCCCTCCCGTTGCCGCGCGGTGGCATCGGATGGGCGCGGCGATTACTCTCACGGGAAGCGGTTCGTCGAGGTGCTGCCATGATGCGCGGAACGGTTCTGCTCGTGTCCCTCATCGTCGCCGGTGGCGTACGGTCGTCGCTCGAGGCCCAGAAGGCGCCGCCGTCGTCCACCCAGCATCCGGCTCAGCCCGCCACGCAGCCCCCCGCGGCCCAGCCGACGGCGACGGCCCCGGCGAATCCGCAGCCCGTCACGCCGCAGTCCACGAGACCCGCTCCGACCCCGGCGGCGGCGCCGAGCTACACGGCAGGGCTGGCGATGGCCGCGTACGCCGGCAGCACGCAGCAGGAGGCGCTGGACTACGCGGCGCGCCTGGGGCGCATGCTCGATTCCACGATCGTGACGCTGGTCTCCACGTTCCGGAACACGTCGGGACAGCCGATGATCGGTGCGAGCAGTCCGGCGAGCCTGTCGCAGCGGGAGCGCGACCGCTGGACCCGCTGCCGGAACGTATACTGGGACCTCACCACCTACGCGTCGGCGATGGATCCGCTGCGGCAGGCCCTCGGATCGGATCCGGCGCTCCAGCGGGCGGTGGCCGACCTGGACTCGGCGTTCGACCGGAGCGTGGCCACCGTCGAGTGCGACAACGTGGCGAGCATGATCGACGCGCCGGACCGGTGGACGCCGTGGGCGGACCAGTACGAGTCGGCGGCCCGCCACTTCTACCGCGACTTCTACGCCCAGGTCCGGGACGTCCACGAGAAGGACCGGGCCCTGGTCAACGAGCTGAACCGGTTCCTCGGCTCGGGGCACCGCGTCACTCCTCCGCCTGCGCTGCCGCCGAATCCGCCTTTCGCGGGCGCCGCACCCGGCTGATCCCGCGCCCGGGCCGCCGCGGCGGCGTCCGGGCCCTCCCCGATTCGCATCGACGACCACCGACGCGGGGTTGCGCCGCGGCGCCGCGCACGCGCCAAGCGCAAGCGTCCACACGGAATTCCATTCCACATGTCGACATCGTGGGGAAAGGCGGCGGAACTCCTTCGCCCCAGCGCGGTTGGAGTCCACATCCACCGCACATGAAAATGGCGTAACCCGAAGCAAATCCGGCACTTGCATTGCGATCGGACGACGGTATATTCGCACCGTCGTCGGCGGGGAAGGGATCGGGCTCTGCTTGGTCTACGCCTGCTGACGGGCCCGAGCGACAGCTTGGGGGAGGGCGCCGATGCAAACAAGGGCACAGGCGCCCGTCGATCCCAGGGCACCCGTTGACTCGGGTAGGTGAGGCCAATCGCGCGCCTCACTCCACCTCGCCATGGCGCAGCGGGGTGCACTGCGAGAGGCTGGTACGCGATCCGGCCGGACTCGAAGCGCTCGGAGAGGTGAACCACGTGGCGCGGCCACGCTGCGTGGGGATCGAAGCCGGAGCTTCTGGCAGCCCTACCGGGACCCTGACAACAGACAACCGGTGGCTGGTGGAAGAAAAACGGAGGAGCGATCCTCCGGCTCCGGGTAGCCACTTCGGCGACGGCCCGACTGGGGAGACCCAGGCGGGCCGTCGTGTTTTCGGCGTCCGCCGCCCGACCCGGCGGCGGTGACGATCAGTCTTCCCGGGAGCTTCCGAGCTCGACGTACGCCCAGCCGCGGCTGCGGCGCTCGCCGAGCGTGGTGGGCGGGAACAGGAAGCCGGCGCCCGTGGTGGCGAACCACGCGGCGTGCAGGTGGTCGGCGCCCTCCGGCACGGGACCCTTGAACAGCTCCAGCAGCCAGCGTCGCACGTGCTCGAGCTCCGGGGCACGCGCCGCGAAGAGCGCGATGACGGCGCCGCGGCCCTGCGTGGTGACGAGGAAGTGCGCGATGGCGTTCCAGCGCTCGGCGAACTCGTAGCCGAGGACGTACGCCTCGTCCACGACCGGGGTGCCGTCCACGGGCGTCTTCTGCGGCGCCTCGATCCGCGGGCCCAGAAAGCGGTAGACCGGCTTGTCGTCGACGACTCGCTCGATGACGGCCACCCCCGTCTCGGCCGCGAACCAGGCCGCGTGGAGGCGGTCGGACGGCTGGAACAGCCCCGTCTCCCCCGTCCACTGCAGCACCGCGAGGGCGTGGTAGAGCGGGCAGCCCGCGCTGTCGTCCACGGTGATGAGGCGGGGCGCCGTGCCCGCGGCGCGCAGGAACGCCGCGAGCGCGTCCGCACGCTCCGCGAACTCCTCGTCGGTGCGCCGGTCGCTCACCGGGGCCATCCGCTCAGCGCCCTTCGTCCCGCGCGCCGGCGGGCCTGCGCCGGGTGCGGCTCATGAGGTCCCCCGGTACACGCGCCGCCGGTCGAGCGCCCAGATCGGCTTCGACACCGCATCGCCCTCGGCGAAATTCGCCGGCTCCCTGATCGCGGCGGCGATGTTCGCGGTGGCCGCCGAGGCGAGATCGGCGTAGTGCAGCACCTCCGCCTCGAGCGTCATCGGGCGCACCGGGCTGCCGAACTCCAGCTCGCCGTGGTGGCTGAGCACGAGGTGCTGGAGCACCAGGCGCTCGGCGTCGCTCGTGACCGGGGATTCCGGCTCGTCCAGTCGGCGGTCGAGCATCAGGGAACCCAGCACGACGTGCCCCAGCAGGCTGCCGGCCTCGGTCATCGCGAACAGCCCGTCCCAGCGGTACGCCTCCAGCTTGCCGACGTCGTGGAGCAGGACGCCCGAGAGCACGAGATCCCAGTTCGCGCCGCACGCCTTGGCCATGGGGCGGGCGATGGCGCCGACCTCGACGGTGTGCTTGAGCAGGCCGCCCAGCTCGGCGTGGTGGTTGGCGAGCGAGGCCGGGCAGCGCTCGTACCGGGCGCGGAAGTCCGGGTCGTCGAAGAACAGGGCGACGGCACGGCGCCACGCGCCGTCGGCCATGTCGCCGCGCCACTTCTCGACCGCGCTCCACCACGGCGCGACGTCGCCCACCGACGGCAGGAGCTGTGCCCAGTCCACCATCTCGCGCGCCACCGGCCTGAGGCCGGTCACCTTCAGCTGCCGGTCGGTGCGGTACATCCCGATCTCGCCGATGACGCTGAGCGCGGCGCCTTTCTCGACGCCCTCGACCTTGTGGAGGTCGGAGGTCCAGAACGGCGCGGTCTTCAGCCGGCCCGTGCTGTTGGCGAGGGTGAGGATGACGAAGGGATTGCCGTCGGCCTGGGTGCGCTGCTCCACGTCCCACACGAGAAACGTGCCTTCCACGCGGGCGCCGACGACGAGGTCGGGGAGGGAGACGGGGGCGGGCATGTGAGTAATAAAGCGGGGGTAGGGTGCAGGGTGTAAGGGTGTGAGCCGGCGCGCCCACACCCTACACCCTACACCCTACACCCCTCTCTTCTTCGGCTCCTTCAACCGGTGCAGGCTCGCGTCCCGGTCGTCGGCCGGCGTCATCCGGCGGATCACCGGCTCGGCCCCGGGCAGCAGGTGCGCGATCGAGTTGGCGTAGTACTCCAGCAGCGGCCGCTGGCGCGGCATGATGGCCACCGACGCGCCGGTGACCATGACGACGTGCCGCATCCGGAACATCCGGCGGGCGGTGGCCCACGTCGCCTCGATGGAGCGGTCGGCGCGCACGACCTTGGCGTTCACCTCGAGCAGGCGGTCCCGGAACTCGCGCATCCGCTCGAGCAGCTCGGGCAGCATGACGACGTGGCGCTCGAAGGAGAGCAGGGCCGCGGAGGCGAGCGCCACCGGCGTGACCGGCACGATGATGCGCACCCGCTCCATCGCGTCGTCCGCGAGACGCTGGACGTGCGGCAGCCGCGCCTGACGCGGCAGCGCCAGCACGTCGGTGGCCTGGGACGCGAGCCAGCCCCGGACCGACAGCGGGGTGCCGAAGTTCACCGCCGCCCGCCCGTAGCGCTTGAGGCGGCCGGAGACGAGGCGCGCGGTGTTGAGGAGCAGGTACTGCAGGACGCTGGAGGCCTGGCGCGTGCGCGAGAGGCGCAGCTCCGGGTCGAGGCACTCCTGGATCAGCACCCGGTCCTCGAGGGTGCGGTCGTAGTTGAGGGCCACCGGCACCAGCCAGATGTCGCGGTCGAACCCCGGCTCCCGCAGCGTGCCCACGATGTAGTCGAGCAGTCCGATCTTGGCGGGCTGGAGCTTCCCGTCGCGCGAGAGCCCGCCCTCGGGGAACAGGCCCTGGGTGACCCCGTTGCGGGTGATGAGCTGGACGTAGCGCTCGAGCACCGCGTGGTAGAGGGGCTCGCGATAGCGGCGCCGGATGAAATACGACCCGAACGACTTGAAGATCGTCTCCAGCGGCCAGACGCGGGCCCACTCGCCGACCGCGTAGCTGACCGCGACGCCGCGCGCCAGCACGAACGCCACGACGACGTAGTCGGCGTTGGAGCGGTGGTTCATCAGGTAGACGACCACGTCGCGCCGGGGAATGCGCTCCAGCGCGGCCTCGTCCTGATAGTCCACCGTCACGTTGTAGAGCAGGTTGAGCGTCAGCCGCGCCAGGTTGTAGCCGAGCCGGTAGTAGGAGAGGACGTTGAAGAACGGCAGGATCTCGTCGATGTACCGCTCGACCCGGACCCGCACCTCCAGCTCGGTCAGCCGCTCCTGCCGCAGGTGGTCGCGCATCGCCGCCACGACCACGGGGTCGAGCACCAGCTCGTCGTGGATGGCACGGCGGGAGACGAGCTTGTAGCGCGCGATGCGCGCCTGGAAGTCGAGCAGGGTGCGGCGTCCCCAGCGGCGCATCCGCCCGCGGAACGCCGCGGTCGCGCGCCGGGTCAGCCACAGGGTCAGGCCGGCGGCCAGGACGACGGCGAGCGCGAAGAGCAGCCAGTCGAGAGCGCTCATCGGCCGCGCGGCGGGGCGTCAGCTCGCCGGGAGCTGACCCGCGGCCTTCAGCTGTTGGAACGCCATGCCCTTCAGGCGGGTGATGCGCTTCGCCATGGGCGGGTGGGTCGCGAGGAGGTCCGCGAGCCGCCCGTCCTTCAGGTTGACGTCACGCCCGAGGGGATCCGCGATGCACAGGTGCGCGGCGCCTTCCTTGATGTGGGTGGTCGGCGCCTCGTGGGTCTCGATCTTCTGGAGCGCCGACGCAAGGGCCCCGGGGTTGCGCGTCAGCTCGGCGCCGGTCGCGTCGGCCAGGTACTCGCGGTCGCGCGAGACGGCCATGGCCATGATCCGCGAGATGAACGGCGCCAGGATCAGGGTGATCACCCACAGCACGAACACGATCGCCGCGGCGACGAGCAACGGACCGCCGCCTTTGCGGCCCCGGCCCCCGAGGAGGCTGCCGCTGCCCCGCAGCATCCGCCCCATCCCGTTCGACAGCACCACGATGACCCCGACGAGCGACGCGATCAGCGTCATCAGCCGGACGTCGAGGTTGCGCACGTGCCCCATCTCGTGCGCGACCACGGCCTGCAGCTCCTCGCGGTTGACCACGGCGAGGAGTCCCGTGGTCACGGCGATGCAGGCGGTGGTGGCGTCCCGGCCGGTGGCGAAGGCGTTGGGGTCGGGGTCGTCGATGACGTACGTCTTCGGCTTGGGCAGACCGGCCGCGATCGCCATCTCCTCGACCACGTTGACCAGCTGCTTCTCCTCGAGCGTCTGCGGGGCGACGAGCTCCCGCGCGCCGGTGGACCACAGCACCTGCTGCGGGCCCTTGCGCCACGACACCCACGCGACGATCGCGGCGATGCTGGTGACCACCACGCCGATCCAGGGGAACCGGTACGCCACCTGGCCCTCGGTGCGCGAGGCCGCCGCGAGGTAGAACGCGAGGTCGCCGCCGAAGCCGAGCCAGGCGAAGAACAGGATGAACAGCGCCAGCCAGGCCACCGTCAGCCGGCGGTTCCTGGCCTGCTGCTCGAAGAGGTTCAGGCCCGCCGTCACCCTTGCGGCTTCTGGAGCGAGAGGTCCACCTGCGGTACGGCACCCTCGGCCTTGTCCTCCAGCTCCCACAGCTCCGCGTGCTCGGCCTTCGCGAGCCCCGCCACCAGGTTGGTCGGGAACTGCTGCTGCTTGGTGTTGTAGCCGGTGGCCACGTCGTTGTAGAGCTGGCGCGCGAACGCGATCTTGTTCTCGGTGCTGGACAGCTCCTCCTGGAGGTCGCGCACGTTCTGCGACGACTTCAGGTCGGGATAGCGCTCCATCACCACGAACAGCTTGCCCAGCGCCCCCGTGAGCGCGCCCTCGGCCGCGGCGGTCTCCCTGACGCCGCCGCCGCTGGCCATGGCCTTCGACCGCGCGTCCACGACCGCCTGCAGGGTGTCCTTCTCGAAGTTCATCGATCCCTTGACCGTGTTCACCAGGTTCGGGATCAGGTCGTGCCGGCGCTTGAGCTGCACGTCGATCTGCTTCCAGGCGTTCACCGTCTGGTTCTTGAGGGCGATCAGCCCGTTGTACGCGCTGGCCACCCACACCAGGACGACGACGACCACGATGAGGAAGACGATCAGGCCCATGATGCCCCGGTCTCCGGAGAGGTTGCTGCGAATGTGCGGGAGCCGCGGAAAGCTGGCAAGAGCGTGACGGGCGCGATACACTGTGAGGACTTCGGAACATCGGTCACCGGCGGCCAGGGGAGTTGCCAGACGGCAAGGCGCGCAGTGGTTACCCGTGGACGGAGGGCGGGCGCGAGAGTCGTCGCGCCCCTGCTCTCACTCCTCGCCTGTCTGCAGGCGACCGGGCGGCTCCGTGCCCAGGCGCCCCCCGCCCCCGCCCCCGACATCACCGTCGTCGCCACCCGCGACTTCCGGCCGACCGCCGTGCTCCTGTCCCACTTTCAGTTCTGGGTCGCGGTCGACAGCGCCGCCGGCGGCGTCGTCCTCCGGAGCGCTACGATCAACCCGGTCACGTTCACGGGGTGGATCCGCGTCGAGGGCTTCCAGCCCGGCGAGCGCGCTCCGGAGCTGGCCCGGTTCGCGGACAGCGTGCGGTTCTCCTCCGACGGGCGGGTGACGCTCCTGGTGGCGGACTCCGCCACCGGCGCGCCGCTCGCGGTGGAGGCGCAGGGCGACACCGCCGTGCCGGCGGGCAAGCTCGTGATCACGGCGCCCCGCTGGCCGTTCGGCCGCGTGGTGCTCGTGACGATCGACCCCGCCGACCTCTACGAGCACCGCTGGCGCTCGGTCGGCTACGGGGTGCGCGACCGGATCCGCGTGGACGACGCCCGCCATGTCGTCTTCCTGCAGGACACCACCATCGCCCGGACGGTGATCGCGATCGCCCCCGGGCGCGGCACCCGCGCCGCCATCCGGACCGAGAGCACGACGTTGATGCGCAGCACCGAGTTCGGGGGGCGCGAGCGGAGGACGGTCGGACGCGTGGTGCTGGCGCTGGAGCCGTCACGCGACGCCGGGGGCCGGCTCCGGGTGGAGGTGGTCTTTGGTCGAGGCGAGACGGAGGACGCGGCCGCCGGCGCGGTGGCCCAGGCGATCCAGGATGATCCCGCGCCGTACACGCCCCCCGGCCTGCGGGTGGCCACCCCCTCCTCCGACGTCGGCGTGCTGCTCGCGCACGTGCTGGCCGCGGCGCACCCGATGCTGCGCTACGACCGCATCGCCACCTTCCGCAACGTGCCCGCCGGCTCCTACACCTTTCTCGCCGCGTTCGATCGCGACGGCTGGTACGGCGCAACCACGGCCCTGCAGCTCGGCGACGCCGAGGTGGTGTGTTCCGAGTACGCCCTCATGAAGCAGTACGCCGGGCCCGGCGGCGCCCAGCGCCACGAGGTCTGGAACCGTTTGGGCGCGCAGGGAACCTACGTGTGGACCGACGACTGGGGCGGCCGGTGGATGGCGGACAAGGATCCGTACCAGATCCTGAAGGGCTACGCCTGCTACCGCGCGACGCGGGATGCCGCGTGGCTCGGCGAGGAGCTGCCGAATCTGCGGCGGATCGCCCGCTTCGTGCTCGGGACCGACTACCGCGCCGACGGGCTGGTGGAAGGCGTCAGCGACGGCACGTACTCGGAGCTGTCGCCGCTGTCGGCGTCGGGTCAGTCGTACCGGTCCGAGGATCCGTACGTGAATGCGCTCGCGGCCTACGCGCTCGACCGGCTCGCGGAGCTCGAGGACGAGGCGTCGCGGCGGCTGGCTGCCCCGGCTCTCGCCGACAGCGCGGCGGCGTGGCGCACCGCGGCGACGGGCATCCGCGCGGCCCTGCCCTCGCTGTGGCGGCCCGCGATGGGGTGGTTCGCCTACCACGTGCGGGCGGACAGCGCGGGGAGCTGGGACCATTTCCACCTCCAGCCGGTGGACGCCCTCGTGTTCGGCGCGGTCGCGGACACGGGGATGCGGGCGGCGATGGTCGGCACGATCCTGCGGCCCGAATTCTGGGACGCGCGCAATCGCGGGTTCACCGCGGTGCCGAGCGACGATCCGTGGTACGACCGGAGCGGCTACTGGACGGGATGGGGCTGGCACATCCTCGACTTCAAGGCCCTCGAGGCGCTGTTCCGCTACGGCACGGGCGAGCAGCGCCGGGTGGCGTGGCAGCGGCTCGACGACGAGGCGTCACGGATCGTGCACGTCAACTACGGGCGCCCCGGCGAGCGCGGTGACAACAACGGGCTCTTCATGTTCTCGGCCGGAGCGTACCTCGACCTCATGGCGCGGGGTCTGTTCGGCGTGGACGAGCACCTCGACTCGGTGGAGGTCGCGCCGCACGTCGACGGGATCGCGGACGACTCGACGTGGCGGCTGGACGGCTGGAGGCTGAGCCACGACTCGCTGAGCGTGGCGTACCGTCCGGCGGACCGCGCGGCGACCGCCGCGCTCGGCGCGGCCCGGCACGTGAGGCTGGTGGTGCGGTTCCCCTGGCTCGGGCCGGGCTCCTGCGCCGAGCTGCACCGCGGAAGCGCACCGGTCGAGCATCCCGAGGTGACGTACCGGCCCGACGGCTCCGCCTTCCTCGACATCCCCGGCCAGGCCAGGCCGGCGGTGCTCAGGCTGTCCGCGCGCCCCTGCGGCGGCTGAGCGCCGCCGCCAGCCAGATCCAACCCAGCAGCGCCAGCGCGTGCGGCCGCGAGGCCGTGCGCAGCAGCAGCGCCAGGTTGACCGGGACGCTGAACGCCGAGCCGAGCGGCGTCTCGGGAAGCCAGCGCCGCAGCGCGATCACCTGACTGCCGGAGACGCCGCCGGTTCGCAGCCGCGCGAGGATCGCACGCTGCAGGTCGGCGTCGCGCAGCGCCCGCCATCCTGGCAGCCGGACCAGGTTCCACACCGTGGCGGCGTTCCCGTAGCCGTGCATGTCGGTGGAGCCGAGCACGGGCCGGTGCTCCAGCCGCGACCACGAGATCACGGTGCGCCGTCCGGAGGGAGGCAGGTCCATCGCCTGGGGCGCGCTGGTCCAGATCTCGAAGCCGTCCACGCCCCACTCGCTCAGCTGGCCGAACTCCGCGCCCGTATGACGTCGCCAGTCCTCGGGCAGGGTCGGCACCAGGAAGACGGAATCGGCGTGCAGCCGCCGCACCAGCGCGCCGGTGGCGTCCCACGAGGCGTCCCACGGCCGGTTGGCGACCAGGGCGCTGTCTCCGAGCGCCAGCACGTGAATGCCGGCGAGCGAGATCTCCTCGCCGTCCAGCAGGCGCGGGAGCCCGGCCGGCGCCTCCGCGCGCCACGCCCTCGCCGCGCCGGCCGCGTTGTGGTCGGTGACGAACGCGACGTCGAAGCCCGCGCGGGCGTGCCAGGCGGCGTTCTGCGCGGCGCCGAAGCCGGGGCGCCCGTCGTGCGAGAGCGCCGTGTGCGAGTGGACGTCGAGCACCAGGTCGTCGGCGCTCGCCGCCACGAGGCGCGGGATCGGGCGCGGCAGCCAGTAGCCCCAGCCGGCGAACGCCGCGAGCGCGAGGAGGAAGGCCGCCGCGCCGAGCATCTCCCGTCGCCAGGCCCGCCCGGCGGTGGCGCCGCGGGAGACGGCCAGCCGCACGAGCGCGTAGGCGACGATCGACCACAGGGCGAAGCCGATCAGGTCGCGCCGCGAGCCGCCGTTCAGCCAGTCCGCGAGCAGCGTGAGCGGGGCGAGGACGACGTGCCCGGCGGGATAGGCGAGGCGCGCCGTGGCGGGAGGCGTCCAGGCGACGACGTCGATCAGCGGAGGGAGCGCGAACGCCTGCGCGAGGACGACGCAGGCGGTGAGGGCCAGAGGAACGCGCCAGGGGAGGCGCATGCGACGCTACGACCCGGCGTCGGCCGCCGTGTCGCGGAGGGCGCGCGCGACGCGTTCCGCCACGCGCTGGCGCTGCGCGGCCGTGCGGGCCGCCGGATGGTCGTGGCGCAGCGAGACCTCGGCCTGCTCGTCGAGCGCGATGCGGTACCACGCCCCGACCGGTGCGTGAGCGGGCTCGCCGCCGTCGGGGGCCGTGCCGTTCGACGGGCGGCGGCCCACCGCGCGTGCCACCCGTCCCCGCGGCGCGACCGCGCCGGCGAACGCGATCTCCTCGGGGACCGGGAGGGTGCCGAGCGCGGTCGCGACCCGCTTCTCGAGCACGTCGCCGGGCGAATCGGCGATGTCCTTCGTGATGGTCGCCAGCGTGGCGCCTTCCATCTGCCGCAGCTTGATGGACAGCAGCTGAAGCAGGTGCCGGTAGTTGTACGTCGCGGCCGTCCCGCGGCCCTCGGGCGGGCTCATCAGGTGGCGCGTGACGTAGAACCGGATGGTGCGGTCGGACGGGTGCGACTGCGCGGCGGCGTTGATCGGCGTCACGCCCGAGGCGTCGAGGATGCCCCCGGAGATGGCCGCGAGGTCGCGGATGTTCCAGGGCGCGAGCTTGGCGTATTCGCGGAGCGCCAGAAGAGCGTCGCTCATCGTGGTGCAGAGTTCATATCCCGCGGCACGGCGCAGCGCAAGGAGGGCGCGGAGCGGGAGGTCTTGACGCGCGGCGTCCCGGCTGCCCGCGGTTGTGGCGCCCCGACAAGCCTTTGCCGGGCGCGGGCAAATCCGGCGCGGTTCTTGCTGTTTCCGCGGTCAGCCCCCAGGGAGCGGAGTGCATGGCCCGGTACAGAATCGCGTGGCTGCCCGGCGACGGCATCGGCCAGGATGTGATGGAAGCGGCTCGGATCGTGCTGGATGCGATCCGGCTCGACGCGGACTACGTGCCCGGCGACATCGGCTGGGACTTCTGGTGCCGCGAGGGCGACGCCCTGCCGCCGCGCACCGTCGCGCTGCTCGAGGGCGTGCACGCGGCGATGTTCGGTGCGATCACCTCGAAGCCGGCGCGGGCGGCGGAGGCCGAGCTGGTGCCCGGGCTGCGCGGCACCGGCCTGGTGTACCGGTCGCCCATCGTCCGGATGCGGCAGATGTTCGACCTGTACGTGTGCCTGCGACCGTGCAAGGCCTATCCGGGCAACCCGCTCAACTTCGGCGACGCGATCGACCTCGTGATCTTCCGCGAGAACACGGAGGATCTGTACGCCGGCGTCGAATTCGGCCCGGTGCCGGCCGAGCTCGCGGCGACGCTGGCCCGGCTCTCCAAGCCGTTCGCCCCGTTCCAGGGCCTGGCACCCGACGCCTACGCGATCTCGTGCAAGGTGAACACGCGCAAGGGCTCCGAGCGCATCGTCCGCGCCGCGTTCGAGTTCGCGAAGCGGAACGGGCGCCGCAAGGTCACCGTGGTCCACAAGGCGAACGTCGTGCGGGCCACCGACGGCCTGTTCCTCGAGGAAGCGAAGCGGGTGGCGGCGGAGTACCCGGGCATCGCGATGGACGACGCCAACGTGGACGCGATCTGCATGTGGCTGCTCAAGAACCCGCGCAGCTACGACGTGCTGGTCGCCCCGAACCTGTACGGGGACATCATCTCCGATCTCGCCGCCCAGATGGTGGGGGGGCTCGGCTTCGGCTGCTCCGGCAACATCGGCGAGAAGCTGGCGGTGTTCGAGCCCTCGCACGGGTCGGCGCCGAAGTACGCCGGCCAGTACAAGGTGAATCCGCTCGCCACGATCCTCGCGGCGAAGATGATGCTCGAGTGGCTGGGCGAGCAGGGGATGGCCGAGCGGCTCGAGCGCGCCGTGGCGACCGTGATCCGTGACGGGAAGGCCCGCACCTACGACATGGGCGGCTCGAGCACCACGCTCGAGGTGGCCCAGGCCGTGGCGGCGGCGCTGTAGGCCGGGCGATGCCCGACGCGCCGCGGCGGATCGTCCTCCACGAGGTGGGCCTGCGGGACGGGCTGCAGATGGAGCGCGAGGTCGTGCCCACCGCGCGCAAGGCGCAGTGGGCCCGCGACCTGGCCGCCTCGGGCCTCGACGTGGTGCAGCTCGGCTCGTTCGTCCATCCGGGGAAGGTCCCGCAGATGGCCGACACCGACCGGCTGTTCGCCGAGATCGGCCGGCCCGCCGGCGCGACGCTGTCCGCCCTGGTGCTGAACGAGAAGGGTCTGGAGCGCGGCTTGGCCGCGGGCGTCGACCTCCTGTGCATGGGCGTGTCCGCGAGCGAGACGCACAGCCGGAAGAACACCGGCATGTCGGTGGGCGAGGCGACGGACCGCATCGTGGCCATCGCGCGGCGCGCCGAACAGGCGGGTCGGCAGGTCCAGGTCTCGGTGCAGTCGGCGTTCGGCTGCGGCTACGAAGGCGCCGTGCCCGAGCGCCGCGTCCTCGACCTGGTGCGCCGGTTCCTCGACGCGGGCCTCACCCGCGTCAGCCTGGCCGATACCGCCGGGCACGCGGTCCCCGACCAGGTCGAGCGGCTGTACGCCGCGGTGTTCGCCGCCGGCCCCGGCCTCGAGGCCGCGTGCCACTTCCACAACACCTACGGCCTCGCGCTCGCCAACTGCTGGGCGGCCCTGCGCAGCGGCGTGACCTGGTTCGAGGGGTCGGTGGCCGGCCTGGGCGGGTGCCCCTTCACCAAGGTCGCGGGCGGCAACACCTGCACGGAGGACCTCGTGCACATGCTCCAGCGCTCCGGACAGCGCACCGACGTCGCTCTCGACCGGTTGATCGCCGTGGCCCGCGATGTCGCGGCGTTCTTCGGCCGCGACCTGCCGGGCAGCGTGTACCGCACCGGCACGGTGCGCGACGCGGTGGCGGCCACGTGAGCGGCGCGAAACTGCTCGGCGGCATCCGGGTCCTCGACCTCACGAACGTGCTGTCGGGCCCGTTCGCCACTTCGCTGCTCGCGCTGCTCGGCGCCGAGGTCGTCAAGATCGAGAACCCGGTGGACGGCGACCTGGCGCGGAAGCTGGGCAACGTCCCGGAGCTGAACGATCGCCTGATGGGCACCAGCTTCCTGGCGCAGAACGCGAACAAGAAGTCGCTCACGCTCAACCTCAAGGAGCCGGAGGCGCGCGAGATCTTCCTCAAGCTCGTGCGCACGGCCGACGTGGTGGTGGAGAACTTCCGGCCCGGCGTGATGGACCGCCTCGGCCTGTCCTACGGCACCCTGGCCGCGGCCAATCCCCGGCTCGTCTACTGCGGCATCTCGGGGTTCGGACAGACGGGCCCCGACGCGCAGAAGCCCGCCTACGACCAGATCATCCAGGGCCTGAGCGGCGTCATGGCGATCAACGGGGACGAGCGGTTGAATCCGCTCCGCTGCGGGTTCCCCGTGTGCGACACCGTGGGGGGCCTCAACGCGGCGTTCGCCATCATGGCGGCGCTGTTCCACCGCGAGCGGACGGGCGAGGGCCAGGCCATCGACGTCGCCCTGGTGGACTCGATCATGCCGCTGATGGGATGGGTCGCCGCGAACCTGCTCATCGGCCACGAGCAGCCGCAGCTCCTGGGAAACGACAACTTCACGGCCGCACCCTCCGGCACCTTCGCCACCAGGGACGGCGCCATCAACATCGCGGCCAACAAGCAGGAGCAGTGGGAGGCGGTGGCCGACGCGCTCGGCGTGCCGGAACTCAAGGCGGATCCGCGGTTCGCCAGGCGGGACGCCCGGAAGAAGCACCGCCGCGCTCTGACCCCCCTGCTGGAGGCGAAGCTCCGGGAGCGTGGCACCGAGGAGTGGGTGCGCGAGCTGAACGGGCGCGGGGTGCCGTCCGGCGCCATCCTGGGACTCGAGGCGGCGCTCGCGCAGCCGCAGATCGCGCACCGCGGCACCATCCAGTCGGTGTGCGCCGAAGGCATCGGGGAGCTGAAGCTGTTCGGCCTCACCGCCCGGCTCGAGAAGACGCCCGGCGCGGTCGAGACGCCGCCGCCGCGCCTGTCCGAGCACACGGCGGACATCCTGCGCGGCCTGGGCTACTCCCCGGACGAGATCGCGCGCCTCAGGGAGCGCAAGGTCGTGTGACGGAGGGTCGGGGCATGGGGATGACGGTGGTGCAGAAGATCCTCGCGCGGGCTTCGGGCCGGAGCGCGGTGGCCGTGGGCGAGGTGGTCGAGCCGGCCGTGGACCTCGCGATGAGCCACGAGAACGCGGCGCTGGTGATCAACCAGTTCCTCGAGGTGTTTCAGGGCACGGGCCGGGCGCCCGCCATCTGGGACCCGTCCCGCATCGCGATCGTCTTCGATCACCGGGTGCCGGCCGAATCGCCGAAGACCGCCACCAACCAGAAGAAGGTGCGCGAATTCGTCGCGGCCAACGGGATCGGGAAGTTCCACGACATCCGCGGCGACCGCGGCGGCATCTGCCACCAGATCCTGCCCGAGAACGGCTACGTGCGGCCGGGGGCGGTCGTGGTCGGCACCGACTCGCACACCACCAGCCACGGCGCCCTCGGCGCGTTCGCCTTCGGGATCGGCGCCACCGAGATGGCCAGCGTGTGGACGCTCGGCTTCGCCGTGAACGTCGAGGTGCCGGCCACCATCCGGGTGAACGTGCGCGGCGCGCTGCCGGAGCTGGTGGGCCCGAAAGACCTGATCCTGCACCTGGTGGGGAAGCTCGGCGCCGCCGGCGCGACCTTCCGGGTGCTGGAGTTCCACGGCGAGGCGGTCGCGGCGATGCCCACGTCGGGACGGCTGACGCTGTGCAACATGGCCGTCGAGGCGGGCGCGACCTCGGGCATCGTGCCCGCGGACGTCGAGACGCTCCGCTACCTCCGCGAGGAGGCGGGCGTGCGGGAGGCGGTCCCCGTGGTGGAGCCGGACGCCGACGCACCGTACGTGACGTCGGTGGACGTCGACGCCTCGGCCCTGCAGCCGCAGGTGGCCTGCCCGCACACCGTGGACAACGTCCGGCCCGTGGGCGACGTGGCCGGCCGGCACGTGGACCAGATCGTCATCGGCTCCTGCACCAACGGCCGGCTCGACGACCTGGCCGTCGCCGCGCGGATCCTGCGGGGCCGCACGGTGGCCGCCGGCACCCGGATGCTCGTCTTCCCGGCGTCGGGCCGCATCTACCAGGAGGCGCTCGCGGCGGGGTACGTCGCCGACCTCGTCGCCGCGGGAGCGGTGGTGATGAACGCCGGCTGCGGGCCCTGCCTGGGCGTCCACGAGGGAGCGCTGGGCGACGGCGAGATCGCGCTGTCCACGACCAACCGGAACTTCAAGGGCCGCATGGGCAACCCGGCGTCCGAGGTCTACCTGTGCTCGCCGGCGGTGGCCGCCGCGTCGGCGGTCACGGGCAGGATCACGGACCCGCGGCAGGGGGTGGCACGATGAGCGCGGCCAAGGTCGTGCTGGCGCTGGGCGACGACGTCTCCACCGACGTCATCTACCCGGGCCGCTACATGGCGACGGTGCTGCCGGGAGAGACGCCCCAGTTCGCCTTCGCGGACCTCGGGCCGTTCAACGCCCGGCTCAAGGCCGGCTCCGTTGCCGCCGGCAGCGTCGTGGTGGCGGGGAAGAACTTCGGCTGCGGCTCCTCGCGCGAGCAGGCGGTGTCCACGCTGAAGGGGCACGAGCTGGTGATCGTGGCTTCGAGCTTCGCGCGGATCTTCCTCCAGAACGCCGTCAACCTCGGGCTCCGGCTGGTCGAAGCGCCCGGCGCGCAGGCGTCGGCGGGCGACGACGTCGCCATCGGCACGGCCGAGGTGGTGAACCTGACGACCGGCAGGCGCTACCCCGTGCGGCCGCTGCCGGCCGCACGTCAGGCCATCGTCGAGGCCGGCGGCCTCATTCCCTACACGCGCCGCCGGCTGCTGGAGCGCGCGGCGAAGCGCTAGAGCGCGGCCTTGGGCTGGGCGGCCCCCCGGACCCGGCCCCACAGGGCGACGATCCCGGCGACGATGCCCGCCGCCTGACCCGCCGAGGCGGCGAGCCGCACCCAGCCCCAGGCCGGCGCGGTCAGGACGAGGTCCAGGAATTCCGTGGCGGCGCGGAGCGCGGTCCCCGCGGTGAGCAGGGCGTAGGCGAGCGCGACGAGCCCCGGGTAGGGACCGATCGGCTGGCCGCGACCGGAGCGCGGGAACAGCCAGAACGCCGTCCCCAGGATCATCATCAGCAGGAATCCCACCAGCAGCACGTGCACGTGCGCCACGATCATGCCGTGGCTCACGACGCCGCCCGTCGTCTGGCGGTACTCCAGCCACAGGCCGCCGAGGAGTCCGAGCGCGAGGAAGGCGAACGCGGTGCGGAGGTAGAGGCGTACCAGGACGTGCACGCCCCCAGTCTAGCGCCGCGGCGGGAGCCGAACCAGGGAGCGGCGGCGGTCGAATCATCCGGGGTGCGGCGGACCGGTGCCGCGGCGGCGGCCGCCGCCGCTAGCATGGCGGCATGCGGCGGGGCTTCACGCTGATGGAAATGCTCTGCGTCGTCGCGATCCTGTCGATCGTGACGGCCGTCGTGACGCCGTCGCTGGTGCGCTACCTCGACCAGGCTGCCGTGCGGGAGGCGGTCGACCGGTTTGCGGCGCTCCACGCCACCACGCGGCAGCTCGCCATCGCGCGCGGCACGCTGGCGCGACTCGAGCTGGACCGCGCGCGTCCAGCGGCGACGCTGTCGGTGCAGCGGACGCCGGCCGCGTGGGACACCGTCGGCGAGTACCCGCTCGGCTCCGCCACGGTAACCTGCTCGAATCCTGCCATCGTCTTCGGGCCCCTGGGCCTGGGCTTCGGTCTCTCCAACACGCGGGTGATTTTCACCCGGGGCGCGGCAGCGGACACGGTCACCACTTCGCGGACGGGGCGTCTGCGTCGCTAGGGGCGCGCTCCGGGCGGCGACCGGCTGCAACCATCCGTGCCTCCCGCGCGTCTAAGCACGTGAGAGGCGAAGGGAGCAGCGATGGGCGCGACGCCGATGGTCGGCGGTCGCAGCGAGGGCGCGCCGATGCGCACAGTGCAGCGGAAAGAGGCCCCGGTGACGACCATACACTGCGAGTCGGGAGCGTGGGGCTACGTCGTGCACCCCTCGCTGTTGCCGACGATCTTCGCGCCGGGCGGGAAGATCCCCGTCCGCGACGAAGCCGAGAGTCCGACCGCGCGCAAAGTCTGACGGCGGCTTTGCCCGGTCACAGGGCCCGGGGGTTCGCCCCCGGGCCGCTTGTTTTCCGGGAGTGGCTCAGGGTCCGGGGCCCGCGCCGAACGACAGGTGGACGGTGACGGCCACGTCCGGCGCGACGCGGAGCACCAGGGCGCGGACCGGCGGCGTGATGCCGTAGTCGCGCATGTCGAGGCCGAACGACGCGGTGACGTCCTCGCCGGCGCGGCGCGCGACGACCGCGCCCGTGGCGGCCAGCGGCCGGGTGACCCCGTGGATCGTCACCCGCCCCACCAGGACGACGCCCGACGTGTCACCCGAGACGGCCCCGACCCGGACGCTGTCGAGGTCGAAGCGGATCTCCGGATAGCTGTCGGCGCGCATCGCCTCGCGCATGTGGCGGTCGCGCTGCCCGTTCCCCGTCTGCATCGCCGCGACGAGCACCACCGCGCTGCCGCGCACGTCAGCCAGACGCTCGCCCGAGAACTCGGCCCGTGCGATGGCGGCCTGGCCGGTGAGGGCGCCGACGATCGTGGAGTGAAACACGAAGGTGACGTCGCCGCGGCCGAGCGGCGCGGGTGAGACGGGCTGCGCGGCCGGACCGGAGACCGGGACCACCACGAGCAGCACCGCGACGCAGGCGACGCGAGCCGGCGCTCGCCACATGGCTCCTCCGCTGACCGACGGCCCGGCAGGATCGAGACGCGAGACGGAGTGCCGCTCCGCGGGCCCGGTCAGGACCGGGCCGCCGGGCGGGCGGCATACGGCGCGCAGATGTCCCCCGCGACGTCGGCGAACGTGCGCGGCGTGACGCCGAAGCGGGACTCGATGGCGTTGTCCGTGGTGATACTACCCTCGAGGAGCATCTGAAGTTGCTCGGGCGTGATCGGCGCCAGGCTCGGCAGCGTGGTGCCGGCCGCGGCGGCGAAGCGCGCGACCCCGATCGGGACCGAGATCCGGCGCCGGCGCACGCCGAGCGCGGCCTCGAGCGCGTCGAGCATGGCGTGATACGTCAGCCGCTCCGGGCCGGCGAGATCGAAGGTGCCGCGGGCAACGGAGCGCTCGAGGGCCCGCGCGAACGCCTCGGCCACGTCGTCGAGCCAGATCGGCTGCAGCTGGTAGCGTCCGTCGCCCACGACCGGCACGACCGGCGAGAGGCGGATCATGTCCACCATCGTCTTGAGCGGCGCGCTGCCCGGACCGGCGATGAGCGAGGGGCGGAAGATCGTGTACGGACGGCCGCCGCCGCGCACCGCCTCCTCCGCGAGCCACTTGGTCCGGTGGTACTTCGTGGCGTCGGCGTCGCCGCGCGCGCCCAGCGCGCTCATGTGCAGGACCAGCGGCGTGCCGGCCTGTCGCGCCGCATCCAGCACAGCCTCCGTTCCGGCCACGTGCACCGCCTCGAAGGTCTGCCGGCCCGTTTCGACGATGACCGCCACCAGGTGGATCACCGCGTCGGCACCCTCGACGAGCCGCCTCAGCGCAGCCCGGTCCTCGAGGGTGCCCTCGACCAGCTCCACGCCGCGATCGCTCAGGGTGCCCGCGCGCCCGGGACTGCGGACGAGCGCGCGCAGTTCGTGATCGCGCCGCAGCAGCTTCTGGACGACCGCCTGCCCGACGTAGCCCGTCGCTCCGGTCATGGCGACACGCATAGGCTGCGAAGATAGGCGCCCGCCTCCGTATCGAAACAGGCTGACGAACTTGACCGTAGTACATGCAGATTGACAAGACTGTGGTCTATTTCTATACTATGGTTGAACAATGACCAACTCTCACCCATCAGGTGCCGAGGCGGTGCACGGTGACTGAAGTGACGCAGGGACGACGCGAGCGGAAGAAGGAGGAGACCCGCAAGCGGATCACGGTCGCGGCGCTCGATCTGTTCCACGAGAAGGGCTTCGACGCGACCACCGTGGACGAGATCACGGAGCGGGCCGACGTCGCGAAGGGGACGTTCTTCAACTACTTCCCGCGCAAGGAGTCGGTGCTCGCCGCGCTGAGCGAGGAGTGGATGGAGCGGGCGGAGGAGCACGCGGCACAGCACGGCCGCACGGCTTCCGAGCGCATCCTCGCGCTGTTCGGCGGGGTGGCGGAGTCGTACGGGCAGGACCGCGCGCTCGCCCAGATGCTGCTCCGGGTGAGCATGGAGCGCATGGTCTGTCCGGAGCCGGACCTGTCGCGGAGCGGCCTGTACCAGCGCGTCGTTCAGGCAGTGCAGGACGGCAAGGAGAGCGGGGAGTTCCGGCCCGACCTGTCGGCGGATTCCGTGTTCGGCGTGGTCGCGTCCGTCTTCCTCGGGACGCTGGTGTGGTGGGTGGGCGGCGGACCGCATCAGGCCCAGGTCGCCCGCAGCACCGTGAGCCTGCACGACGCGGTCGAGTCGCAGCTGAGCGTGGCCCTGAACGGCATTCGCCGTCCGGCGGCCGGCATCCCGGAGTAGTCCCCATGCGTATCGCGGTTCTGATGACACTCGCCCTCCTGCCCGCGGCCGCGACGGCGCAGCAGCCCGCGCCCGAGCCCGTGCGTCTGACGCTGGAAGGCGCCATCGCCCGCGCGCTGCGCTCGGGCAACGAGGTGCGCATCGCCGAGGCCGGCGTCCGCCAGGCCGAGGGGCAGGTGACCCAGGCGTGGGCCTCGGCGCTGCCGGAAATCCGGGCGAACGTCACCTACCAGCGGACGTTCGCGTCGGTGTTCCAGGGGCTGGGGTCGGGCATCCCCACCTTCGCCCCGAACGACACGCTCCCGCTGGCGGACCGCGTGAGCTACCTGGAGAAGAACGCGCCGAACGCCGCCTTCGCGGGTCTCGGGGGCATGTTCTCGAGCACGGGGTTCGGAAGCCCGGACAGCTACGTCGCGACCCTGACGTTCAGCCAGACGCTGTTCCAGGGCGGCAAGGTGGGCGCCGGCATCCGCGGGGCGCGGGCGTACGAGCAGGCGGCGCACGCGCAGCTCGACGAGACCCGTCGGGACGTCACCTACCGGGTCACCCAGGCGTACCTCAACGCGCTGTACGCCGCCCGCATCGTGGACATCACCGAGGCGTCGCAGGTGCAGGTCAACGAGCAGCTGCACCGCGTGTCCCTCAACCACCAGGTCGGCTCGTCGGCCGACTACGACCTGCTGCGGGCGCAGGTCGAGGCGGCGAACCAGGAGCCGCTCGTGATCGCGGCGCGCAACAGCCGCGACATCGCGCTGCTCGAGGTGCGGCGGCTGGTGAACCTCCCGGCGGACCAGCCGATCGAGCTGGTGAGCGCGATGCTGCAGACGCCGGCCGACTCGCTGCCGCGCGTGGACCTGGCCGCCCTCGAGCTCGACGTCACCGGCCGCGCGGCGATCGAGGCCGCGCAGGCCAACGTCGCGTTCCGGCGCGAGGCCGTGCACGTCTATCACGGCGACTACTACCCGTCGATCAAGCTGGTGAGCTCGTTCGGGGGCCAGGCGTTCCCCGCCAGCGGCTTCCCGTCGCGGCTCTCGGACTTCCACGAGGATTGGACCGCGTCGCTGGTGCTGTCCGTGCCGCTGTTCGACGGACTGCGGACGCACGGCGCCGTGCTGCAGGCCGAGGCGGACCTGTCGCGCGCCGAAGCGCAGCTGGCGCAGACGCGCGAGGCGGTGGCCATCGAGATCGAGCAGGCGCGGGCCGAGATCGTGCGGGCCCAGGCGCTGGTGGCAGCCCGGCACGTGACCGTGGGCCAGGCGGAGCGGGCGCAGCACCTGGCGTCGGTGCGCTACAGCAACGGGATCGCCACGGCCCTCGAGGTCTCCGACGCCCGGCTGGCCCTGCAGCAGGCCAGCGTGAACGAGGCGCAGGCGACGCGGGACTACCTGCTCGCCATCGCCTCGCTGGAGCGGGCGCTGGGGCATCCCGTCCCGACCCGGAGTGCGGGAAACCGGGTGACGGAAGGTCAGTAGAGTTGCGAGACGGCCAGTTGCGAGCGGTTACGAGACCAGAGACGTGAGAGGACAGGACGGACATATGCGCGGGATGGTAGCGGTGCGGTGGACTCCGGTGCTCCTGGTGGCGGCGGCCCTGGTGGCGGGGGCCTGCGGCAGGCGGGCCGGCGACGGGGCGCAGGCGGAGACGCGCGGCGGCAGCGTGCGGAGCCTCGCGACGCTGAACGCGGCGGACGTGGCCGTGGCCCAGTTCGCGGCGCTGCGCACGGGGATTCCGCTGAGCGGCGCGCTGGAACCGAAGGTGCGCGTCACGGTGGGCGCGCCGATGGCCGAGCAGCTGGTCGAGATGTACGTGAACGAGGGCGACCGGGTGGAAGCCGGCCAGCGGCTGGCCAAGTTCAAGGACCAGGTGCTGCAGGCGGCGGCCGCGTACGCGAACAGCGACGTCGCGACACAGCGGATGAACGTGCGCGTCGCGGAGGCGGAGTCGGCGCGCGCGGTCGCCCTGTTCGCCGAGGGCGCGATCGCGCAGCGGGACCGCGACAACTCACTGGCGGCGCTGGAGGGCGCGCGCTCGCGGCTGGCGCTGGCCACGTCCCAGGCCACCAGCGCCGAGGACCGCCTCGGCACCGCGGTGCTGCGGGCGCCGGTGGCGGGCGTCGTCAGCCGCCGCTACGCGCAGGCCGGCGACCGGATCGACAACGGGAAGCCGGTGATGGAGCTGGTCGACACCCGGGTGCTGCAGCTCACCGCTTCGGTGCCGACCGCGTGGCTGCCCGAGCTTCGGGTCGGCCGGCCGGTCAGCCTCACCGTGGCGCAGATGGACTCGGCGCAGGTCGCGGGGCGGATCAGCCGCATCAACCCGACCGCGGATCCGGCGACGCGCCAGATCCAGATCTACGTGGACGTGCCCAACCCGCGGCAGGCGCTGGTGGGCGGCCTGTTCGTGTCGGGGCGCGTGGTGACGAAGGAAGCGCCGCACGCGGTGGCGGTGCCGAACGCGGCCGTGCGCACCGAGGGCGAGAGCCGGACGCCGGTCGTCTACGTCGTGGCCGGCGGCAGGATCGCGCGCCGGCCGGTGGTCGTGGGCGTCACGGACGCCGCCGCCGGCCTCACCGAGATCGCGCGTGCGGTCGCCGCCGGCGACACCGTGGTGATCGGGCCCATTGAAGGTCTCGCCGACGGCACGCCGGTGGCGATCAGCGGCGCGGCGGCGCCGGCGCCCGGCCCCCAGCCCAAGCGGTAGCGGAGCGACCGATGTTCCTCTCGAACCTCTCGATCAAGCGGCCGGTCTTCGCCACGATGATGATGCTGGCGCTGGTCGTGCTCGGCCTGTTCTCGCTGCGGCGCCTGAAGCTCGACGACATGCCCGACGTCGAGCTGCCGTTCCTGATGATCCAGGTGCGCTACCCGGGGGCGAGCACGGAGGCGGTGGAGCGCGACGTCACCAAGAAGATCGAAGAGGCGGTCAACCCGATCGAGGGGGTGGACCGGATCGAGTCGTCGTCGGTCGAGGGGTTCTGCACCATCTTCATCCAGTTCACGTTGAAGACGAAGATCATGACCGCGCAGTCGGACGTCCGGTCCGCGGTGGACCGGATCCGCGCCGACCTCCCGGTGGACATGGACCCGCCGGTCATCTCGCGGTTCGACTTCCGCCAGAACCCGATCATGAGCCTGGCGCTCTCGGGCCAGGGCTGGGCGCTGCGCGACCTGACCACGCTGGCCACCGAGACCATCAGCCGGCGGCTGGAGACGGTGGACGGCGTGGGCGCCGTGACCGTCGTGGGCGGGCTGGAGCGGGAGATCCACGTGCTGCTGATCCCTGCCCGGATGGACGCCGTGGGCGTGAGCCCCGACATGGTGATGGCGGCGCTCCGCCGCGAGAACCTGGACATGCCGGCGGGCCGGGTCGAGCGCGGCAACGCCGAGCAGCTGGTGCGGGTCAAGGGCCGGATCGCGGATCCCGCCGCCTTCGGCTCGGTGGTGGTGACGACCCGGAACGGCGCGGCGGTGCGGCTGGGCGAGGTCGCGCGGATCGAGGACGCGCAGGAGGAGGAGCGCACGCTCGCCGAGTACTCCGGCCAGCGCTCGATCGGCATCGACATCCGGAAGATCTCGGGCGCCAACACGGTCGACGTCGCCAAGGGCATCCGCGCCGTGATGGCGCAGCTCAACGCGGAGCTGCCGCAGGGCGTCCGGCTCGACGTGATCCGCGACAACTCGAAGTGGATCAAGGACTCCCTGAGCGACGTGCAGCTGGCGCTGGTGCTCGGCGCGCTGCTCACCGTGTTGATCGTGTTCCTGTTCCTCAACTCGTGGCGCTCCACGGTGATCACGGGGCTGACGCTGCCCGTGTCGATCATCTCGGCGTTCCTCGTGATCTACGCGATGGACTTCACGATCAACACGCTGACCCTGATGGCGCTGTCGCTGGCGGTCGGCATCCTGATCGACGACGCGATCGTGGTCCGCGAGAACATCGTGCGGCACGTGGAGCGGGGCGAGGACCACTACGCGGCGGCCGGCGCGGCCACCAGCGAGATCGGCTTCGCCGTCTTCGCCACCACCATGTCGATCCTCGCGGTGTTCGTGCCGGTCGGCTTCATGGGCGGCATCGTCGGGCGGTTCTTCTACCAGTTCGGCATCACGGTCGCGTTCGCGGTGGCGGTCTCCCTGTTCGTGTCGTTCACGCTCGACCCGATGCTGTCGTCGCTGTGGTACGACCCGCAGGCGGCGGGGCACGCCGTGCGCGGACCCGTCGGCCGGCAGCTGGAGCGGTTCAACGCGCAGGTGCGCTCCGCGGGCCGCTGGTACCGCGGCGTGATCGCCTGGGCGCTGGACCACCGCGGCCGCGTGATGGGCATCGCGGGCGGCGCGTTCGTGGCGGCGATCCTGCTGATGGTGGTGGGCCTGGTGGGCGGCGGGTTCTTCCCCACCACCGACCGCAGCGAGATGCTGGTGACCATCCAGACGCCCGTCGGCTCGTCGATCGCGTACACCAGGGCCAAGGGCGAGGAGGTCGACCGCTACCTGCGGTCGCGGCCGGAGGTGGCGTATACCTACTTCACCATCGGCGGCGGCTACACGCCCACGGTCACCGACGGCACGATCTACGTGCGGCTCAAGCCCAAGAACGAGCGCCGCCTGTCCCAGGCGAAGCTGCAGATCGCGCTGCGGGACGTGCTGCCGACGTTCCGGGGGGTGAAGACCGGCATCATGGACGCCGGCGGGATGGGCGGCGGCCAGCTGCCGGTGCAGGTCAACATCCTGGGCCCCGACATGGCACGCCTCCAGGAGCTGAACGACCGCATGCTGGCGGCGATCCGCGACGTGCCGGGGCTCGTGGACCTGAAGTCGAGCCTCGAGGGCCGCAAGCCGGAGTACGTGATCCAGGTGAACCGCGACCTGGCCAGCAACGTCGGCCTCTCGGTCGGCGCGATCTCGAGCACGCTGCGCACGGTGCTGGCGGGCCAGACGGCCACCACGTTCGAGGACGCGTCCGGCCTCTCGCACGACGTCGTGGTGCAGGTGGCGCCCGAGTACCGGACCTCGTTCGACGACCTCGGCAGAATTCCGGTCGCGACGGCGACCATGAACCCCCGCACGCTGCAGCCGGTGATGGTGCCGCTCGGGCAGGTGGCCGAGATCGCGCCGTCCGGCGCGCCGGCGGAGATCAAGCGGCTGCTGCTCGAGCGCTCGGCGCGCCTGGAAGGCAACTACGAGGGCCGGCCGCTCACCGGCGTGATGAAGGATATCTCCCGGCGCCTCGCCGCGATCCCGCTGCCGCCCGGCTACCGGATCGACATCGGCGGCGAGCAGAAGGACTTCGCCGAGACGACCGGCTACGTGCTCGAGTCGCTGGCGCTGGCGATCATCTTCGTGTACCTGATCCTCGCCTCCCAGTTCGGGTCGTTCCTCCAGCCGCTGGCGATCATGCTGTCGCTGCCGCTGTCGATCATCGGCGTGCTGGTGGCCCTGGCCCTCACCGGTGACACGTTCAACATCCTCAGCATGATCGGCGTCATCATGCTGATGGGGCTGGTGACCAAGAACGCGATCCTGCTGGTGGACTTCTCGAACAAGGCGCGCGAGCAGGGCGCGACGCGGCGGCAGGCGCTGATCCAGGCGGGCGAGATCCGGTTCCGCCCGATCATGATGACCACGCTGTCGATGATCTTCGGGATGCTGCCCACCGCGCTGGCGCTGGGCGAGGGCGGCGAGTTCCGGGCGCCGATGGCGCGGGCGGTCATCGGCGGGCTGATCACGTCCACGCTGCTCACCCTGATCGTCGTGCCGGTGGTCTACACCTACCTGGACGACGTCGGATCGCGGGTGACCGCGTTCTGGACGGCGGGCCGGCGGGCGCGGGAGGCGGAGGCGGAGGCGGCGCCGGCCCCGGTGGAGCCGGAGCGGGAGCCGGAGGGCGTGCCGGCGGACTAGCGGCCGGGGCCGGCCTTCGGGCCGCCCGGCGTCGTGGCCAGGTCGGTCATCCGGGTCGTGCCCACGTAGGTCGTCGCCTCCTCGTGGTCGAGCTCGGCGAGACGGCGCAGCAGCGCGGCGATGCGCGCCAGCTGCTGGCGCGCCTGGGCCAGGGCGGCGACGCTGGTGGGCGGCAGGCGTCGCTCGTCGAGCCCCAGCA
This sequence comes from Gemmatimonadales bacterium, assembly GCA_035623755.1. Taxonomy (GTDB): domain Bacteria; phylum Gemmatimonadota; class Gemmatimonadetes; order Gemmatimonadales; family JACORV01; genus Fen-1245. The sequence goes on from DASPSV010000032.1 coordinate 86,929, forward strand.
GGTCGAGCTGAGAGCTCAGCGCCATCAGCGGGTTGTTGATCTCGTGCGAGAGCGCGACGACGATCTCCCCGATCGCGGCGCGCCGCTCGGCGCGGATGAGGCTGTGCTGCGCGGCGGCCAGCTGGCGCTCGATCTCCCGCACCCGCACCACGCGCGCCAGCACTTCGGGCAGTAGCTGCGTGAACCCGTCGTCCTTGATGATGTAGTCGCTCGCACCGAGGTGCAGGGCCTCGGCGGCGACGCGCTCGCTCCCGTGGCCCGTCATCATCACCACGGAGCCCGGATAGCCGGCGGCGCGGAGCTCGCGCAGCGCGTCGAGCCCGGAGCGGTCGCCCTCGAGGCGGTAGTCCATCAGGACGATGTCGGCGCCGGCCGCGAGCCGCACGGCGGCCTGGGCGGTCGCCGCCCGACCGACGCAGGCGAGCCCCGCGGCGGCCACCAGCAGCTCGACCAGGCGGGCCTGCGCCGCGTCGTCCTCGACGATCAGGACCCGCGGCACCGGGGGCACGGCGTCGGCGGGTGCGGTGGTGCCGGCCGGCGCCGCGCTCATGCCGCCACGAACTCCGCGCGCACCGGCGCCGGCAGGACGCCCGCCCGATGGCCCTCGTCCAGCAGCCGCTGCACCGCGCGCCGGCCCGTCGGGCCGAGGTCCACGGTGTAGTCGTTGACGTACATCCGCACGAACTGGTCGGTCCGCTCGGCGTCCATCCCGCGCGCGTACGCCCCGGCATGGGCCAGCGTCTCGGCGCGATGGCCGAGGCCCCACTCGATCGACGCCTTGAGATCCCGCGCGACGGCCCGCACCAGGTCGGGGCCGAGGTCCTTGCGCACCACGTTGCCGCCGAGCGGCAGCGGGAGTCCCGTCTCGGCCTTCCACCACGCGCCGAGATCCTCCCACAGCACCAGGCCGCGGTCGGCGAACGTGAGCTGTCCCTCGTGGATCAGCAGTCCGATCTCGACGTCGCCGGCGAGGACCGCGTCCTCGATGGCGTCGAATGGCAGCACGCGGGTGCGCGCGGCGCGCTGGTAAAGGCGGAGCGCCAGCGCGGCCGTCGTGAGCTCGCCGGGGATGCCCACGAGGCGGCCGGCGAGTCCGGACCGGGGGTCGACCGGGCGGCTGGAGCGGGAGACGAGGCGCGGACCGTACCCGTCGCCGACGGAGGCGCCGTGCACCAGCAGCGCGTAGCGGTCGGCGAGGTGCGCGTAGGCGTGGAAGGAGACCGCCGTGACGTCGAGCTCGCCTGCCACGGCGCGCCGGTTCAGCGACTCGATGTCCGACAGCTCGTGCACGTAGCGCCGGTCGCCGGTTTCCACGTTGCCGGCCGCGAGCGCGTAGAACATGAACGCGTCGTCGGAATCCGGGCTGTGGGCCACCCGGATGGGCCGCACGCTCAGCCTCCGGCGGCCGCGACGCCGGCCTGCTGCGCCCGCCCGCGGGTGTCCTGCAGCATCTGGCTGTGCTCCTGGTACTCGGGACGCCGCTTGGCCAGCTCGGCGTCGTAGTTCCGCATGAACGACTGGTAGGCCCGCTTGGCCTCCGCCGCCTTGCCCTCGGCATCGGCGGCGCGCGCCTTGAGCAGCCACCCGAACAGGTGGTTGGGCGCGCCGCGGAGGATCGTGTCGCCCTCGGCCGCCGCCGCCGCGGTGGCGCCGATCGCGAGCTGCACGAGCCCGAGGTGCAGCCGGGCGTCGGCGTCGAGCTCGCCGCCCAGGTTCCCGTAGGCCTGAAGCGCCATCGGCGCGAAGAAGCTGACCTGCGCGGTGTCGCCGGCCTCGTGGGCGGTCATGATGCGGTTGTAGAGGCGGTCGGCCGCCTCGCGCGGCGACATGCTCGAGAGATCCGTGGTCGCGGGAGCGCCCGTCGCCGGCGCGCCGCCGGGCGGCGCCGCGGCCGGGGCGCCGCTCTTCCGGGCGACCACCACGACGACCACGACTAGGAGTGCGAGGACGCACACCCCAGCCACGTACCACGCCAGGCGGTCGGCCGTGGACGCCCGGGTCCCCCGCGGCGAGGCGGCCGGCGCCCCGCCTCCGACCGGCGTCCCGCACTCGGCGCAGAACCGGGCCCGTGCGGACAGCTTCGCACCGCACGTCCGGCACGCGGCGGGCGCCAGGGGAGCCCCGCACTCGGAGCAGAACTTGCCCGAGGTCTGGGCCCCGCAGGCCGGGCACTTCTGGGTTTCCGGTGACATCGGGCGAAGCTTACCCCCGAAGCCCGAGCGCTGACAACTGAGCACCCCCGGCAACTGGCAACTTGCCGTCGTGCAACTAGCTTCAAAGGCATGTCCCTCGTGAGCCAGGCCTACCGGGACGCGGGCGAGGCGATCGGCCGCCAGGTGGACGAGATCGCCCGTAGCTGGCGCGACCTGGTGCGCGGCGACGCCGCCATCGCGGGGGACGACCGGCTGCCCGATCTCCTGCTCACCAACCAGGTGCCGGCCCTGCTCGCCGACATCGCGCAGGCGCTCAAGGAGGGCGAGGACGGGGCGTCGCCGGACCGCTCGATCGCGCGCCGGCGCCGCGGGCTCCGCTTCGGGAAACTGCGCGGCCTGGCCCACTACGACGCGGCCGACCTCTACCGCGAGTTCCGGCACCTGCGGCACGCGATCTGGCGGTTCCTCCGCCGCGAGCTCGACTGGGGTCGGGGCGATGCGTTCGAGGTGATGCTGGCGATCGACCAGTATCTCGACGAGGT
>DASPSV010000052.1:0-9025 GCA_035623755.1 Gemmatimonadales bacterium
CCTCACCGCCGGTCAGCCCCTGGCCTTCCGTCCCGGCCAGCTGGCGACGCTCAGCGCCGACTGGCTCGCCACGCTGGGCGCCGCGGGGACGCTCACGGCGGGCTTCGACGCCCACGCGGCGAGCCGGCCTGCGCGGGTCGAGATCTTCGAGAGCGACCGCCGGGTCCCGCAGCGCACCGTCGACCTGCGGGCCGTGTGGCGGCGCGGCGACTGGGCCCTGGTCGCCAAGGTGGCCAACGTCTTCAACTACGTCTACACCCTGGTGCCGCGGACGCTGGAGCCGCCGCGCACCTACTCGCTGGCGCTGACGGTGACCGAGTGAGGCGCGCGGCGGAGCGGCCGGGCCGGCGCGGCGCGAGGGCCGGTTGCGCCCCGGCGGCGCGCTGCGTACTTAGCACCACGGCGGCGCGGCGAGCCCGCGGTGCCGGCGGCACGGGGAGGGTGGTCTGACGGATTCGCTGTCGGTCCTCGACGAGCTGACGCGGTTCACGCGCGGCCTGAGCGGCGCAGCGCGCCGCGAGTCCGTCGCCGAGCGCGCGGCCGAGCTGCTCGAGCGGCTGTTCGATCCGGCCGCGCTCGCGGTTCTCTTCCCCGCCGTGGACGACCCCACGCGGATGGTGCCGGCGGTGCTGCGCGGCGACCCGCCCCCGCCCGCCGACGACCCGTTCCTCGCCAGGCTGCGGCACACCGGCAAGGTGCTCCGCACCGCCACCCCCGCGCGCCTGGGCGCGCCGCTCGACGCCGCAGGTCACACGATGGGCGTGATCGCCGTGTGGGGGCGGCGGACGCGCGCCTACGAGGCCGCCGCGGAGCCGCTCGTCGCCGCCGCCGCCGCGCAGATCGTGCTGGCGCTCCAGAACACGCAGCTGTTCTCCCTGCTCTCGGTCGGCAAGCGCGAGTGGGAGGAGATGGCCGACGCGATCGGCCACGCCATCTGCATCGTGGACGGCCGCGGCCTGGTGCGGCGCGCGAACCGCTCGTTCGCCGCGCTCGCCGCCACGCCCGTGACCGCGCTCCCCGGCCGTCCCTGGTCCACGCTGCTGCCGCCGGTGTGGGTGGAGCCCGTGCGCACCGCGATCGCGGCGCCCGGCGCCGCGGGCGTCACCGAGGTCCGGCAGGACCACCGCATCTACTCGGTGAGCGCGCTGGCCCTCAAGGGCGACGACGACGAGTCGGCGGTGGTCATCATTGAGGACCACACCGAGACCCGCCGGCTGCAGGAACACCTGATCCAGTCCGAGAAGCTCACCGCCATCGGGCAGCTGATCGCCGGCGTCGCCCACGAGCTGAACAACCCGCTGGCCTCGGTGCTCGGCTTCGCCGACTACCTGGTGGAGAGCGGCGACGTGCCGGCGCACCTCGCGCAGCCGCTCAAGGTGATCCAGCAGGAGGCGCAGCGCGCCGCCGTGATCGTGAAGAACCTGCTCACCTTCGCCCGCCGCCAGGAGCGGGGCCGCCGGCCGCTCGCGATCGGCACCGTGCTCGAGCGCACCGTGGCGCTGCTCCGGAACCAGCTGCTCGGGCTGCACGTCGAGATCGCGCTCGGCGTGGAGCCCGATCTGCCGGACGTGGACGCCGACCCCAACCAGCTGCTGCAGGTGTTCCTCAACCTCGTGAACAACGCCGCCCAGGCGATCGCCTCGACCGGCCGGCCCGGCGGCGGCGGGATCGTCGTGGAGGCGCGCCGCCGCCTCGAGGGCGTGGCCGTGGACGTGACGGACGACGGACCCGGCATTGCCGAGGAGCTGCACCAGCGCGTGTTCGAGCCGTTCTTCACCACCAAGGCCGAAGGCGAGGGCACCGGCCTCGGCCTGTCGATCTGCCTCGGCATCGTGAAGGAGCACGGGGGCCGCATCCTGCTCCGCTCATGCCCCGGCCAGGGCGCGACGTTCACGGTCGAGCTGCCCGCCGCGCACGCGCCGGGGCCCGTCGTGGCGGCGCCCGACGCGCCCGTGCCCGGGTCCGGCCGGATCCTCCTGGTGGACGACGAGCCGCACATCCTCCACTACATGCGCGCCACGCTCGAGGCCTGGGGCCACCGGGTGGACGTGGCGACCGACGGCGAGCAGGCCGTCGCCCGCGCGCGGGAGGGCGGCTACGACCTGATCGTCACCGACGTGCGGATGCCCAACCTCGGGGGCCGCGAGCTGTACGAGCGGCTGAGCCGCGAGGCGCCCGCGGCCGCCGCGCGGGTGGTGTTCTCGACCGGCGACACGGTGCGGGACGACACCATGGCGTTCCTGGAGCGGGCCGGCCGCCCGGTGCTGCACAAGCCGTTCAAGCTGGCGGAGCTGCGGCAGGTGCTGGCGAGTGCGCTGGGGAGTGGACAGCGCTAGGAGGTCAGTGGACCGGGCATGACTTCCCGCTGCATACTTAGGGGATGATTTACGTCCTGGTCCCCGCCTACAACGAGGCCGCCACCGTCGGCCTCGTCCTGTGGAAGGTGCGACAGGTCTTCACCGCCTTCGCCCGCGAGTACCAGCTGCTGGTGGTGAACGACGGATCCACGGACGGGACCGACGACGTGCTCGCCCCGTACGCCCGGGCGCTGCCCATGACCCTGATCACCCACCGCGACCGGCGCGGCTACGCCCGCAGCGTCGAGGAGCTGCTGCGGCTCGCCGTGGCGCGCTCCGACCGGCCGCGCCGCGACCTGGCGGTGGTGCTGCAGGCCGATTTCTCCGACTCGCCCGACGACGTGCCCGAGCTGGTGCGCCGCATCGAGAGCGGCGCCGATCTCGCGCTCGCCGACTACCGGCGCCGGCGCGGCCTGCCCCGCCGCGAGGCGCTGGCGCGGCGGCTGCTGCCCGCGCTGCTGCGGCGCCCCAAGGGCGACGCGCTCGACCGCCCGCTCGACTGGGTGTGCTCGCTCAAGGCGGTCCGGCTGGTGACGCTGGCGCGCGCCATCTCGGAGCGCGGAAGCCGGGACCTGCTCCGCGCCGACGGTTGCTGGGCCGCGGACGCCGAGCTGCTGCTCGAGGTCGCGCGCCACGCGCGGCGCGTCGAGGTCGTGGCGGCGCAGGCCCCCGCGGCCCCGCGGCTGCGGCCGTCCCGCTCGCGCCCGCTCCGCTCGGCGTGGGCGGCCTGGACGACGGCCCGCCGCCGCCGCGCGCCGGCGCCCCGCCCGCACGGCGCGCACCCGGCCGCGCCGCCGGGAGGCGGCCGCGGTCCCGGCCGCCGCGGCCGCCGCGGCGGCTCGCGGTCCGCGGCGGCGCCGTCGCCCCGGCAGGCCTCGTCGCCGTGAGAAGCGCGGCGGCGCTCGCGGCCCTGGCGGCGTTCGCCGCCCTGCGCGCGCCCGGCCCGGCGCCGCGGGCGCCCGCCGCCGGCCGGCCGCAGGATCCGGCCCCGGCGGCGCATCCCTTCACGCCCGGCGAGCGGCTCGAGTACGAAGTGAAGTTCGGGATCTTCAAGGTCGGCCGGGCGACGATGGAAGTGCTCGGCGTGGACACGGTCCGGGGCACGCCCGCCTACCACGTGGCCTTCGTGATCCGCGGGCGCGCCGCGTTCTTCTACTCGATGACCGACACGCTGGAGTCGTGGTTCAGCGTCGCCGACCTCACCTCGCTGCGCTTCGTCCAGAACAACAACGAGAACGGCAACCGCTACTACCACAGCTACGAGATCCACGCCGACTCGGGCTACTTCATCCAGGACGGGAAGGACAGCCTGCCCACGACGGCCCGCCCGCTCGACGACGCGTCCTTCTTCTACTTCGCGCGCACCGTGCCGCTCGAGGTGGGGCAGACCTACTCCTACGACCGCTACTTCAAGCCCGACCGGAACCCGGTGACCCTGACCGTGCTGTCGGCCGACTCGGTCGACACGCCGGCCGGCCGGTTCGCCGCGATCGCGGTGCGCCCCGTCTTCAAGAGCCGCGGCCTGTTCGCCGAGGGGGGCCAGGCGGTGGTGTACCTCGCCGCCGACTCGACCCGCATCCCGCTGATCATCAAGACCCACCTGTCGCTCGGGTCGCTGTCGATGGCGCTGCGCAGCCGGAGGTGAGGCGATGAAGGACGACGGCGGCCGCATCCCGGAAGCGGACCTGTCGCGGATCCGCACCGTGCCGATCGCGCGCCGGCCGAACAAGGTCGACCCCGCGCTGCTGGCGAAGCCGCCCGCCCGTGGTGAGCGCAGCTTCGACGACTTCCTCGCGGCGCTGCCCGACATCCTGGCCGCGCGGGACCTGCGCGCGGTGATCGCGGACGTCACGGCCGCCGCGGGCCGGCGCGGCGTGATCGCGATGATCGGCGGGCACGTCATCAAGACCGGCCTCGGGCCGCTGCTGGTCCACCTGCTCGACAAGGGCGTCCTCACCCACGTGGCGATGAACGGCGCCGCGGCCATCCACGACTTCGAGCTGGCCGCGTTCGGCGGCACCAGCGAGGACGTGGCCGCCGGCCTCGGCGACGGCACCTTCGGCATGGCGGAGGAGACCGGGGCCGAGATGAACGCGGCGATCGCCGCGGGCCGGGACAACGGCCTCGGGCTCGGGGAGTCGCTGGGACGGTGGCTCGAGCGGCGCAAGACCGTGCCGGGCCGCGCGCAGTGCGTGCTGATGGCGGCGCTGCGGCGCGGCATCCCCGCCACCGTGCACGTGGCCCTCGGCGCCGACATCATCCACCAGCACCCCGGCGCCGACGGCGCCGCGACCGGCGAGCTGACCTTCCGGGACTTCCGCCGGCTCGCGGCCGCCGTCCCCGCCCTGCACGACGGCGGCGTGGTGCTCAACTTCGGCAGCGCCGTGATCATGCCGGAGGTGTTCCTCAAGGCGCTCACCGTGGCCCGCAACCTCGGCGGCGGCAAGCCGACCGGCTTCACCGCCGTGGACTGCGACATGATCCGCCACTACCGGCCGCGGCTCAACGTGGTCCAGCGACCGACGCAGCACGGCGGGAAGGGCTACCTGCTCACCGGCCACCACGAGCTGCTGATGCCGCTCATCGTCTGGGGCGTCGATGCGGCGCTGGCGCGCCGCTGACCGTCCCGGGAGGCGTTCGTCGCGCCGCCCGCACGGTCCGACCCTGCCACAAGTGCTACCGCGCTGGCGCGCCGCTCGGCGCTCCCCCGTCGTCGCCGGCGCCCTGACGCTCGCGCTGGCCGCGTGCGCGGCCCGCGGCGTGCCGCGCTCCCCGCTGCCCTACGATCCTCCGCGCGAGGCCGCGCGGGTCCGGGCCGTCGTCGAGAGCTTCGTGGCCGCCGAAGCGCGAGGCGACGGCGCGGCCGACACGCTGCTCGCGCCGGACGCCGACTTCGTCGCCTCCGGCATCGTGGTGACGCGTCCCCCGCGGCTCGCCGCGGTGCTCGGCCGCGGCGACGGCGCCGTCGAGGACGTGCGCATCCAGCTCGCGGGCGAATTCGCCTGGGTGGTGCTGGTCTACCGGTGGACGTTGCCCGGCGGCGACGACATCGAGCGCGGCCGGGCGACCGTCGTCCTGGAGCGGCGCGAGGGCGGGTGGCGGATCCGCCACCTGCACTCGAGCACCGTGGCGCCGTGGCGGTGAGGGCGCCGGAAACGCACGAGCGCCCCGGAGATCCGGGGCGCTCGCGACCGCTCCTGCCGGGCCCGCGCGGGCTAGAGGTCGCCGCCCGCCGCGCGCTCTCCCGAGATCATGTCCTTCACGCGCCGGGCCGTGCCCGGCGAGATGAGCTTGATCACCCAGTAGATCACCAGGCCCACGAGGGCCAGCATCAGTATGGTCCAGGCGAACCCGAGCACGATCTTCAGGAGGCCGAGCGCCAGCCTGAGGACGATGAACGCCACGACCGCCAGAATCGCGAAGCCGAAGACCTTGCGCAGCATCAGACGCCTCCCGTCCCTGTCCTGACTCGCCCTACGAAGCTACGGGCGTCCGGGTTTCGCGCAAGCACGCCGTGAGCGGCCATCCGTACGACTGCGTGGTGATCGGCGGCGGCATCGTGGGCGCCGCCACGGCCCGGGCGCTCGCGGCGCGCGGAAACCGCATCCTGCTCCTCGAGCGCGCGATGCCCGGGGCGGAGGCCTCCGGCGCCGCGGCCGGCATGCTGACGCCCCAGGTCGAGGTGCTCCCCGACGATCCGCTGCTTCCCCTCGCCATCGCCGCCCGGGAACGCTACCGCGCGCTGGTGCCCGAGCTCGACCGCCGCACCGGCGTGAACGTCGGCTACGTGGGCGGCGGGAGCGTGCAGGTCGCCCTCGGCGACGACGAGGCCGCGGCGCTCGTCGCCCAAGTCGGGGCGCAGCGCGCGGCGGGGCTCTCGGCCGAGTGGCTGGACGCCCCCGCCCTGCGGCGGCGCCATCCCGGCATCAACCCGGCGGCCCGGGGCGGGCTGCTCGCGCCCGAGGACGCGCGCGTCAACAACGTCTCGCTCACCGCCGCGCTGCTCGCGGACGCCGTGCGCCACGGCGTCGAGGTGGCGGACCACGAGGAAGCGACCGAGGTCGTGATCGCCGCGGGCCGCGTCACGGCGGTGGCGACGCCGTCCCGCCGCTACGGCACCGGCGGCGCGGTGGTGGCGGGCGGCGCGTGGTCGCCCGCCCTGCGCGGCCTGCCGCGCCGGCTTCCCGTCGAGCCGATCCGCGGGCAGATGGTGGTCGTCACCTGGCCCGCCGGCGAGCCCGCGGGCGTCCTGTTCGGCAGCCACGTGTACATCGTCCCGCGCGGCGAGGACGCGTTGCTCGGCTCCACGATGGAGTCCGCCGGCTTCGCCAAGGACACCACCCCCGGCGGGCTGGCGCACATCTTCACGGGCACGGCGGCGCTGCTGCCCGCGATCGCGGCGCAGCGCATCCACCGCAGCTGGGCCGGCCTCCGGCCCGTCACGCCCGACGGGCGCCCGCTCATCGGCCCGGACCCCGAGGTCGCCGGCCTGTGGTACGCCACCGGGCACGGCCGCAAGGGCATCCTGCTCGGCCCGCTCACGGGCGAGATCGTGCGCGACCTCGTCCTCGAGGGGGCCACGGCCTGGGACATCACGAGCTGCGCCGTCACCAGATTCGACCGCCGCTCGTAGGGCTTCCCCGATGTACACCACCTGCGCCTTCTGCTCCGGCGCGCTCGGCGGGGACGGCGGCGCCTCCGGCCTGGGCGTCGGCCGGCGGTTCGCCTTCGACGGGTGGAAGGCCAGAGCCTGGGTGATCTGCCAGCGGTGCGGCCGCTGGAACCTCACCACGCAGCACGACCGCCTGGAAACCGTGGCGGCGCTCGAGCGGATGGCCGCCGCCGGCCGCGTCGCCGCCACCACCGACCAGGTCGCGCTGGTGCGCGCCGGTCCCTGCGACGTGGTGCGCGTCGGCAAGCCGCCGCGCATCGAGATGGCCGGCTGGCGGTACGGCGAGCGGCTCAAGGCGCGCGAGCGCGAGCGGCTCAAGGTGGTCATCCCCGTCACCATCGCGTTCGTCGGCGTCACCGTCGCCACCAACATCGCCGCAGGAGGCTCCTCGGCCTGGCTGTTCATGCAGCTGCCGCGCGTCGGAGACAGCCTCTACACGGGCCTCGTCGGCAACCGCAGGGTGAACATCGAGCCGCCGGTCTGCGGCCACTGCGGCGCCGTGATGGTGCTGCGCGCCCGGCACGTGCAGCGCGCCCGGCTGTCGCGCACCATGCACCAGGATCTCGCCCTGCTGCTGCGCTGCCCCCGGTGCGACCAGGTTGGCGCCATGCTCGAAGGGAGCGACGCCGAGCGCGCGCTCCGCCACGGCCTGACCTACGTGAACCTCAAGAAGGGGCGCAAGGTCAAGCGGAAGGCGGAGGAGGCGGCCTCCGTCGTGGAGCGGGCCGGCGGGCCCCAGGAGCTGATCGCGACCGCCACCCGCGCCGAGATCGCGGTCTCGACCCTCAAGGGGGCCCAGGGCCTCGCGCTCGAGATGGCGGTGGACGAGCAGGCGGAGGTGCGGGACCTCGAGCGCGAGTGGCGGCGCGCCGACGAGATCGCCGAGATCGCGGACAACATGCTCCTGCCGCCGTCCATCGAGCAGGAGCTCCGGGACCTCAAGAAGCCCGGTCAACCGGACGGTTGATGCGAACTGGCCCGGCCCCGGGGCCGCGGCTATGTTTCCCGCTTCCAATGACCACCGTGCCTCTTCCGCTCGTCCAGATCACGTCGCGACGGGGCGAGCCCCTCGCCGTGGACGGCGCCCCCGCCCGCAAGCCCGCGTGGCTCAAGGTGAAGGCGCCGGGTGGCGCGAACTACGCCGAGGTGCGGCGGGTGATGCGCGACCGGGGCCTACACACGGTGTGCGAGGAAGCGCACTGCCCCAACGTGGGCGAGTGCTGGGAGCATCGCGCCGCGACCTTCATGATCCTCGGCGACGTGTGCACCCGGAACTGCGCCTACTGCGCGGTCGCCCACGGCACGCCTCTCCCGCTCGACGCCGAGGAGCCGCGGCGGCTGGCCGAGGCGGCGGCGGCGATGGGGCTGGAATACCTGGTCGTGACGTCGGTGGACCGCGACGATCTCCCCAACGGGGGTGCGGAGCAGTTCGCCGCGGTGGTCGCGGAGACGCGGCTCCGCCTCCCGGGCGCGTCGATCGAGCTGCTGATCCCCGACTTCAAGGGCAGCGAGGCCGCGCTGCGCATCGTGGTCGAGGCCCGGCCGGACGTGCTGAACCACAACCTCGAGACGGTGCCGCGCCTCTACCGCCTGGCCCGGCCCGGCGGGCGCTACGACCGCGCGCTCGAGCTGCTGGCGCGCGCGAAGGCGATGGACCCGGCGCTGACGACCAAGTCGGGCATCATGGTGGGGCTCGGCGAGGCGTGGGACGAGACGGTGACGGCGCTGCGCGACCTGCGCGGGGTGGGCGTGGACATCCTCACCATCGGGCAGTACCTCCGCCCCTCGGCCGCGCACCTGCCGGTCGCCCGCTACTGGACGCCCGCGGAGTTCGCCGAGCTGGCGCGCATCGGGCGCGAGCTGGGCTACCGGCACGTCGAGTCGGGCCCGCTGGTGCGCTCGTCGTACCACGCCTGGGAGCAGACCCGGCGTGCCGCTGCGGGCGCGTGAAGCGCCCCCCCGCCCCCCCCGCGCCCCCCGTGACCGTCGCCGCCGC
>DASPSV010000056.1:0-2146 GCA_035623755.1 Gemmatimonadales bacterium
GCTCACCGACGAGCACCGCGCCGAGTCGCGCGCGAGCTGGAACCGGTGGGACGTGATCCTGTCGGGGATGGTGCTGGTGTGCATCCTGGCGGTGTACCTGTACTTCAGAGGATAGCAAAGACGGAGGGTCGTGGGCCGGTCCGTTGCCAGAACGGCAACGGACCGCCCTACTGAGCGATTTCCCCCTTGTACCGCTTCAGCTTGTCGTACAGCGTGCGCAATCCGATCCCCAGCCGCTCGGCGGCGGCGCGCCGGTTGCCGCCGACCGCCGCCAGCGCCTGCTCGATGGCCACGCGCTCGATCGCGTCGAGCGTCGCCCCGCCGTTCGCGCCGCCGTCGCCCGGCAGCGCGGCCTCGCCCAGCTCGAGGTGCTCCTCGCGCACGTCGTCGCCGTCGCACAGGATCGCCGCCCGCTCCAGCACGTTGGCCAGCTCGCGGACGTTGCCCGGCCACGGCGCCGCCACGAGCCTGGCCTCGGCGTCGGGCGCGAGCGTCAGGTGCGGCCGGCCGATGGCGGCGCCGCTCCTGGCGAGCAGCCGCCGGGCCAGGGGCAGGATGTCGCGCGGGCGCTCGCGGAGCGGCGGCAGGCGCACCGGGAACACGGCGAGCCGGTGGTACAGGTCCTCGCGCAGCGCGCCGGAGGAGCGGAGCGCGTCCACGCTCCGGTTGGTGGCGGCCACCCAGCGCACGTCCGCCTCGATGGTCCGCGACCCGCCCACGCGCTCGAAGCGGCGGTCCTGCAGCACGCGCAGCAGCTTCGCCTGCACCGCCGGCGGCATCTCCCCGATCTCGTCGAGGAAGAACGTGCCGCCGTCGGCGAGCTCGATCCGCCCCCGGCGCGCGCTCACGGCGCCGGTGAACGCCCCCTTCTCGTGGCCGAACAACTCGCTCTCGAGCAGGGTCTCGGGGATGGCGGCGCAGTTGACGGCCACGAACGGTCCGCCCGCGCGCGGGCTCCAGGCGTGGAGGCTGCGGGCCGCGACCTCCTTGCCGGTGCCGCTCTCGCCCATCAGGAGCACGGTCGAGCCGGTGCCCGCGACCCGGTGCAGCGCCTCCACGACCGGCTCCATCGCCGGATCGCCGTAGGCGAGCGGCGGCAGCTCCGGCGAGTCGCGGGTCGCGCGGTCGCGCGCCGCCACCAGGGCGCGGTGCTCGAGCGCGCGGCGAGCCAACATCCGCAGCTCGGCGGGACCGCCGATCGGCTTCTGCAGGTAGTCGAACGCCCCGAGCTTCATCGCCTCGACCGCCGAGTCCACGGTGCCGAACGCGGTGAGCACGATCACCTCCAGCTCGGGCTGCTCGCCGCGCACCTGCCGCAGCAGGGCCATGCCGTCGAGCCGCGGCATCCGGAGGTCCGTGATCAGCAGGTCGAAGCTCTCGCGCGCCAGCCGGCCGGCCGCCTCGGCGCCGTCGGCCGCCTGCACCACCGCGTGGCCGTCGTCCGCGAGCGCCTCGGCGATGAACCCGCGCACGCCGGGCTCGTCGTCGGCCACCAGGATCCGCGCCGTCGCGCTCATGCGCCGGGGAGCGTGATGCGGAACAGCGCGCCGCCGTCCGGGTGGTTGGCGGCGGCGATCGTGCCGCCGTGCAGCTCCACCACCCGTTGCGCCACCGCGAGGCCCAGGCCGGTCCCCGAGACCCGGGTCGTGTAGAAGGGCGAGAAGATCCGGCGCTCGTCGCCGGACGGGATGCCCGCGCCGAAGTCGCGCACCGTGAACACCAGCGAGCCGTCGCTGCGGCCCGCGGCCACTTCCGGCCGCGTGCCCGCGGGCGTCGCCTGGCGCGCGTTGCGGAGCACGTTGGTCAGGGCCTGGCGCATCCGCCGCTCGTCGAGCGGCCACTGGTGCGGGGCCCCCTCCGCGCGCACCTCGAACGCCTCGTGCCCCACCTCGTCCACGCAGGCCGCGAGCAGCGCGGCCGGATCGGTGGGCTTGAGGTCCATCGGGCCGCTGCGCGCGAAGTCCAGCAGGTCGCTGGTCAGGGCCTCGAGCCGCTGCGCCTCGGTCACCACCAGGTCCGCCTTGCCGCGGTCCGGGCTGCGCTCGTCGAGCCGCTCGGCCAGCAGCTGCGCGTTCCCCTTGAGCGAGGCCAGCGGGTTGCGGAGCTCGTGGGCCAGCATGGCGAGGAACTCGTCCTTGCGGCGGTC
>DASPSV010000113.1:0-2176 GCA_035623755.1 Gemmatimonadales bacterium
CGCAGGCCGAGGCCTTGATCAAGGCCCACGCCGTGGTCGCCACGGTTTCGCTGCTGGTCGGCGGCATCGCGGCGGTGCTGGTGCTGCTTACCCGGTGGCAGGCCGTCCACCTGCTCTCGGCCGAGTGGTTCTACCGGATACTGACGATACACGGCATGAGCATGCTCATCTTCTTCATCATCTTCTTCGAGATGGCGGTGCTGTACTTCGCCGGCCCGGTGCTGCTGTCGAGCCGGGCGGCCGCGCCGCGGCTGTCGTGGCTCGGCTTCGGCCTGATGGCGGTGGGGGCGGTGCTGACCGAGGTGGTGATGTGGTCGGGCAACGCCGACGTGCTGTTCACCTCGTACCCGCCGCTCAAGGCGAACCCCAACTACTACCTCGGCATCATCTTCTTCGCGGTCGGCGCGCTGCTGACCGTGGGGCTGTTCTTCGCCAACCTGGTGGTGGCGCGGCGCGAGAAGACGTACCAGGGCTCGGTGCCGCTGGTGACGTTCGGCGCCACGACGGCCGCGGTGATCGCGGTGATCACCCTGCTGCACGGCGCGGCGATCTACGTCCCGACCTGGCTGTGGGCGATGGGCTGGGCGCCGATGCCGGACCCCGAGGTGTACCGGATGATCTGGTGGGGCCTGGGCCACTCGTCGCAGCAGATCAACGTGGCCGCGATGGTCTCCATCTGGTACCTGCTGGGCGCGCTCACCGTGGGCGCGGTGGTCATCAACGAGAAGATCAGCCGCACCGCGTTCTTCCTCTACGTGCTGTTCATCTCGATGGCCTCGGCCCACCACCTGCTGGTGGACCCCGGCTTCGGGGCGGCATGGAAGATCTGGAACACCAGCTACGCGATGTACCTGGCGGTGCTGGCCACGATGATCCACGGCTTCACGGTGCCGGCGGGCCTGGAGATGGGCCAGCGGCTGCGCGGCTACACCAAGGGGATGTTCGAGTGGCTGACCAAGGCGCCGTGGGGCGACCCCGGCTTCTCGGCCACGATCTTCTCCATCGTGCTGTTCGGCTTCATCGGCGGCATCACCGGCGTCACCTTCGGCACCGAGCAGATCAACATCATCGCGCACAACACGCTCCGGGTGCCCGGACACTTCCACGCCACGGTGGTCGCGGGCACCGCGCTGGCGTTCATGGGCGCGACCTACTACGTGATCCCGCTGGTGTTCCGGAAGCAGATCGCCTTCTGGCCGGTGGCGCGGATCCAGCCGTACCTGTTCGCCGCCGGGATGGCGCTGTTCACCACCTCGATGACCTTCGCGGGCACGTTCGGCGTGCCGCGGCGCCACTACGACATCAGCTTCGCCGGCGCCGCCCTCGACCTGCAGTACAGCCCGGCGGTGGACCTGCTGCTCGCCATCATGGGCATCGGCGGCCTGCTGGCCGCCACCGGCGCCACGCTGTACATCGTGATCGCCGCCTGGTCGGTGTTCTTCGGCAAGCCGCTGCCGGAGGACGCGAAGGAAGGCATGGCCATGGGCTTCCACGGCGTGCCGCAGGGCGTGCTCCGGCTGCCGAAGCAGGCGTACGGCGCGGAGGCCGGCGAGCCCGAGGTCCGGCCGCACGAGGGCGCGCTGAAGCTGCGCGGCACCTACGTGCTGGTGGGCGTGTTCCTGCTGGCGTTCATCGTCTACTACTTCGTGAACTGGAAGCTGCTGTCGTTCGTGTGGAAGGTGGGCTGATGAGGGTCGGCCGCCGGGAGGCCGGGCCGCTCGCGGCGCTCGCCGCCATCGTCGCGATCACCGCGGCGTGGTGGGCGCTCGCCCTGTGGCCGCTCCCGGCGGACACGCCGGAGTGGCTGCAGCGCACCCGGCTGATCTGTTTCGGCAGCGCGCGGGACACCCTGCCGAGCGCGGCCGGCTGGACCCTGCTGATCGGGGAGCCGGTGGCGATGCTCGGCGCGCTGGGCACCATCTGGCGCGACGGGCTCCTCGGAGGCCTCGCGGCGCTGTGGCGCTCCCGCCCCGGCCGGCTCGCCCTCGTCGCCGCGGGCCTCCTGGTGGCCGCGGGCCTCGCCGCCGCGGCGGGCCGGGTGCGGGCCGCCACGCGCGGCCTCGCGTTCGACCCCGCGACCGGCGCGGCCGACGACGTCCCGCGCCTCGACCGGGCGGCGCCGCCGCTGGGCCTCGTGGACCAGCGCGGCGACACCCTGCGGCTGGCGCGGTTCGCC
>DASPSV010000166.1:0-4192 GCA_035623755.1 Gemmatimonadales bacterium
GCCCGACGTGCTGGCCATCGACCCCGGCTGGCGGCGGGTCTACGTGGCGTCGGAGATCGGCACGGTGACGGTCTTCGCGGAGGCCGGCCCGGGGCTGGTGCGCGAGGGCGAGATCCACATCCCCAACGCGCACTCGGTGGCGGTGGATCCGCGCACCCACCTGGTGTACCTCCCGCTCCAGGACGTGGGCGGGCGCCCGCTGCTGCGGATCATGACCGGCACGCCGCCGGTCGGGCACTAGGCGTCAGGCGAGGGACCGGAGCAGCAGGCCCGCGAGGCCGCCCCCCAGCACCAGCCACGAGGCGTTGACCCGCCACCGCAGCAGCAGCACCGCCGCCATCGCCGCCAGCAGCACCGTCCACGGATCCACCAGCGCCGCGCCCGCGAGCTGCCACGTCACGACCGCCATGAGGGCGAGCGAGGCGACGTTCACGGCGTCGAGCGCCGCCCGCGCCGCCTCCGACCGCTGCAGTCGCGGCAGCAGCACGCCGCTCAGCCCCACGTAGACGAACGCCGGCAGGAAGATGCCCAGCGTGGCGACCGCCGCCCCCGGCACCCCGCGCAGCAGATAGCCCACGAACGTCGCCGTGGTGAACACCGGCCCCGGCGTGACCTGGCCCACCGCGACCGCGTCGAGCAGCTGTCGCTCGGTGAGCCAGTGCAGCCGCGTCACCAGGTCGCCGCGCAGGAACGCCAGCAGCACGTAGCCGGACCCGAACAGCACGGCCCCGACCTTGAAGAAGATGCCGAACAGCGGCCACAGGCCGATCCCGGCGGGCGCGAGCGCGGCGCCGGCCGCCGCGGCCGGCCGGAGCAGGCTGGCGCCCGGCAGGGCGAGCCCCGCGGCCGCGCGCGGCGGCCCGCCGGCCGGGCCCCGCCGCCCCCGTCGCCCCCCCCGCCACCACGCCACGCCCAGGACCAGCGCCGCGGCGAGCACCGCCAGCTCGTTCGCGCCGAGCGCGGTGGCCGCCACGGCCGCCGCGCCGAGGAAGCCGAGCCAGGCCGACTTCACCGCGGCGTGCCCGAGGCCCCACAGCGCCTGCAGCACGACGGCGATCACCACCGGCTTCACGCCGACCAGCACGCCCTCGGCGGCGGGCAGATTGCCCAGCCGCGTGTACGCCCACGCGACGGCGGTGACGATCAGCACCGCGGGCGCGATGAAGCACGCGCCGGCGACGAGGAGACCCGCCGTGCCCGCGCGGGCGCGGCCGACGAAGATCGCCATCTCGGTGGAGTTGGGGCCGGGGATGAGGTTGGCGGCGCCGAGGTAGTCGAGGAACTCCTGGCGCGACAGCCAGTGCCGCCGCCGCACCACCTCGTCCTCCATCATCGCGATGTGCGCGGCCGGCCCGCCGAACCCGACGACGCCGAGCTTGAGGAACAGCTGCGCCAGCTCGCCGAGGCGGCCGCGCGCGGGCGCCGTCACCTCGCGGCGAACGACGCCGCCGGCAGCACGACCAGCGTCCCGACCATGTAGGGCAGGTGCGCGGCCACCGCGCACGTGAACCGGACCAGGCCGGGCGCGGCCGCGACGTAGGTCGCCGTCACGGTGGACTGGCCCGGCAGGTCCACGGCGAGGCCAGGCAGGACGAACGAGTGCTCGTCGTCCTCGGGGTTCACCAGGGTCAGCGCGAGCGTGTCGCCTTCCACCGCCGTGACCGTGGACGGCTCGAACGCGTACAGCTCCTTGCCCGCGAGCACGCCGCCCGCGGCGAAGTCGCGCGCGAGGAACGGGTAGATGCGCCGCATCTCGCGGGTGAGGAGCGGGACCGCCGTGATGGTGACGTCGCGCCGGACCGGCCGGTACGCGCCCGCGGGCCGGTGCTGGCCGGCACACGCGCCAAGGAGGGCGAGCAGAGCCGCGGCGTGCGCGGCGGCGGGGTGCTGCGTCATGGACGGCGCTCGACTCGCTGGACGGGGTTCGACGCGGGAAGCTAGCCGGGCCGCGCGGACCCGACCAGAGCCTGCGGTGCTAGTCGGCCGCCACCGCCGGCACGGCGCCGCCGGCGGGCGCCTTCTTCCGGAGCAGCACGACCAGCGGGAGTGCCACGACGAACAGCGCGGCCGCCAGCTCGAACAGGTGGTTGTAGGCGAGCACCACCGCCTGGCGCGTCACCCGCAGGTCCAGGATCGCGACCGCCCGCTTCGCGGCGGTGACCGGGTCGGCGCCCGCGGCGCGCATGGCCGCCGTCAGCCGCCCCAGGAACAGCCGCGTGCCCTCGCCGTACGCGGTCACGTGCTCGGCCAGCACGTCGTGGTAGCGGCTGGTGCCGTAGCTCACCTGCGTCGCCGCCACCGCGATGCCGATGCTCGCGGCCACCTGCCGCACCACGTTGAACAGCCCCGTGGCCGCGGTCATCTTCGGCTTCGCGATCGTGGAGAGCGCCGCGGTGCTGATCGCCACGAACAGGATGCCGGTGCCCGCACCCGACCAGATCTGCGGCCAGAACAGGTCCCACGCGCCCACCTGGCCGGTGAGGTGCGCGAATTGCCAGAAGGCGTAGGCGTTCAGCACCAGGCCGGTCGCGACCAGCACCCGGGCGCCGATGCGGTTGTACAGCCAGCCGCCGATCGGGCCGACGACGCCCGAGGCGAGGCTCCGCGGCAGCATCGCCACGCCCGACGTGAGCGCCGGGAAGCCGAGCAGGTTCTGCATGAACACCGGCAGCAGGAACAGCGTGCCGAACATCCCCATGCCGAGCACGCCGCCGAGGGCGGTGCCGGACGCGAACGGCACGTTCTTGAGGATCCGGAGGTCCACCGCCGGCCGCCGGGCCGTCAGCTCGCGCCACACGAACAGCCCGAGTCCCGCGACGGCGAGCACCGCGAGCCACACGATGAACGACGACGAGAACCAGTCCTTCTCCTGCCCCTTCTCGAGCATCAGCTGCAGCGAGCCGAGACCGACCGCCATCAGCCCCAGGCCCGACCAGTCGATGCGCCCCCGGTGCCGCTCGAGGTAGTGCGGGTCGTGGATGTAACGCGACACCAGCAGCAGGTTCAGCACCCCGATCGGCACGTTGACGTAGAAGATCCACGGCCAGGAGTACTGGTCGGTGAGCCACCCGCCGAGCGTCGGCCCCACCGCTGGCGCGACGATCACGCCGACGCCGTAGATCCCCATCGCCAGGCCCTGCTCCTCGGGCGGGAAGGTCTCGCGCAGGATGGCCTGCGCCACGGTGATGAGCGCGCCGCCCCCGAGGCCCTGCACGATCCGGAAGACGACGATGGCCGGCAGGCTGCGCGCCGCGCCGCACGCCATCGAGGCGAGCGTGAAGGCCACGACGCTCGCCATGTAGAACCGCTTGCGGCCGAACCGCGCCGACAGCAGCGCGATGACCGGCATGATGAGCACGTTGGCCAGCAGGTAGGCCGTCGCGACCCAGGTGATCTCCTCGACGGTGGCGCCGAGGGTCCCCATCATCTTCGGGAGGGCGACGTTGACGATGCTGGCGTCCAGCACCGCCATGAAGGTCCCCGTCAGCACCGTGCCGGCGATGACCCACTTGTGCGGCGCGACGGGACCGGCTGCCGGCCTCCCGGCGAACGCGCGATCGTCCACGTCCGCCGGAGGGGCATTTTCCGTGCCCCGGAAAAGGGGCGTCAGGCGCTAGGGTTTCTCGTCGAAGCCCGCCGGCGGGCAGGGCCCGATGTCCAGCGGGGGCGGCTCGTCCTTCACCAGGTACTCGAACTGCTCGCGGAACTGATCGAGGCTGAGGTGGGCCGTCGCGGCGAACCGGGCCAGCTCGTGCGGGTCGTCGAAGTCGTCGCGGCGCAGGCGGATCATGTAGCGGCGCGCGATGGCGTAGCGGGTGGAGTGGATGTCCACCTGCCGCACCCGCGTCCGGCCGGTCTGCGGATCCAGCATCTCCGTGAACGGGATCGGCACGAAGTGCCCGCCCTGCATCGAGATCATGATGCCGCTGCAGCCGGAGAGCAGCGACTTGGCCGCGCAGTAGCCGAGGTCGCGGGTGTACTCCATGTCGTAGGGAATCGGATCGGCGCAGCGCAGCTCGTAGCCGATGTTCTTGGCCACCACGGTCATCTTGATCCCGAACTGCTTGAGCCGGTCCTGCACCGCCGCCTTGAGGATCTCGCCGATCGAGACCTCGGCGATGCGCAGGTTGCCGTGGTCGTCGCGCTCCACGTCCTTGAGCCCCTCGAGGTCGTTCGGATCCAGCCCCTCGAC
>DASPSV010000147.1:0-32647 GCA_035623755.1 Gemmatimonadales bacterium
GAAGAAGATCGGCGGGGGCGCCGCGTCGGCGCGCGACCTGGTGGCGAAGGGGCTCGCGCCGGCGGCGCTCGAGCAGGCGCTGCAGCACGGCGGCCAGTTCGGCCCCGTGGCGCAGCACGCCGTGTACCTGACGTCGGACTACGCCAAGCTGACGTACCAGCCGCCCGTGTTCGACGGCGACGCCTCGGCGCCGGTGCTGGTGGTCTATCCCTCGGCCGCGCTGTTCGACGGGCGCGGCGCGAACAAGGGCTGGCTGCAGGAGCTGCCGGACGTCGCGACCAAGATCGCCTGGCACAGCTGGGTCGAGGTGCACCCGGACACGGCGGCGCGCCTCGGCGTCGCGAACGGCGACGTCGTCACGGTCGCCTCGCCGCACGGGCGCGTCGAGGCCCCGGTCTACGTCTACCCCGGCGTGCGCCCCGACGTGGTCGCGATGCCGGTCGGGCAGGGGCACACCGCCTACGGCCGCCTCGCCCGGGGTCGCGGGGTGAGCCCGCTCGACCTGCTCGCCGCCGACGCGACGGACGCCTCGGGGGCGCTGGCCTACTGCTCGACGCGGGTGTCGCTCACCCGGACCGGGCGCACGGTGCGGCTGGCGACCACCGAGGGCAGCCCGCGGCAGCTCGGCCGCGGCATCGCCCGCGCCGTGGGCGTGGCGGGCGCCCTGGCCGGCCGGGTCGAGCCCGGCCCCGAGGCCACGATCTCCGAGGCGGAGCGCGAGGCCATCGCGGAGGCGGCCGCCTCGCAGCGCCAGCGCGCGGAGATCGGGGTCTACGCGAAGCCGAACCCGAAGTGGGAGATGGTGGTCGATCTCTCCCGCTGCACCGGGTGCCAGTCGTGCGTGGTGGCGTGCTCGGCCGAGAACAACGTGCCGGTGGTGGGCGAGGAGCAGATCCAGCGGCACCGCGGCATGGCCTGGATCCGCCTCGAGCGCTACTTCGAGGGCGACACCTCGGGCTCCGCGTTCCAGGTGCGCCAGATCCCGATGCTGTGCCAGCAGTGCGAGGCCGCGCCGTGCGAGCCGGTGTGCCCGGTGTACGCCGCGTACCACACGCCCGACGGCCTCAACGGGCAGGTCTACAACCGCTGCGTCGGCACCCGCTACTGCGCCAACAACTGCCCCTACAAGGTGCGCTACTTCAACTGGTGGGACTACGGCCGCGACGGCGATCCGTACTTCGCCTTCCCGGAGCCGCTGAACTGGCAGCTCAACCCCGACGTGACGGTGCGCACCAAGGGCGTGATGGAGAAGTGCACCTTCTGCGTCCAGCGCATCCGGTTCGCGCAGAACGACGCCAAGGTCAGGAAGCGCGAGCTCGTGGACGGCGACATCACGCCGGCCTGCGCGCAGACCTGCCCCGCCGAGGCGATCGTGTTCGGCGACGCGCACGACGGCGGGAGCCGGCTCAACCGGCTCAAGGGCGACCCGCGGGGCTACCACGTGTTCGACATGCTCAACACCCGGCCGGGGATCACCTACCTCGAGCGGGTGATCGCGGACGGGGAGGCCTGAGCGCGTGGCCACCGCCGCCCTTCCCGTGACGCCCGCCGCGGCCGAGGCGCCGCCGACCTACGCGGACACCACGCGCGACGTCATCGCGACGCTCCATCCGCCGGGCCGGAAGTACTTCATCGGGATGGGGTTCGTGCTCGCCGGGCTCGCGTTCGGCGCGTTCTCGTGGGCGTGGCAGCTGCGCTACGGCCTCGGCGTCACGGGCTACCAGCCGCCGATCTTCTGGGGCAGCTACATCACGACCTTCGTGTTCTGGGTCGGCATCGCGCACTCGGGCACGCTGATCAGCGCCATCCTGCTGCTGTTCCGGGCCGGGTGGCGGACGGCGGTGTACCGCGCGGCGGAGATGATGACGGTGTTCGCCGTCATGACGGCCGGCCTGTTCCCGGTCCTCCACCTCGGCCGCGCCTGGTACGCCTACTGGGTGTTCCCGTACCCGAACTTCCGCGGCCTGTGGTCCAACTTCAGGTCCCCGCTGGTGTGGGACGTGTTCGCGATCTCGACCTACCTGACCGTGTCGGCCACCTTCCTGCTGATGGGGCTGATCCCCGACGTGGCGGCGGTGCGCGACCAGGCGGCGGGCTGGCGCAAGAAGCTGTACACCCTGGTGTCGTTCGGGTGGCGGGGCTCCGACAACGAGTGGCGCCACTTCGGCCGGATGTACCTGTACCTGGCCGGGTTCGCGACGCCGCTGGTGCTGTCGGTGCACAGCGTGGTGTCGTGGGACTTCGCGATGGCGATCGTGCCGGGCTGGCACGCGACGATCTTCGCGCCGTATTTCGTCGCCGGCGCCATCTTCTCGGGGTGCGGGATGGTGATCACCATCCTGGTGCCGCTCCGCAAGGCGTTCCACCTCGAGCGCTACATCCGGGTGAGCCACTTCGAGAGCCTGGCCAAGGTGTGCCTGCTCACCGCGTCCATCGTCGCCTACGCCTACGCGGTCGAGTTCTTCATGGCGTGGTACAGCGGCAACCCGTTCGAGCGCGCCTCGTTCTACAACCGCGCGTTCGGCCAGTACTGGTGGGCGACCTGGATCATGCTCACCTGCAACGCGTTCATCCCGCAGCTGCTGTGGTTCAAGAAGGTGCGCACCAGCATCCCGACGCTGTTCGTGATCTCGATCTTCGTCAACATCGGGATGTGGTTCGAGCGGTTCGTGATCATCGTGACCGGGCTGTCGCACGAGTACGAGCCGTGGCAGTGGTCGTACTACCTGCCGCGCTGGCCGGAGCTGGGGATCCTGATCGGGAGCTTCTGCTGGTTCTCGATGTGGTTCCTGCTGGCCATCAAGTTCTTCCCGTCGGTGGCCATCGCCGAGTTCAAGGAGGCGCTGCCGCCGCCGGTGACGCCGCGGGCGCACCGGTGAACGCGCCGGACGCACGCGGGCCGGGGAAGGAGGCGTTCGTCGCGCCGCCCGCTCGATCCGCCCCAGGCACCGGCGCCGGCGCGCCCGCCGGCGTGGTGGGCGTGTTCGGGCGGCTCGACGCCGCGGTGGCGGCGATCGCGTCGCTCAAGGCCAAGGGCTACGCCAACTACCGGGTGTACTCGCCCGTGCCGCGGCCGGAGCTGGCCGACGTGCTGGCGAAGAAGGAGAGCCCGGTGCGGCTGTTCACGCTGTTCGGCGCCCTGTGCGGCACGGCGTTCGGGTTCTTCTACGCCATCGCCACCTCGCTCGACTGGCCGCTCATCACGGGCGCCAAGCCGATCATCTCCTGGCCGCCGTTCATCGTGATCGGGTTCGAGACCACCATCCTCATCGGCTCCCTGGTCACCGTCGGCGCCATGTTCCTGTTCGCCGGCCTGCCCAAGCTCGGCCGGGCGCCGGGCTACGACCCGCGGTTCAGCGACGACAAGTTCGGCGTGGTCGCGTTCGGCGGCCCCGCCCAGCTGGCGGAGGCGCGCGAGCTGTTCACGACCGCCGGCGCCGAAGAGGTGAAGGATGTCTGAGCGGCGGGCGGCGCGGCGGCGGGGCACGGGGGCAGCGGTGGCGGCGCTCGGTGCGGCGCTGCTGCTCGCCGCGGGCGCCACCGGCTGCACCACGCTCGACAACGCCATCGCCAAGGTGCCCTGGTTCACCACGATGCAGCAGCAGGTCGCGGTGCGGCCGTTCGAGGCGGGCGCGCTGGCCGACAGCGCGCAGCGCATGCCGCCGCCCGGCGCCGTGCCGGTCACGGGGCTCGAGGACTCGCTCGACATCCTCACCGAGCTCAAGAACGTGGCGAACCCGGTGCCGCGCACGTCGGCGTCGCTGGCGCGCGGCCAGCTGCTCTACGACACCTACTGCATCGTGTGCCACGGACCGGCCGGCCACTCCGACGGGACCGTGGTCCCGAAGTTCGTGCCGCCGCCGGACATCACCCAGCCCACGACGCAGCAGCGCAGCGACGGCTACATCTACGCGATGATCAAGCAGGGCCGCGGCATCATGCCCAAGTACGGCGACAAGATCCGCAGCCCCTGGGACCGGTGGAGCGTGGTCAACTACGTGCGGAAGCTGCAGGGGATGCCGTGAGCGAGACCGCGACCGCCGGGCCCGGGCTGCGGGACGACGTCCTCCGCCGGCTGGACCGCCCGCTGCCGGCCTGGCTGCGGCCGCTCGCCGGCGCGCTGTTCGCCGCCGGCCTGGTGGCGTTCCTGGCGGCGGTCTTCCGCGCCGACCCGGCGCGCGCCTGGCGGGCCTACTTCGTCAACTGGCTGTTCTGGACCGGCCTGTCGCAGGCGGGCGTGCTGTTCGCCGCGACGCAGATCCTCGCCGGCGCGCGCTGGAGCCACCCGGTGCGGCGCATCGCCGAGGCCTCGGCGGCGTTCCTCCCGGTCTCGTTCCTGCTGTTCCTCGTGCTGTGGATCGGCCGCGCGCACGTCTTCCCGTGGATCGCGGCCCCGGTCGAGGAGTGGCCCAAGGGCTTCTGGCTGCGCGACTGGTTCGTGTTCGCGCGGGTCGGCGCCGGCCTGGTCGTGATGTACGGCCTCAGCCTGTGGTTCGTGTACCACTCGCTGCGGCCCGACGCCGCGCCGCTCGCGGCCGCGGCGCCCGCACGGCTGAGCCGCACGCTCCGGTGGCTGGCGCGGCGCTGGGACGCGGCCGACGACGCCGCGCAGCTCGCCGTCGCCGAGGGCCGGCTGTCGCGCCTCGCCGGCGGCCTGGTCGTCGCGTACGCGGTCGTGATGAGCGTCATCGGGTTCGACTTCATCATGTCGCTCGCGCCGCACTGGCTCTCCAACCTGCTGGGCGCCTACTTCTTCATGGCCGCCTGGCTGATGGGCCTGATGGCGCTCGCGCTGACGACCATCTTCTGGCGCCGCCACCTGGCGCTCGAGGACCTGATCCCGCCGCACCGCATGCACGACCTGGGCAAGCTGTGCTTCGCCTTCACCGTCTTCTGGATGTACCTGTTCTTCTCCCAGTTCATCGTCATCTGGTACGGCAACATGCCGGAGGAGACCAGCGCGATGATGCTCCGCATCGCCGCGCAGCCGTGGCGGCCGATCGGCATCCTGATGGTGGTGCTGGTGTTCGTGGTGCCGTTCTGGGGCCTGATGGGCGTCAAGCCGAAGCAGACGCCCGCCATCCTCGGCACCTTCGCGACCATCTCGCTGGTGGGGCTGTGGCTCGACCGGTGGGTGTTCGTCGTGCCGTCCATCGTGCAGCGCGCGCCGCGGGCGCCGCTGGGGTGGATCGAGCTGCTGGTGACGGCCGGCTTCGCCGGCGCGTGGGCGCTGTGCCATGCGTGGTTCGCCTCGACCTTCCCGATCGTGTCGCCGCGGCTGCTGGACCGGATGGCGGCCGAGGGCGACGGCCACCACTAAGAGAGCCGCCCGTCGGAGATCGGTGGGCAGGGCAGTTGCCGTCCGGGAACGGGCCCGAACTCTTGCTCTCTGAGCAACTTATCCTACCTTTGTGCCCCAAATGGCCAAATACGTGATCGTCGGCGGCGGCCTGGCGGCCGCCAGCGCCATCGAGGGGATCCGCGAGGTGGACCAGCACGGCGAGATCACCGTGGTCAGCGCCGAGCGCGAGCTCCCCTACCACCGTCCGCCGCTCTCCAAGGGATACCTCGCCGGCCGCGAGCAGCCCGAGGCCGTCCGCATCCACGACGCGCTGTGGTACCGCGACAACCGCGTGCGCTACCGGCTCGGCGTCGAGGCCCGGTCCGTCCACATGAAGAAGCGGTCGGTGACCCTGACGAGCGGCGAGCGCCTGGAGTACGACCGCCTGCTGCTGGCCACCGGGTCGCACGCCCGGCGCCTCGGCGTGCCGGGCGCGGACGTGCCCGGCGTGACGCTGCTCCGGACCATGGCCGAGAGCACCGCGCTCAAGGCGGCCCTCAAGCCCGGCGTCCGGCTCGTGCTGGTGGGGGGCAGCTTCATCGGGATGGAGGTGGCGGCCACCGCGCGCGGCCTCGGGGCCGAGGTGACGGTGCTCGAGATGGGGCCGCTGGTCTACGGGCGGTTCGCCGATCCGTCGCTGTCCGACTTCTTCCGGCGGATGCTGGAGAGCCACGGGATCGCGATCCGGACCGGTGCCCGCGTGGCCCGGGTGAAGAGCGCGGGCGGCAAGGCCAGCGCCGTGGCGACGGACAGCGAGGAGTTCCCGGCCGACGTGGTCGTGGCCGGCGTGGGCGCGGAGCCCAACACCGGCTGGCTCGCGAACTCGGGCTTCGGCATCGACCGCGGCGGCCTGATCGTGAACGTCCGGCTCGAGACCAACGCCGAGGGCGTCTGGGCGGCGGGGGACGTGGCGCGGTTCCCCGACCCGATCAGCCGGGTGCCGCGCCGCCTGGAGCACTGGGACAACGCCCTGATGCAGGGCAAGCAGGCGGGGCGGAACATGGCGGGCGCGGACGAGCCGTACGCGCACCAGTCCGCGTTCTTCTCGGACCTGTTCGACGTGACCATCAACGTGCTCGGCGACACCGACCGCCCGGACGCCGTCCGGATCGAGGGCAGCACCGATCTCGCGGCGCCGAACTTCACGGCGCACTACGTGCGCGAGCACAAGCTGACCGGCGCGGTGATGGTGAACCCGATGACGGCCAACCGCACCGAGGAGTTCGACCGCCTGCAGCGCGCGATCGCCTCGGGGGAGCCCGCCGAAGGCGACTGAGCTAGCGCACCCGCTCGATGAGGTGCCGGAGCGAGTCCACCGGCACCCGCCCGCTCAACGACAGCCAGAATCCGTCCGGGTCCTGCCACCGCGCCTGGCGCGAGCCGTCCGGCGCCACGGTGACCACCGTGTCGCCCGCCGCCTGCGCCGCGTCGGCGGCGCGCGCCGCGCCGGCGCCGGCGGCGGCGCTCGCGGCGTCGATCCGCTGCTGGTCGAGCAGCAGGGTCTGTCCCGCGTCCGTGTAGGTCACGCGCACCACATCGGCGGCGCTGTCCGCGCCGGCCACCAGTCGTCCCGGCCCGATCTGCACCCGCTCGATCTGCATCCCGTCCACCAGGCGGATGGTGCCGCCCAGGCTCGAGACCGCCTCCTCCAGCGTGGCGCTGCGGAACGCGCCGCCCGCGCCCCCGCCTCCGCCCCCGCCGGCGCCACGGAACAGCCGAGGCGCGCGGGCCGCGAGCGTCTCGCGCGCGGCGGGGGCGTGCCCCGTGTCGACGGGCGCGACGGCCACCGCCCGCGGGCGGCGCGTCGGAGCGTTGGCGGGCACTCCCGCCTCGGACGCCGGGGGCGCAGCCAGCACGCCCGCCACGCCCGGGCCCGCGGGCACGGCGGAGGCCTTCCCGGCGGCGCGGCCCGCCTCGGCGAGCTGCGCTGGCGGCTGCTCCGGCCGGCGTGCGCCCCCCGGACGGGGCGCCGGCGTCTGCAGCCGCTTGTGCCCGAGGCCGGTGGCGGCGCGTCCGGGCACCGGGGGCTCGCCGCCGCCCGGAGGCGCCTTGGCGGCCGGCGGCCCTTCCGCCGTGCCCGTGGCCCCGGTCCGCGTCGCCAAGCCAAGCGCGTCGCGGGCGCGCGCGTCGGCCGCGGCGTTGGCTGGAAGCGACTCGGCCGGTGCCGACGCGGGGCGCGCGGCCGGCGAAGGCGGCACGGCGGCCTCCCCGCCTGCGCGCGCGCCAGCGTGCCGGACCTCGTTGGCCAGGTACCCGACGCCGAGCGCCAGCACGACCATGGCCGCGAGCGCCAGCGGGGTGTAGTCGAAACGCCGCTCCGGCCGGGGCTTCGGCGGGCGGCGCATCAGCGGCTCGGGCTGCGCCAGCCGGATCGCCGGGCTCTGCTGGGTCGCGTCGTCCACGTCCACCGCGACTTCCTTCGCCGTCCGGGAAACCCGGCGCGGCGCCGCCTGGGCCGGGCCGTCCAGGGCGCCCAGCAGGTCGGCGGCTTCGGCGAGGAACCGCTTCGCGTCCTCGAGGCGCTTCGCGCACTCGGCGCAGCCGGCGACGTGCGAGCGGACCGCGTCCGCCTCCGCGGCGTCCAGCTCGCCGTCCAGCAGCGCGTTCAGCATCCCGTCGTCAATGTGCGACATGGTGCACCCGTCCTTGCCCGTGGAACGACTCGACCAGGCGCCTGCGCGCGCGGGCCAGCGTCGTCCCGACCGATCCCTTCGCCAGGCCGAGCGCGGCGGCGATCTCGTCGTAGCTGAAGCCCTCGGCCTTGAGCAGCAGGGCGGCGCGGTCCTGCTCGCCCAGGTCCGCCAGCGCGGCCCGGACCGCCGCGGTCCGCTCGTCCACCTCGAGGGCCGCGTCCGCCGCCGGCGCCGTCGCCGCTCCCATCTCGCCCTTCAGCAGCTCCAGCCGCCGCCCCTGGCGGGCCGCCCGCCGCCCGTCGTCCCGCACCAGGTTCAGGGCCACGGCGAACAGCCACGGCCTGGGGTTCGCCGGCGGCGTCTCCAGCGCCCGCACGAACACCTCCTGCGCCAGGTCCTCGGCCGCGTCACGATCGCCCGTCCGGCGGACCAGCAGCCGGACGAGCGAATCGTGATAGCGATCGTACAGCTCCGCGACGTCGGTGATGACGGTCCCCCGTTCGGGTGCGCGGCGTCTAGACGCCCCGGAACGCCCGCACCAGGGTTTCGAGCTCGCCGGTGCGCCAGGCCGTGAGGCCGCCCGCCGCGATCTTCACCCCGGTCCGCCGTCCGGCCACGACGACCCGGTCCCCGACCGAGAGGCAGGGGGCGATTTCCGGCAGCGCGCGCACCAGGGCGAAGTAGGCGTCGCTGAACGGCGCGACCACCGTGACCTTCAAGCTGTCCCGGTACGACGCGTCCGTCCAGACGCTGTCCGACTGCACGAACAGGCGTCCGCCCGCGCGGCGCATCGCGCTCCCGCCGGGTGCGCCGGCCGCCAGCTCCATGGCGCGCGTGGCGGCGACGCGGTCCGCCGCGGCCAGCGTGGAGACGCCGCCCAGGGCCGCGCTCGCCTTGGCGTTCGCGAACGCGTCGCGGCCGGTCTGCTGCGCCGCGCCGGCGGCGCCGCCGCGCAGCGTGGCGGACGCGGGCATCGGCGCCGGCTGGTTCCACGCCGTCCTCGGCTCCTGCACCAGGTAGGACGTGTACTCCGTCAGGATGCCGTAGCGGAGCCCGAGGCTGCGGACCTCTTCGATCAGCGCCGGCGTGGCGCCCTCGATGCGGATCTGCCGGGTGAGGTCCCCGATCCGGCGCGACGCCCACAGCCGCGGCACGAAGTCGTTGCCGGCCGCGGTGGCCGGGAACGCCGCCTCCGCCGTGAACCGCTCGGTGCGGCCGTTCCGCTCGCCGGTCACGACCACCGGACCCGACGCGGTGCCGCGGTACCGGCCGAACACCACCAGCTCTTCGCCGTAGAACAGGTCGGGAAGGGTCGCCGGGTAGGTCTGCGTCAGCTCCACGGGGCTTCCCGCCAGGCGCAGGTTCACCAGCGCCGGGTGCTGGATCTTCCCGAGCAGGCCGCTCATCGCGGTCTCGATGTCGGCGCCGGGCGGCACGTACTCCGCGCTGCCGCGGCCCTCCGCGGCGAGGCGGTCGAGCAGGTAGGTATTGACGTCGAAGCCGACGCCCACCGTGAAGATGCGCGCGCGGCCGATCCGGCCGCCCGCCAGCGAGGCGATGCGGTCCGGCGACTGCTCGCCCACCGTGGGCACGCCGTCGGTGACGAACACGACGATGGGGAGCCGCTCCCCGGGCGAGTCCGCGCCCAGCACGGCGTCGAGCGCGCCCGCGATGTTGGTGCCGCCGTCGGCGGCGAGCCCGTCGAGGAACGCGCGGGCGGCCTGGAGGTTCTCCGCGGTGGCGGGCACGAAGCCGTCGCGGAAGTTGACGACGCGGGTCGAGAAGGCCACCAGGCGGAAGCGGTCGTCCGGGCGCAGCGACTGGATGGCCTGCCGGAGCGCCGCCTTGGCCTGCTCGATCTTCTCGCCCGACATGGAGCCGGAGACGTCGAGCACCAGCGTCAGGTCCCGCGGCACGCTGGGCCCGTCCTCCGCCGCAGGCGGGGAGACGAGCAGCATGAAGTAGCCGTCCTCGCCGCCGGGCGCGTTGGTCACCACGCTCGTGCCGACGAGGCCGCGGCGCACCGGGATGAAGATCTCCACGTCGCCCGCCGCGTCCGGGTCCAGCGTGATCTCGAGCCGGTCGCCGGAGCGGCGCGTCGTCACGCGGTGCGTCGGTGAGTAGGGCGTGCCGTAGGCGTCGGCGTCGGGCACGGTGACCGTGTACCGGAAGGCGTCCGTGGGGGTCGGCGCCGGCTGGTCCAGGTACCCGCGTCCCGGCGGTACCTGGCGATCGCCGATGGCGTAGCGGAGCCGCAGCGCGTCGCCGGCCCGGTCGAGCACCTGGGTGTAGCGCAGCACCACCCGCCGCGTCTCGCCGGGGCGGAGCGGGAAGATGCGGGCCCGCACCAGGCCGTGACCCTCGAGCGTGAGCAGGGCGGGGTCACGGAGCCGGCGGACGATGTCCTCGTAGATGCCGCGGGCCTGCTCGGCGCTCATCACCTCGCCGTGCACCTGGTCCTCGCCCATCCACAGGGCGAAGTCGGTGAACACCGCCTCGCCCGGCAGCGGATACAGGTAGCTGCCTTCGGCGAGGCCGCCGCCGGCGTTGCGGAACTGCTCCTCGACCTCGACGCGCGCGACCCGGCCCTCGATGGCCGTGCGCACCGTCGAGCTCACGCGGACCACCTGGGACGGCAGTCCCGGGCGGATGGGGCGTTCGATCTCGATCCAGCCCTGGGCCCGGGCCGCGCCGGCCGTGAGGGTCGCCAGGGTCCCGATGAGGGCGAGATGCCGGAACATGTGCGGTCTCCCGTTGAAGGTTCTGAACGGGAGACGAGTGGGGGACGAGAACTTGCACAGGGGGGGGCGACGACAGTGAGAGGTGAGGGGTGAGAGGTGAGACGTTCACGTGAGAGGTGAGAGGTGGAAAAGCGTGAGAGGCGAAAAAAGCGTGAGAGGTGAAGGGAACCCCCTCACCTCTCACGGAACCTCTCACGCCTTTCGCTTCTCACCTCTCACGTGAACGTCTCACCCCTCACGGCTCACCTCTTACGGCCGTATCAGTACGTGAGCCCGATCGTCCCCACGTCCTTCGCCTTGCGCGTCGCCGCCAGCTGGAACACCCCCGGATCGTTCTTCACGACCAGCTTGGTCAGCTGGGCGACGCCCACGCCCTCGGGCGAGAGCAGGGCGAGCTGGTAGTAGCCGTCGCGGAGGCCGCTGAAGCTGAACCGCCCGTCCGCCCCGAGGTCGGCCGCCGTCACCATCGACGAAAGCACCGCGCCCTCGGACCGCGGCGCCTGCACGGTCGGGTCGCTGCCCGCCCCGGGCTCGTCGGCGATCAGCAGGGCGATCTTCCACCCCGGGCTCGTGGTCGCGACCCGGCCGCTGACCGTGCCGTCGGTGTAGGCGGGCCGGGAGCGCATGGTGGCCATCTCCTCCGGCGTCGCCGGCTCCACCGAGCGCTGGCGCCACGCGCCCTCGGCCGCCGTGTCGCCGGCCAGCCGCGCCAGCTCGACGAACCGCTTGGACGCCTCGGCGCCGTAGGCGAAGCGGGACGTGTCGCTCATCGCCGTCAGCATGCGCCGCAGGAACGCCGGGCGCGGCGTCGAGACCCCCGACATCGCGTACAGGTAGGTCAGGGCGCCGATCCGCTCCGGGTGGCGGCTGAGGAAGATGCCGGCGCGCGCCGAGTCGGGCTCCCACAGCAGCGCCTGCAGCGCCGCGCGGCAGCTCGCCACGCGGACCGAGGTCCCGTTCACCACGTCGGCGTGCGTGTCGAGCCAGGCCGTGAGCTTGCGGACGTTGTTCACCGTGCGGGCCGGCAGGTTGCGGCCCTCGCTGCCCGGGTGCATGCAGTCGTCCGCCGTGGTCGAGGGCTCGAGCGACGGCCGGGCGACCAGGCGGCGGGCGGCGGTCATGCTCTGGCCCGCGAGCAGCACCGGCGTACGGGCCGGCGCGGTGCGGTCGAGCTGCAGGTCGCTGGCGACGTTCACGTTCACTTCCCGCGCCCGGGCCTGCGTGGTGCTCCAGGTGGTGGCCGCGACCACGACCAGGAACAGGGCCACGACGCCCGACACGATCGCGCTGCCGCGCCGGTTGCCGGGGCCGAGGGACTGCGGGGCCGTCACGATGAGCAGCGCACCCGCCAGCGCCATGGCGGTGGCGGCCGTGAGCACGTCGGAGGCGACCGCCCAGCCCGCGGTGGCGCCGGGCGTGCCGTTCGCCGCGTCCACCGTCAGCAGGGTGTAGAAGGTGTCGAGGGTGCTGGAGAGGAACCCGCGCGCCTGGCTCGAGAGCAGCGTGGCGAGCGCGACCGCGCCCCAGACCGCGATGCCGCCCAGCGCCCCGTGCGAGATCCGGAGCGGGATGCGGCGGCCGAAGTCCTTCGGCCCGATGAACGACCAGACGCCGCCGAACCCGATCGCGCACAGCGCGCCCAGGCCCACCAGCTCGCGGCGCGCCTTGTCCGGGTTCGAGGCGAGGGTGTCGAACGAGAACACGCTGTCCACGGCGATCACCAGGCGGTACATCAGGAACGCCATGACGAACGCCACCACCACGGTCGTGATGCGCCGCGCCGGGGAGACGTACTGCGGCCCCTGGCGGACCAGAATGTCCGGGTGCATCACGACGATCAGCGCGACGGCCATCACGACCGTCGCCGTGACCGCCAGGAACGTCTCGGCGTTGGCCAGGCTCGTCGGCCACCGCGCGGCGCCGGACCACAGCGCCACGGCCAGCCCCCAGCCCCGCGGGTACGCGAAGCCGAACACGTCGCCGGTCGAGGCCGACAGGTCGGGCGGAGCGGCCGCCGCCGCGCGGGCCAGCGCGTACAGCGCCCCGAAGGCGGCGAACAGCAGGGCAACCAGCACCGCGCGCCGGGCCTCGCGGCCGGGCGTGGACGGGTTGAGAACGGGCAGATCGGCGAGCGTCATGGTGACTCCGGACCCTTCCGTGACGGCGTGAGCGGTTGAACCGGCGCGCGGAAAGAATGGGGTTTGGCGGGCCGGGCGTCAACCGTATAGCTTGAGCCCGCACTCGCGGGAGCATGGATGAACAGGGTCACCGAAGCGGACCGGCAGCTCGCCGAAGTCCGGCGCCGGCTGACGACCGCCGGGATCGCCGTGCTGGCGGTGTTCGCCGTCGGCGTCGCGGGCTACATGGTCATCGGGCACGGGAAGCACCGCTTCCTCGACAGCCTCTACATGACCGTGATCACGCTGACCACGGTCGGCTACGGCGAGATCATCCCGATGGACGACAATCCGGCGGGACGGATCTTCACCATGGTGCTGATCCTGTTCGGCATGGGCATCCTGGTCTACTTCGCGTCGACCATCACCGCGTTCTTCGTCGAGGGCCAGCTCGAACACGTCTTCTGGAGGAAGCGTATGCGGCGGGCGATCGCGGAGCTCGAGCACCACGTGATCGTGTGCGGTGCCGGCGTGGTGGCCGGCCACTTCATCGACGAGATGCTGGCCGCCCGGCGCCCCGTGGTGGCCGTGGTGCCGCAGGCGGGCGCGCTGCCGCCGCTCGCGGCCGCCGCAGAGCTGCTGTACGTCGTCGGCGAGGCCTCGGACGAGGAGGTGCTGGCGGAGGCGGGCATCGCGCGGGCCGCCGGGCTCGTCGCCGCGCTCGAGTCCGACCGCGACAACGTGCTGGTGACCCTCACCGCCCGCCAGGCGGGTGCGGGGCTGCGCATCGTGGCCATGCTGGTGGACGACCGCAACGAGTCGAAGCTGCGCCGGGCCGGCGCGGACGCGGTGGTCTCGCCGTTCCGGATCGGCGGCATGCGCATGGCCTCGGAGATGATCCGCCCGATGGTCGTGACCTTCCTGGACAAGATGCTGCGCGACCGCGACCGCAACCTGCGGGTGGAGGAGCTGCGGGTCGGCCGCGGCTCCCCGGCGATCGGCAAGTCGGTCGGCGACATCGACGTGAACGCGATGCCGGGCCTGCTGCTGCTTGCCCTCCTCGAGCCCGGCACGGCCACCTGGAGCTTCAAGCCCGACCCCCGCGCCCGCATCGCGGAGGGGGCCACGCTCATCGTGATGGGCGACCCGGCCGGCGTGGGCGAGCTGCGCTCGCGCTACGGCGGCGAAGCCTACGCCGTCCCTAGCGGAGGCCCGGCCGCGCCAGTCGCGTCCTGAGCGGGTCGGCGAGCAGGAAACAGAGCAGCGCGACGGCCGCGCCGGCCACCGCGTCCACCGCGTAGTGGAACTGCCCGTACACCGTCCCGGCGGCGAGGCCGACCGCCACGGGCGCGAGTCCCACGGCCAGCCACGGCGCGTCCCGCCGCGCCATCAGCACCGCGCACCAGGACGCCGCGACGTGGGACGAGGGGAACGCCGTGCCCCACGCCGCGCCGCGCTCGAGCAGTCCCCGCACCGCCCGGTCGAGCAGCAGGTTCTCCCCGGGGCCGGTGGGCGCGGGCAGCGCGTAGTACGGTCCCGCGACGGGGAAGACGGCGAACAGCAGGTAGCAGACGTAGAACGCGAGCGTGATGCCGAACACGGCGCGCGCCGCGGCCTCGCGGCCCACCCGCAGCGCCAGCCACAGCGGCACCCCGATGAAGATGGCGTAGTGGGCCAGGTAGCACGCGTGCAGCACCGACGAGAGCACCGGGCTCGCCGCGGCCTGGTGCCACGTCACGCTGAGCTGCCCGCCGAAGATCGCGGCCTCCCACCGCTGCACCAGCGGGTCCCGGAGGTGCGCCACCCCGAGGGCGATGACGCCCAGCTGCGTGTAGTAGAAAGGAATGAGGAGGTACGGGTACGCCAGGCCGATGGCGGCGCCGAACCGGCTCGCCGCCGGCGCGCGGGCCACCAGCTCCACCAGGGCGAGGGCGAGCAGGTCGGCCGCGAGCAGCCACGGCCACTCCGCGACCCTGGCGGCGGTGACGGCGGTGACGACGACCATCGCGAGCCCGAAGGCGCGGGTCAGGCGCTCGGTGGGGCCGACCCCGCGCGGCGCTAGGCCAGCAGCCGCTCGCTCCGGTACCATGCCGTCGTCTCCGCCAGCCCGCGGACGAGGTCGTGCGCCGGCCGCCAGCCCAGCTCGCGCTCGGCCTTCGCGACCGACGTGCCGAAGGCCGGCGCCAGGAACTCCGCCATCT
Source organism: Gemmatimonadales bacterium (assembly GCA_035623755.1). Lineage (GTDB taxonomy): Bacteria > Gemmatimonadota > Gemmatimonadetes > Gemmatimonadales > JACORV01 > Fen-1245. The sequence goes on from DASPSV010000147.1 coordinate 15,034, forward strand.
TGTCGCCCGAGACGACCGTCCGCCGCCCGGTCGCCGCGGCCGCCCGCCCGATCGCCCGCACGATCGGCGCGGCCAGCGCGCCCGGCAGGGGCAGAATCAGCGGCGCGTGCCCGCGGACGGCGCGCCCGATCTCGACCGCCAGGCGCCGCGCGGTGACGATCTCGGGGTGCGCGAGGTGGTAGGTCTCGCCCACCGTCGCCGGCTCGCGTCCCGCCCGCGCGATGCCTTCGGCCAGGTCCGCGACGAACACCAGCGACAGCTCCTGCCCGCCCCACCCGAACACCGGCGCGACGCCGTACCGTGCGATGCGGAACAGCCGCAGCAGCTCCCGGTCGCGCGGGCCGTACACGACCGGTGGTCGCACGATGGTCCACGGGACCCCTGCCGCGCGGACGACCGCCTCGCCCGCCAGCTTGCTGCGGCCGTAGGCGGTCAGCGGCCGGCAGGGCGAATCCTCGCTGAGCCTGGTGCCCCGCGCCGTCGGGCCGACGGCGGCGATGCTCGAGACGTGCACGAAGCGGGCGAGCGCGGGAGCGGCGGAGCGCACGGCCTCCACCAGGCGGGCGGTGCCGCCTTCGTTCACGGAGAGGAACTCCGCTTCGGAGCCGGCGGCCGTGAGCCCCGCGACGTGGAACACGGTGTCCACGCCCTGCAGGGCGGCCTTCAGGCTCTCGAGGTCCTCCAGGGAGCCGGGTGCCGCGCGGGCGCCCAGCGCGGCGAGGAAGGCCGCCTGCTCGGGGCGGCGGGCGAGGCAGACGACCCGGTCACCGCGCCCCGCCAGGGTGGCAGCGAGGTGGCTGCCGACGAACCCCGTGGCGCCGGTGACCAGGGCGTTCACACGCGGCGGTCGTACACCCGGTAGGTCTTGTAGACGGCGAAGCCCATCCGCTCGAGCCCGTTGCGCATCGCGGCGTTGGTCTCGAGGATCCAGCTCGACTCGCCCTGCGGCATGCCGCGCCGGTGCGAGACGCGCCACAGCCACTCGTACATCAGCGCGTCGGCCCCCGTGCGCCGGTACTCCGGGAGCACGCCCAGCGTGAGCACGCGGGCGCGGTCGATCTTGCGCTGGTTCCACAGGATCCGGAACAGCCCGAACGGGAACAGCCGGCCCGAGCGGTTGGACCGGAGCGCGACGTTGAAGTCCGGCAGGGCGATGGCGAAGCCGATGAGCTTGTCGCCGATCGAGGCGAACACGACCAGCTCGGGGACGACCACCGCCTTGAGCTGCTTGGCCAGGTGGTTCATCTCCGCGTCGGTCATCGGGATGAACCCCCAGTTCTTCTCCCAGGCCTTGTTGTACAGATCCTTGACCAGCGCGACCTCGTCCCAGAAGTGCTTCATGTCGAGCGGGCGCAAGGTGATGTGGTAGCGCGCGGCGAGCTTGGGCCCGGCGGCCCGCAGCCGCTCGGGCACGGCCTCGCGTCCGCCGTCGTAGGCCAGCAGGTCCATCGCCTTGGTGAATCGCGCGCGCTCCAGGAGCCCGACGTAGTAGCGCGGGTTGTACGGCATCATCACCACCGGCGGCGTCCCGAAGCCGTCCACCAGCAGCCCGCAGTCGTCGTTGGTCGAGAGGTTCATCGGCCCGCGCATCACGGTCATCTTGCGCTCGCGCAGCCAGGCCGCCGCCGCCGCGAACAGCGCGTCCGCCACCGCCTGGTCGTCGATCGACTCGAACATGCCGAAGAAGCCGACCGAGGCCTCCTCGGGATGGACGCGGCCGTGCGCGGCGTTCGTGATGGCGGCGATCCGGCCCACCAAAGTCCCGGTCGGGCGCTCCGCCAGGAAGCACGCCATCTCCGCGTGCTCGAAGAACGGGTTGATCGTGGGGGAGAGCAGGGTGGCCACGTCCCGCCGCAGCGGCGGCACCCACAGCGGGTCGCCGCGGTAGTGGCGGTAGGCGAAGTCGATGAACGTCCGGAGGTCGGCCGGGGAGCCGACCGGCCTCACGGACACTGCGTCAGCGGTCAGTGGATGACCCCGAGCTGCCTGCCCACCGCCGCGAACGCGTCGAGCGCGAAGTGGATCTGGTCCGCGGTGTGGGTCGCCATCAGACTGGTGCGCAGCCGGCACTGGGACGCCGGCACCGCCGGCGGCACCACCGGGTTGGTGAACACGCCCACGTCGAACAGCTTCCGCCAGAACAGGAACGTCTTCTCCAGCTCGCCCACCAGCACCGGGATGATGGGCGTCTCGCTCGGGCCGAGGTCGTAGCCGAGGGAGCGCAGGCCGTCCGCCAGCAGCTTGGTGTTGGCCCACAGCGACGCCCGCCGCTCCGGCTCGTTCTGCATGATCTCCAGCGCCGCGAGCACGCCGGCCGTGTTGGACGGCGGCAGCGCCGCCGAGAAGATCAGCGGCCGCGCGTGGTGCTTGAGGTAGTGGATGACGAATTCCTGGCCGGCGACGAACCCGCCGATCGACGCCAGCGACTTGGAGAAGGTGCCGACGATCAGGTCCACCTCGTCCACCACCCCGAAGTGCTCGGCCGTCCCGGCGCCCGTCGCGCCCAGCACGCCGACGGAGTGCGCGTCGTCCACGGCGAGCGCCGCCCCGTAGCGGTGCGACAGCTGCGTCAGCTTCGGCAGGTCGGCGATGTCGCCTTCCATGGAGTACACGCCGTCCACGATGATCATCGCGCCCTTGGGGCGGTTGTCGCGCGCGAGCAGCCGCTCCAGCCCCGCGAGGTCGCCGTGGTTGAACCGCACCACGTCGCCGAAGGACAGCTTCGCGCCGTCCACGATCGAGGCGTGGTCCAGCTTGTCGAGATAGACGATCTCGCCGCGCCCCACCAGCCCCGACACCAGGCCCAGGTTCGCCTGGTAGCCGGTCGACAGCACCAGCGCCGCCTCCTTGCCGGTGAACTGCGCCAGCTTCGCCTCCAGGATCTCGTGCAGGTCCAGCGTCCCGTTCAGGAACCGGCTGCCCGTGCACCCGGAGCCGTACCGCTCCAGGGCCGCCCGCGCCGCCTCGAGCACCTTGGGGTGGTGGGTGAGGCCCAGGTAGTTGTTGGACCCCATCATCACCTTGCTCTTGCCCCCGATCTTGACGACCGTATCCTCGGACTCGGAGATCGGAGTGAAGTACGGGTACAGACCGGCCGCCTGAACCTCACGGGCTTTCGTGAAGTTCTTGCACTTGTCGAACAGCGCGATCTGTTGCGCGACTTCGGTCGTTGCCACCAGCTCCCCCGGGGGACGCGAAGGACGGATTGTATCCCCGAGGGCAGCAGGAGGCAAGTTGCGGCGCGCCTTGACATTCGCTCTCGCCCTGGTGTCGGCGGCCGCGGTTCCGGCGGCCGGCCAGCAGCGCGCCGCACTCCGCTTCGACGTGCGCCCCTGGCCCGACGCGGCGTTGATCGGCGCAGCCGCCGCCGCGGCCCTCGTCCCCGTGGTGTGGGGGTCGGCGTTCCCCTCCGCCACCTGCGCGCCGTGCAACCCGTCGCACCTGTGGGGCCTCGACCGCTCGACGGTCGGGCCCGTCCGGACCGCGCCGGACGTCCTCAGCGACGCGACCCTCGGTGCCGAGGCGGCGCTCGGCGTCCTGTTCCTCGCTTCGTCCCGCCGGGGAGAAGGCGCGGCCTTCTGGGAGGACGCCGCCGTGGTCGCGCAGGCGGTCACCCTCACGTCGGCGGCAACGGAGTGGACCAAGGTGCTCTTCCATCGGCCCCGTCCGTTCCTCTACCTGCCGACCTCGACCGGAGCCGCCAGCGCGGACGACGGTCGCTCGTTCCCCTCCAGCCACACCAGCCTCGCGTTCGCCGCCGCAGCGGCGTACGCGTCGATCCTGCACCGGCGCGGCCTCGCCGGCCGCGACAAGCTCCAGATCGGCGCGCTGTTCGCCGCCGCCACCGCGACGGGCATTCTCCGCGTCGTCGCCCACCGCCACTTCCCGACCGACGTCGCCGCAGGGGCCGCGCTCGGATTCGCCATCGGCTGGACCATCCCCGCCGTCCACGCCACGCTGCCCTAGGTTCCACTGCCGATCCGATAGGCCGACGTCGCTCCGTGGGACCAACTGACGGGCAAATGGGTCAGTTTGTCCTCGGGTATCTGCGGCGGGCGCGCCGCACGGAGCCGGACCACGGGCACGCGGCGTGCACCGTTTGAGACTGGAATTCAGTCGGGAGGCCCGTGGATACCGCCATCCGCTCCGAAGCACACGAGACCAGCACCGGCGTGATGCGCCTGGTGCTGGTCGGGGCGCCGAACGTGGGAAAGAGCGCCCTGTTCGGGCGGCTCACGGGCATCTACGCGGTCGTGTCGAACTATCCGGGCACGTCCGTCGAGATCACCCGCGGCCGGTTCACGTCGGGCGGGCACGACGTCGAGGTGCTCGACACGCCGGGCATGTACGGCTTCCTGGCGGTGTCCGAGGAAGAGCGGGTCGCACGTCGGGCGATCCTGGCCGGCGGTCGGCGGACCATCGTGCACGTCGTCGAGGCGGCGCACCTCGAGCGGTCCCTCCCGCTGACCCTGCAGCTGATCTCGCTCGGCGCGCCGGTCGTCGTCGCCTGCAACCTGCTGGACGAAGCGCGGCGGCAGGGCCGCGCGCCCGACCTGGCGCTGCTGGCGGACCGCCTTGGCGTGCCGGTGGTGGGCACGGTCGCGACGACGGGCGAAGGGGTGGGCGAGCTGCTCGACGCGGCGCTCGCGGCCCCCGCGCCGTCCGATGGCTGGTCCCTCCCCGAGCCGTTCCGCTCGCCGGCGCTGCGGCTCGCCGGCAGCGAGGACGCCGAGGCCGAGGGAGAAGCGCGGCTCCTGGCGGAGCTCGCGCTATCCGGCGACGAGGCCGCCGCGGGCGATCTCGGCGCGGACGCGGCGCGGTGGAGTGAGGTCGCCGCCGAGCGCGACCGGCGGTGGGCCGGGGCGGACGGCTACGCGGTGGCGGTGGCGACCGCGCGGCGCCGCATGGCCCTGGCGCTGCTCGACGGCGTGGTGCCGGACGTCGATCCGGAGGCGAACCGGGGCGCGCGGGCGCTGGATCGTCTCGCGCTCTCGCCGTGGACCGGCCTGCCGATCGTGGCGGTGGTGCTGTACGTCGGCTTCTACAAGTTCGTCGGGGGCTTCGGCGCCCAGACGGCGGTGGACTGGCTCGACCACGTCGTGTTCGCGCGGTGGATCGCGCCCGTGGCCGCCGCGGTCACGGCCGTCATCCCCTGGCAGCCGCTGCGCGACCTGGTCAACGGGCCCTACGGGCTCGTCAACCTCGGCCTCCGCTACGCCTTCGCCATCGTGCTCCCGATCGTCACCGCGTTCTTCCTGGTCTTCGCGCTGCTCGAGGACTCGGGCTACCTCCCGCGGCTGGCCCTGCTGCTGGACCGGGCCCTGAAGAAGGTCGGTCTCTCCGGGCGCGCGGTGATTCCGCTGGTGCTGGGCTTCGGGTGCAACACGATGGCGACGCTGGTGACGCGCACGCTGGAGACCCGACGCGAGCGCGTCATCGCGACGCTGCTGCTGGCGCTCGCGATCCCGTGCTCGGCCCAGCTCGGCGTCGTGCTCGGCATCCTGAGCGCGTGGCCGGGCGCGGTGGTGGTGTGGGGGCTCGTGCTGGTGCTGGTGTTCCTGGCCGTGGGCCGCCTGGCCGCGCTGTTCCTCCCGGGCGCGCCGCCGAGCTTCTACCTGGAGCTGCCGCCGCTCAGGAGCCCGAAGCCGGCCAACGTGCTGCGAAAGACCGGCGCGCGGGTGCGCTGGTACTTCGCCGAGATCCTGCCGCTGTTCCTGGTGGCGAGCGTGCTCCTGTGGGCGGGCGAGCTCACCGGGGCGCTGCGGTGGGCGACGGGCGCGCTGGCGCCGCTGGTGCGGCTCATCGGCCTGCCGCCGGAGGCCGCGCCCGCGTTCCTGTACGGCTTCTTCCGCCGCGACTTCGGCGCGGCGGGCCTGTACGACCTCGCCCACCGCGGCCTGCTGTCGCCGGCGGCCCTGACCACGGCGGCGGTGACCATCACCCTGTTCGTGCCGTGCATCGCCCAGTTCCTCGTGATGAAGAAGGAACGGGGGCTCCGGGTGGCCGTGGGCGTGCTGGTGGTGGCCACGACGATCGCGTTCGTCGTGGGCGGGCTGGTAGGCTGGCTGCTGCGCTCGGTGGGAGGCTGGGCATGAAGTGCACCATGTGCGGAGCCGCGCCGAGCGCCTGCGAGGGCTGCCCGATCGGCACGAACTTCTTCGTCTCGCAGTCGCTCAGCGCCCTCGGGCCCGGCCAGCGGGCCACGGTCCGCCGGCTCGCGGCCGGGAGCCCGGCCGACCTCAGGAAGCTGCTGGCGCTGGGGCTGCTGCCGGGCGTCGAGCTCGAGGTCGAGCGGCGCTGGCCGGCGATGGTGCTGCGGCTGGACTGCGCCACGGTGGCCCTGGACGCCGCGCTCGCGGGCGCGGTGCTCGTCGCTCTCGCCGCCTGAGGCCCGTCGGCCTACCCGGCCCTCCGATCGACCGGTTAGGTTGCAGCCATCCCGGCACACGGGGAGCGGGTGGGTGAGCGTGCGCGCTGACGTCGCTGGCGTGGTCGTGGCGGCCGTGCTGTGCCTCGCGGCGGCGCCGCGGGGCGCGGCCCAGGCCGGCGGCGCCGACGTGCTCCACCGCGGTCTCGTGCACGGCGGCGCGCGGCCGCCGGCGGGCTTCTACGAGATGGCGAGCCGGGCCGGCGCCTTCGAGTTCCGGCACGGCTGGCTGGAGCGGGCGCGCCGCGTCCGCGAGGCGCGGCAGGCGCTCCGGGCCCGCGGAGCCTGGCGGCAGCTCAACCAGGCCGCCGCGCTCGCGGCGCCGGCCGCGTCGGCCACCGCGGTGGGCGGGACCCTCCGCTATCCCACCTTCCTGCCGCTGTTCGCCAACACCAACGCCGCGAACGCCGCGCTGATGGACACGGCGGCCGTGGCCCGCCGGTTCTGGGGCACGCTGCCGGCGCCGGCGAATCCGTACTCGGTCACCACCTACTACCGCGAGATCTCCGGAGGCCGGCTCACCGTCACGGGCACGGTCATCGACACCATCCGCGTGTCGGGGACGGACACCACCTATTCGGGCGGCGCCCTGTGCCAGGGCCTGTGCGGCCGGACGGGCGTGCCGGCGCTGATCCGCGAGCTGCTGCTCCACGCCGACTCGACGGTGAACTTCGCCCAGTTCGCCGACTCGGCGACCGGCCTCGTCCCCGCGATCGTGATCCTCGATCCGCAGGTCGGGGCCGAGTGTTACCAGCTCTACCCGCCGGCCATCGTGAGCATCTGGTCGCACCGGTTCTCGCTGTCGGGCTGGGCCTTGAACGGGGTCGGCGTCGGCGCGTATACGACCCGGGACACCCTCAACGGCCACCCCGTCGTCGTGGACGACTACATCATCGAGGGCGGGCAGGGGGGCTCGACCGGGTGCTCGGCGGACACGCTGGCGCCGATCGGCACCGTCGCCCACGAGACCGGCCACCTGTTCGGCCTGCCGGACCTGTACGACGTGAGCAACGTCACCGAGGGGCTCGGCCGCTGGGACCTCATGTCGTCGGGCAGCGAGCAGAAGGCGTTCCGGCCCGCCCACATGAGCGCCTGGACGCTCGCGACGCTCGGCTGGGTCACCGAGGTCCCGCTCGGCACCTCGCAGTCGGTCACGCTCGGGCCGATCGAGACGGGCGACACGGTGCTCGCGGTGCCGGTCGCGGGGACCAACGAGTTCTTCCTGCTGGAGAACCGCCAGCCGATCGGCTCCGACTCGATGATGTACGGTCCCGGCCTGATGATCTACCACCTCGACACGCTGCTGATGGACCAGCGGCTCCCGTCGAACGAGGTCAACGCCTTCGTCCCGCACGCGCTGGCCATCGAGGAGGCCGCGGGCGACACCGGGCTCGACTGCACCTATCCCACCGCCTGCAACGACCGCGGCGACGCGGGCGACCCGTTCCCGGGCACCGCGGGGAACACGTCGTTCGGTCCCGGGACCCGGCCCGCGGCGCGCTCGAGCGCCGGGACGCCGGCGGCGCTCCGGCTCGACTCGATCCAGCAGGTCACGCCGTTCGGCCCGGTGCGGTTCCGGATCACGTTCGGCGGCATCACGACCGTGTCGGCGTCCGACACGGCGGCGGCGGTGCAGGTGGACGGCGTGCGCACGCAGGTGTTCCGGGACCTGCTGGTGTCGGGGTCCTCGCACACGGTCGCCATCGACACCTCGCAGTACAGCGCCAACGGCCGGGTGGGCTACCGGTTCACCTCGTGGTCGGACAACCAGCCGGTGCAGCACACGATCGTCGGCTCGTCGGCGGGGGCGACGTACACGGCGCTGGTGGCGCGCCGGTACCTGATGAACATCACCATCATCGGCACCGGGTCGGTGGTCTCCACGCGGACGATCGACCCGGTCGCGGGCAGCTTCCTGGCCGAGGGCGACAGCGTCACGCTCACGCCCGTGCCGGTCGCGGGCTCGGCCTTCGTGGGGTGGAGCGTGGACACCGTGACCGGCGCCCACGTGCTGGCGCTGAGGGCGGTGCGGCCCTACTCCCTGGTGGCCACGTTCGCCGGAGCTGCGGACGTCCTGGCCCAGCTGTTCACGGGCCGGAGCGCGCTCTCCGGCGGCCAGCTCCTGGTCCTCGACGGCCTCGGCAACGACAACGGCCGCTTCGACATCGGGGACTTCGTGGCCTGGCTCGATCGCAACCCCGCGGGCATCGGGCTGCTGGCCGCCGGCCGGCGGGCGTCGAGCCGGCGATGAGACGGTGGCTGCTCGTCGCGGCCGCGTCGGCCTTCGCCGCGGGGTGCTCCGACCAGGGGCCGGTGTCGGGGGAGCTGTCGGTGCGGGCGGCGACGCAGTTCGTCGGCCTGCGGGCGGTGCAGTTCGTGGTGAAGGGGCCGGTGAGCGGGGTGACGCGGCCGACGGGCTCAGGGTACCAGGTGTTCTCCGACGCGCCGTCGGGCGCCGATAGCACGCACGTGGTGGTGGTTTCGGCGCCGGGCACCGGCCTCGTGGCCGGCGAGATCGCGCGCATCGCCGTGAGCGACACTCGCCAGGTCCGCTCCTACGCCGCCCACGTGGCCGCCCTGTCGGGCGCGAGCTACAACCTGCTCGACACGTCCCTCGTGGTGCTCACCGTCGTGAGGCCCTAGCGGGCGATCGGGAGCCGCCGCGGCCCGCCCGCGGTACGCAAATTGCTTGAGTGGTTCACTCGGCTTAAGTACATTGCGACGGCTATCGGCGGGGCGGTAGCTCAGTTGGGAGAGCGCGTGGTTTGCAACCACGAGGTCGAGGGTTCGATCCCCTTCCGCTCCATCGCGTGTGACGTCTCGCCCGCCGTCGCTTCCCCAGGTCCCTAGGGAGACATGGACGCTTCGACGATCCACCAGTACCGGTTCGTCCTCGCCTTCTTGGGTCTCGGGCTGATCTTCGGCATGATCTCCGTCGCGGTGCCGCACTTCATCGCGCCGCGCGGCCGCGGGAAGGACACGTACCAGACCTACGAGAGCGGCATCGTCCCCGAGCGGGGGGCGTGGCGCCAGTTCTCGCTGGCCTACTACCTGTACGCCCTGCTGTACCTCGCGGTGGCGGTGGACGTGATCTACCTGCTGCCGGTCGCGCTCGTCTTCCGCACCATGCACACCTGGCAGGTCCTGGTCGAGGTCGTCGTGTTCGTCGCGATCCTCGCCGTAGCCGTCGTGTACTCCTGGCGCACCGGGGTCTTCCGTTGGGATTGAGCCCGGCCGAGGGGGCCCCGCCGTCGGACCGGGAGCTCGAGCGGCTCGCCGACGAGGCGTCGCCGTGGGTGCGCCTGGCGATGGTGGAGGACGTGCTCAACCTGGCGCGCGCGAACTCCCTGTGGCCACTGACGTTCGGCCTGGCGTGCTGCGCCATCGAGATGATGGCCGCGGGCGCCGCGCGCTACGATCTCGACCGGTTCGGCGTCGGGCTGTTCCGGCCCTCGCCGCGGCAGGCCGACCTCATGATCCTCGCCGGCACCATCTCGCGGAAGATGGCCCCGGTGATCCGCACGCTGTGGGACCAGATGCCGGGGCCCAAGTGGGCGATCTCGATGGGCGGCTGCACGATCTCCGGTGGTCCGTTCAAGTACCCGGGCGAGTACGCCATCAGCGAGGGCGCCGAGAAGTTCATGCCCATCGACGTGCACGTGCCGGGGTGCCCGCCGCGGCCCGAGGCGCTCATCGCCGGGATCCTCAAGCTCCAGGAGAAGATCAAGCAGGGGCGCAGGCTTGAGCGCGCCGGCTGAGGTCGCCCGGGCGCTCGAGGCGCTCGGCACGGTGGTGCCCGCGCCGAGCGAGCATCCGTTCACGGGCGCGGTGGAGGTCCGGTGGATCGCGCCGGGGCACCTGCCCGCGGCGTGCCGCGTGGTGCGCGACGCGGGCTACTTCTTCGAGTCGCTCACCTGCGTGGACCGCCTCGATCCCCACGGCGCCTTCGAGCTGATCTACACCTTCAACCGCTTCGAAACCCCGGGCCGCGTCGCGTTCCGCGTGTGGGCCCCGAAGGACGAGCCGGTGCCGACCGTGAGCCCGGTGTTCGGCGCCGCCGCCTGGAACGAGCGGGAGGCATGGGAGCTGTTCGGCGTCGCGTTCGCAGGCCACCCCCACCTCACCTGGCTGCTGCTCCCGGAGGACACGGCGTGGCGCCCGCTGCTCAAGAGCTTCACGGCCCCGCCGCCCTCGATCTACGACGACAGCCTGACCGCGCCCGCCGCGAGCCATGACGAGCCCGCACAGCACTGACGCGCTCGACACCTACACCCTGAACATGGGGCCGCAGCACCCGTCCACCCACGGCGTGCTGCGGATGAAGCTCACGCTCCGCGGCGAGGAGATCGTCGCGGCCGAGCCGGTGATCGGGTACTCGCACCGCGCGCACGAGAAGATGGCGGAGAACCGGACCTACGCGCAGTTCCTGCCGAACACGTCGCGGCAGGACTACCTGTCGGGGATGATCTACAACTTCGCGTGGGTCGAGGCGGTCGAGAAGATGGCGGGGATCGCCGTGCCGGAGCGCGCGCTCGTGGCGCGGGTGATCCTGGCCGAGTTCAACCGCATCTCCTCGCACCTGCTGTGGATCGGCGCGTTCCTGCTCGACCTCGGCGCCGCGACGCCGTTCCTGTACGCCTGGGACGACCGCGAGGCGATCCTGTTCCTGCTCGAGTCGGTGACCGGCTCCCGGCTCACCTACTGCACCGGCCGGTTCGGCGGACTGAGCCGCGATCTCGACCCCGGCTTCCCCGAGCGGGCCCGCGCGGTGCTCGCGAAGCTCAGGGGCCGGTGGGACGAGTACGTCCGGCTGATCGAGGACAACGTCATCTTCGTCAATCGCACCCGCGGCGTCGGCGTGCTGCCCGTGGACCTGTGCCGGTCCTACGGCGTCACCGGGCCGTCGCTGCGCGGCTCCGGCGTCGCCTACGACGTGCGCAAGGCGGAGCCGTACGGCGCGTACCCGCGGTTCGAGTTCGACGTGCCGACGCGCGAGGAAGGCGACGTGTTCGCGCGCTACATGGTGCGCGTGCTCGAGATGCAGCAGAGCGTGCGGATCATCGAGCAGGCCCTCGCCCAGCTGCCGGACGGCCCGGTGCTGCTCCCCGACTCGATCGGCGTGAAGAAGCGGCTCAAGCTCCCGGCGGGCTCCCAGTACTACGCGGTCGAGAGCGCGCGCGGCCACTACGGCATCCTGCTGGTCTCCGAGGGCGGGAGCGAGCCGTACCGCGCCAAGTTCCGCACGCCCTCGTACCCCAACCTCGCGGTGCTGACCGAGGTGATGCCCGGCAACATGGTGGCCGACGCGGTCGCCATCCTCGGCAGCGTGGACCTGGTGATGCCGGAAGTGGACCGGTAGGCCCGCCCGGTGACCTGGCTCCACGGGCTCCTCGCGCGGGTGATCGGCGACTTCGCCGCCACGCTCCTGCTCGGGGCGGGGTTCATCCTGCTGTTCCTGACGTTCAACGTGCTGTTCCTGATCTGGCTGGAGCGGAAGGTGTCGGCGCACGCGCAGCGGCGGCTCGGGCCCATGGAGGTGGGGCCGCACGGGGCGCTGCAGACCGTCGCGGACATGCTCAAGCTGCTCTCCAAGCAGCTGGTGACGCCGCTGGCGACGGATCACTTCACCTTCCTGTTCGCGCCGATCCTGATCTTCATCCCCACCATCTGCCTGGCCTCGCTGGTGCCGCTGGGCGGCGCCAGCGCCTTCGCCGAGATGCCGAACGGTCTGGCGGTGGTGGTGGTGCTGTCGGGCATCACGGTGATCGCCGTGTTCATGGCGGGCTGGTCGTCGAACAACAAGTACGCGGTCCTGGGCGGGATGCGCTCGGTGGCGCAGGTGGTCGCCTACGAGATCCCGGTGCTGCTGTCGGCGCTGTCCGTGGTGCTGATCGCGCAGTCGCTCAACCTGCACCAGATCGTGGCGGGCCAGACGGTCCCCTACGCGCTGCTCGAGCCGGTCGCCGCCCTCATCTTCTTCATCGGGATCACCGCCGAGACCAATCGCGCGCCGTTCGACATCCCCGAGGCCGAGTCGGAGCTGGTGGGCGGGTTCCACACCGAGTACGCGGGCATGCGGTTCGCGCTGTTCTTCTTCGCCGAGTACACCAACATGCTGGTGCTCGGCGCGGTGGGCGCGACGCTGTTCCTGGGCGGCTGGAAGGGCCCGTTCGTCGGGAGCGCGCCCTGGCTCGGCCCCGTGTACCTGCTGCTCAAGGCGTACGCGGTCGTGTTCCTGATGATGTGGGCGCGGTGGACCTTCCCGCGGCTGCGGTTCGACCAGCTGATGAACTTCGCCTGGAAGCTGCTGATCCCGGTGGCGCTGGTGAACCTGGTCGTCACCGCCGCGGTCCTGTTCGCGGTCGGCGGCGCGTGATCACGCCGCGCGGGGTGCTGGCGGGGCTCCGCAGCCTGGTGACGGGCCTCGCGGTCACGGGCCGGCACATGGTCCGGCCGGTGGTGACGCTGCAGTACCCGCACCAGCGGCCGGACGCGTCGCACTGGGGCGGGCCGATCGAGCTGGTGACGTTCCCCGCGACCGGCACCCACGACTGCATCGCCTGCAACGCCTGCACGCGCATCTGCCCGTCCGACTGCTTCGACATCGCGGGCGTGCGGCCGCCGGCCCTGAAGAAGATGCGGGCGACGAAGTTCCTGCTCGACTTCTCCACCTGCAGCCTGTGCGGGCTGTGCATCGACGTGTGCCCCACCGACACGCTGAAGTACTCGGAGCGCTACGACGACGTGGCGTACCGGCGCGACCTGACGGTGAACGACCTGCTGGCGCCGTTCGGCGAGGACCCCTACCTCAAGGGCGGGCAGCCGTGAACTGGACCGGGTTCCTGTTCGGCGCGTCCGCCGCGCTCGCGCTCGTGGGGGCGCTGTTCGCGGTCGGGCTCAAGAACATCTTCCACAACATCCTGGGCTTCGCGCTCTCGCTGGTGGGCGTGGCCGGGCTGTTCCTCACGCTGGGGAGCGATTTCCTCGCCATCGTGCTGCTGCTGGTGTACGTGGGCGCGCTCGGCATCGCGATGGTGTACGCCGTGATGCTGTCGCAGCCGCTGGACGCGCCGCGCGCACCGCGCAGCCTCCCCAAGGTGGCCGGCGCGGCCCTGCTCGCGGCCGCGGTGGCGATGGCGCTGTGGGCGGTACTGCACCGTGCGCACTTCCCGCCGCAGGCCGGCGCCCTCGAGGTCACCCCGCAGTTCACCGGCTTCCGGCTGCTGTCCGACTACGTGCTGGCCTTCGAGCTGATCTCCGTGCTGCTGGTGGTCGCGATGATCGGCGCGGTGATGGTGGCGCGCAAGGACCGCAGCGCCGCCGCCCGCAAGGCCCCGCCGGGGTCCCCATGACCTGGCTGCACTGGTACCTGCTGGTGGCGCTGCTGCTGTTCTGCATCGGCCTGTACGGCCTGGTGCAGCGCCGCTCCCTCGTCGCCATGCTGATCGCGCTGGAGCTGATGCTGGCCGCCGTCTCCCTCAACGTGGTGGCCATCACGTCGCTGAGCGGCCGCAGCTCGTCGGTGGGGCAGGTGGTCGCGATCATCCTGATCGGCGTGGCCGCGGCCGAGGGCGCGGTCGCGCTGTCGCTGTTCGTCGCGATCCAGCGCGAGGTCCAGAGCATCAACGTCGAGAACCTCTCGGAGCTGAAGGGATGACGGCGGCGGCGCTCGCCGCGGTGCTGGCCCAGGGCGTCCCCCTGGCCGTGTGCGCCGTCGTGCTGGTCGCGCTGCGGGGCCGGCCGCGGGCCGCCGCCGCGCTCGCCATCGCCGGGATGGCCGTCTCGCTCGCCGCGAGCGCGTGGCTGGTGGCCACGGTCGCCGTCCCCGGCCGCACGCTGCTCGCCCAGACGGTCTTCCTCCCGGTCGACGCCTCGCGCAGCCTCGCGTTCGGCGTGCTGCTCGACCCGCTGTCCACCACCATGGCGCTGGTCGTCGCCGCCGTCACGCTGGCGGTGATGGTCTACTCGACCGGCTACATGGCCGGCGACCCCGGCTTCGGCCGCTACTACGGGTTCCTGGCGCTGTTCGGCTGGGCGATGCAGGGCCTGGTGCTGTCGGCCAACCTGCTCCAGACGCTGGTCTTCTGGGAGCTGGTGGGCCTCGCGTCGTTCCTGCTGATCGGGTTCTGGTTCGACCGCCCGGCCCCGGCCGCGGCCGCGCGCAAGGCGTTCCTGATGACGCGGGTCGGCGACGTCGGCTTCCTGCTCGGCGTGCTGCTGCTGATCCGCGCGCTGGGCCTGGCGACGATCCCCGACGTGATCGCCGCCGCGGCGCCGGGCGGCGCCCTGTCGCCGCGCGAGGTCGCCGTCGCCGCCGCGCTGCTCCTGATGGGCGTCATCGGCAAGAGCGCGCAGGGGCCGCTGTTCACCTGGCTCCCGGACGCGATGGAGGGTCCGACCCCGGTCTCGGCGCTGCTCCACTCCGCCACGATGGTGGCCGCGGGCGTGTACCTCGTCGCCCGCCTGCACCCCCTGTTCGCGGCCGCGCCGGCGGTGATGCACGTGCTGCTGTGGCTCGCGCTCGCGACCGCGCTGGCCACGGCCACCATGGCGATGGTGGCGGTCGACATCAAGCGCGTGCTGGCGTACTCGACCATCTCGCAGCTGGCCTACATGCTGATGGGGCTCGCGGCGGGGAGCGCGGCGGCCGGGTACTTCCACCTCGTCACCCACGCCGGGTTCAAGGCCCTGCTGTTCCTCACGGCCGGGATCTTCATCCACCACGCGCACTCGAACGACATGCGGGAGATCGCCGCGCGGGAGCCGCGCTCACAGCGCGCAGGCGTGATCGGCCTGGTGGCGGGGAGCGCGGCGCTGGCGGGCGTGATCCCGTTCGCGGGCTACTTCTCCAAGGAAGAGATCCTCGCCGCCGTCGGGGCCGGCGCGCCGCGGGCGGTGCTGGTGCTCGCCTACCTCGGCGCCGGCCTCACGGCCTACTACGCGTTCCGGATGGTGTTCCTGACGCTGATGCCGGCGGGTCCGGGGGGAGGGGCGCGGACGCCCGGGGGCGCGGCCGCACCGCACGGGGGCGCAGCCGCACCGGCGCAGGGCAGGGCGCCGGGCGAGCTGGCGATGAGCGTGACGGTGCTCGTGCTCGCGGCGCTCACGCTCGTGCTGGGCTACCTCGGCCCCTGGCTCGCCGCACGGCTCGGGCCGGGTGAGGCGGTGCGCGGCCCGTTCGTGCTGGGCACCGGGGCGCTGGTCGCGCTCGCGCTGGTGGCGGCCGGCATCGGCCTGGCGTGGCTGGAGTTCGGGCGGCCGGGCGCGCCGCGGATCGGATTCGTGGAGCGCGTTCCGCCGCTGGCGCGTTTCTTCGGCGACAACTGGTACCTCGACCGGCTGTACCGCGCGACGGTGATCCGCTGGGCCACGGCGCTGTCGCGGGCCGCGCACTGGAACGACCGCACGCTCGTGGACGGGGCCACGGACGGCGTCGCGAACGGCACGATCGGCGGCGGCCGCCTGCTCGCGCTGGTGCAGAGCGGCTACGTGCAGGTCTACCTCGCCGTCGCGGTGGGCCTGGTGGCGGCGCTGGCGTGGGCGCTCGGCGCGGCGGGAGGCGGCCGGTGAGCCAGCTACCGCTGCTCACGCTCCTCTTGGCGTGCCCGGTCCTGGGCCTGGCGGGCATCCTGGTCACGCCGGCCCGCTACCCCGGCGCCATCCGGCGCATCGCGGCGGCGAGCGGGATCGCGGCCGTGGCCGTGGTGGCGGTGCTGTGGCTGCGGTTCGATCCCCAGGCGCCGGGCTACCAGTTCGTCGAGCGGGTGCCGTGGGTGCCCGCGCTCGGCATCGAGTGGCACCACGGCGTGGACGGGCTGAACCTGCCGCTGCTGGCGCTCACGGCCATCGTGTTCCTCACCGGCGTGCTGGTGATGTGGGAGCTGGCCGAGCGCGTGAAGGAGTACTTCGCCTTCATGACGCTGCTGGTGATCGGCGTGTACGGCGTGTTCATGACGCTGGACCTGTTCTTCTTCGTGTTCTACTACGAGGTCGCGGTGCTCCCGATGTACCTGCTCATCGCCGTGTGGGGGAGCACCCGCAGGGAATACGGGGCGATGAAGCTCACCCTGTACCTGCTGGTGGGCACGGCGCTGGTGGTGCCGGCCGCGCTGGCGCTGTACTGGGGGGCGGGGCAGGGCAGCTTCGACCTCACGCGCCTGGCGGCCGCGCACTACGGGCGCAGCTTCCAGCTGCTGGTGTACCCGTTCCTGTTCGTCGGCTTCGGCATCCTCGCCGGCATGTGGCCGCTGCACACCTGGTCGCCGGTGGGCCACGTGGCGGCGCCCACCGCGGTGTCGATGCTGCACGCCGGCGTGCTGATGAAGCTCGGAGCGTACGGGATCCTGCGCGTCGCCATGCCGCTGCTCCCCGAGGGGGCGCACTACTGGGCGCAGGCGACGGCCATTCTGGCGACGGTCAACATCGTGTACGGCGCGTTCGTGGCGCTGGCGCAGACGGACCTCAAGTTCGTCATCGGCTACTCGTCGGTGTCGCACATGGGCATCGTGCTCCTCGGGCTGTCGACGCTGTCGGAGGCCGGGATCAACGGCGCGGTGTTCCAGATGTTCAGCCACGGGGTCATGACGGCCCTGTTCTTCGCCGCGGTCGGCTACCTGTACGACCGGCTGCACACCCGCGACGTCGGCAAGCTCGGCGGGTTGTCGCGCACCATGCCGGTGGCATCGGCGTTCTTCATCATCGCGGCGCTGACCGGCGCCGGCGTGCCCGGCTTCGCCTCGTTCTGGGCCGAGCTCCTGGTCTTCCTCGGCACGCTGCGGACCTTCCCCGTGCTCGCGATCATCGTGGTCGCGGCGCTGACCATCACGCTGGCCTACTCGATCCGCGTCATCGTGCTGGCGTTCTTCGGCGAGCCGCGCGAGCCGCACCCGGGCGTCGCGGACATCTCGGCCTTCCTGTCGCTCCCGCGGGCCATCCTGGTCGGGTTCCTGCTGCTGTTCGGCTTCGCGCCGAGCCTGATCCTGAACGTCATCGCGCCGGCGACCCGGGCGTTCGTGCGGGCGCTCCAGTGACGCGCTACCTGGCCCTGCTGCCCGAGGGGGCGCTGGCCGTGACCGCGCTGCTGATTTTCGCGGCGCTGATGACCGAGCGGCACCGGACCGCCCGCGCCCGGCGCGCGGCGTACGTGGGCGGCGTGCTGGTCCTCGCCGCCAGCCTGCTGACGCTGGG
>DASPSV010000178.1:0-2346 GCA_035623755.1 Gemmatimonadales bacterium
ACCAGCGCGCGGCTCGTCGCGCGCTACACCAACGACGTGTACCACTATCCGACCGACGGCTCGGGCAACGTCGTCTACCACAACCAGTACCAGACGGGCGGCCAGCTGGTCGCGAGCCTCGACCTCGGTCGCTGGCTGACCTCGCAGCTCCAGGCGCGCGTGCTGCTCGGCGGCACCGAGTCGAGCGGGCGCGTGGACCAGCAACCCAATTCGCCGGCGGACACGCTGGGCTTCTACGCGTTCACCAGCTTCGACCGGCTGAGCCGGCGCAGCGCCGACGCCCGGCTCGACTTCCACGCCGCCGGGGGCACCGTCCTCACCGCGGGCACCGCGCTCGAGACGGAGGCCGAGCGGAGCAGCAGCCTGTCGCTCAGCCAGTACGGGCCGAGCCCGGGCTCCCTGGTGGTGAGCCGCTGGAACCGGGCGTTCTACGTGCAGGCCCTGGCCGAGCCGGTGCGCGCGCTGTCGCTGGTGGCGGGCGCGCGGGCCGAGCGCAACCAGGCGTTCGGCTCCTTCGCGACCTGGCGCGCGGGCGCGGCGTGGCAGCTGGGCGGCGCGAAGCTCCACGCCACGGTGGGCACCGCGTTCAAGGAGCCGAGCTTCTTCGAGAACTACGCTACCGGCTACGTGACCGGGAACCCGGCGCTGGCGCCAGAGAGGGCGACCGGCTGGGACGCGGGCGTCGAGCAGCGGCTGCTCGGCGGGCGCCTGACGCTGGGCGCGACGTGGTTCTCGCAGCGGTTCCGGAACCTGATCCAGTTCACCTTCGCGCCGCCGACGCCCACGTCGCCGAACTACTACAACGTCGCCGCGGCGGACGCCTCGGGGCTGGAGCTGGTGGCGAGCGTCGCGCCGGGCGATGCGCTGTCGCTCACGGCGCAGTACACCTACACGCACACCTCGGCGGCGGACTCGGGCTTCGACGGCGCGGCGTTCGCGCAGGGTGGGCGGCTGCTGCGGCGGCCCAGCCACCAGGCGAGCCTGGTGGCGGGGTACCGGGCCGGGGCGCGGGCGAACGCGAGCGTCACGGCCCTGTGGGTGGGCGACCGGGTGGACGAGGACTTCTCCGGCGCCACACCCGCCCGGGTGACGCTGCCGCCCTACCTGAGGCTCGACCTGGCGGGCGACGTCGCGCTGCGGCACGCGCGGGGTGCGGCGCCCGGCGTCACCGCCACGCTCAAGGTCGAGAACCTGCTCGACCGGCGCTACGAGCAGGTGCTGAACTTCCCGTCGCGGCGGCGCGCGCTGTACCTCGGGCTGCGGCTCGGCAGCGGGCGGTGAGCGGCGGCTGACGCTATCTTCGGGGCATGGCGCTCGTGACGACGCCCGCCGTGATCCTGCACGTCATGCCGTACGGCGACACCTCGAAGATCCTGCGGCTCCTGACGCGCGACCTCGGGCTCCGGAGCGCGATCGCGCGCGGCGCCCGCCGCGCCAAGGCCTCGACCGGGCCCAGGCTCGACCTGTTCGCGCTGGGCGAGGCGAGCCTCCGGGTGCACGAGGCGCGCGACCTCCATCCGCTCACGGCCTTCGAGATCACCGACGCGCACGCGGCTCTCGCGCACGGCGTGACGCGCTTCGCCGCGGCCTGCGCCGTGGCCGAGCTGGCGCTCAAGGCCGCGCCCGCCGAGCCGCACGCCGGCGTGTTCGCGGCGGTGGCGGGGGCGCTCGCCGCGCTGGCGGCCGCGCCCGAAGAGGACGTGGACGCGACGGCGCTGGCCGCCGGCTGGGCGGTGGTCGTGGCGCTCGGCTTCTCGCCCTCGCTGGACCGCTGCGTGGTGTGCGGCGTCCCCGTGGAGGGCGCCGTCCACTTCTCGGCCTCGGCGGGCGGAGCGCTGTGCGGGGCGCACCGCGCGGGCGGCGGCGGCATCACCAGGCTCGCGCCGCCGGACCGCGACGCGCTGGCCGCCCTGGTCGGCGGCCTCTTGCCCGACCCGCCGCTCGACGGTCGCCATGCCGCCTCCCACCGCCGGCTGCTGCTCTCCTTCATCCGCTACCATCTCGCCGAGGACCGGCCGCTGCCGGCCATGGCGTTCTGGGACGAGGTCGGGTGGACCGCCACCTCGTCGTAGGCACCGCGGGCCACATCGACCACGGCAAGACCGCGCTGGTCCGCGCGATGACCGGCGTGGACACCGACCGGCTCGAGGAGGAGAAACGGCGCGGCATCACCATCGACCTCGGCTTCGCGCCGCTCGACCTGGGCGGCGTCGAGGCGAGCGTGGTGGACGTGCCGGGCCACGAGGGCTTCATCAGGAACATGGTCGCGGGCGCGACCGGCGTGGACCTCGCGCTGCTGGTGGTGGCGGCGGACGAAGGCGTGATGCCGCAGACCACCGAGCACCT
>DASPSV010000204.1:0-28870 GCA_035623755.1 Gemmatimonadales bacterium
CTTCGCGCACTCGTACGCCGGGCCGGCCGGCGTGGAGGCCGCCGCCGTCTGCGACTACGGCGCGACCTTCGCTGCGGTGGTCGAGCGGGCGAACGTGTTCGGCGTGCAGTTCCACCCGGAGAAGTCCGGCCCCGCCGGCGCCGCCGTGCTGGCGAACTTCGTCGCCGCGGTGGGGAACGGCACGGCCGCCCCCGGTCGAACCCGATCGCCCGCGCGGACGGCCCCGTGACGCTGGCGCGCCGCATCATTCCGTGCCTCGACACCGACGGGGTGCGCGTGGTGAAGGGGGTGCGCTTCGAGTCGCTGCGCGACGCCGGCGACCCTGTCGCGCTGGCCGAGCGCTACGATCGGGAGGGAGCGGACGAGGTCGTCGTCCTCGACATCGCCGCCGCCCGCGACCGTCGGCCGACCTTCGTGAAGACGATCCACCGCGCGGCGCTGGCGCTGTCGATCCCGCTGACCGCGGGAGGCGGCATCCGCACGCTGGAGGACGCGCGCGCCGTGGTCGAGGCCGGAGCGGACAAGGTGACGGTGAACACGGCGGCGGTGCGCGACCCGGAGCTCGTCACGGCGCTCGCCGACGCATTCGGCTCGCAGGCGGTGGTCCTGGCGATCGACGCGCGGCGCGCGGAGCGCGGGTGGGAGGTCTGCACCCGAGGCGGCCGCGACCCGGCGGGCCTGGACGCCGTGGACTGGGCCCGCACCGGAACGCGGCACGGCGCCGGCGAGATCCTGCTCACCTCCATCGACCGCGACGGCACCCAGAGCGGCTTCGACTGCGAGCTGACTGCGGCGGTCGCCGGGGCGGTGGGCGTGCCGGTCATCGCGTCGGGAGGCGCGCGAACGCCGTCGGACTTCCTGCACGTCTTCGAGCGCGGCCGCGCCGACGCCGCCCTCGCCGCCTCGGTATTCCACGACGCGGATCTCGGCATCGGCACGCTCAAGGCGTTTCTCGCCGCCAACGGCGTCGAGGTGCGCCCGCTGCCGTGATCGTCCCGTGCATCGACCTGATGGGCGGGCGCGCGGTGCAGCTCGTGCGGGGGCGCCGTCTCGCCCTCGAGGTCGCCGACGTCACGCGGCTGCTGTCGCGCTTCCGACGCTACCGCTGGCTGCACGTCATCGATCTCGACGCGGCGCTCGGCCGCGGCAGCAACCTCGGCCTGGTGCGGGAGCTGTGCGCCCTGGCCCCGATGCGGGTCCGGGTCGGCGGCGGCGTGCGCACCGCCCGCCGCGCCGAAGTGCTCGTCGAGGCGGGGGCCCGCCAGGTGATCGTGGGCAGCCGGGCCTTCGTCGAGAGCGGCGTCAATCGGCGTTTCCTCAGGGCGCTCCGGGCGACGGTGGGGCGCCGCCGGACCGTGGTCGCGCTGGACGTCGCCCGCGGGCGGATCACGGTGCGGGGCTGGCGGGCGCGGCTCCCGCTGCGGCTGGAGGACGTGGTCGCCGAGCTGGAGCCGTTCTGCGCGGGCTTCCTGTGCACCGACGTCGACCACGAGGGCACGCTGCGCGGAACTGACCTCGCCCTGTTCCGCCGACTGCGGCGCCTGACGAGCCTGCCGGTCGTCGCAGCCGGCGGCATCCGGAGTCGCGGCGAGGTACGCTCGCTGGCGAGGCTCGGGATGGACGCCGCGGTAGGCATGGCGCTCTACCGGCACCGGACCCTGCCTTCCTCGTCCGCTCGGCGGCGCGTGTAGATTGCGCCGTGCCCCACGGCATGTCCCTGGCGATCAGCGTCGGTCCCCTCCTCCACCAGCACCCACTCGCGGCGCTGGGGGCGCTGTTCCTCGCCGGCATCGCCACCAGCTTCACGCCCTGCATCTATCCCATGATCCCCATCACGGTCGGCATCCTCTGCGGCGGCGCGGCGGGGCGCGGCCGGCTTCGGACGCTGGGGCTGAGCCTGACGTACGCCACGGGGCTCGCCCTCCTGTACGCGATCCTGGGGCTCGCGGCCGGCCTGTCGGGAAGCCTGTTCGGCACGGTGTCGTCCAGCTGGTGGGCGCGGGCGATCGTGGGCAACCTGCTGCTGGTCTTCGCCCTGGCGATGCTCGACGTCATCCCCGTCAGCGCGCCGGCGCGGCTCGTGTCGTGGGCGGGCGGCCTGTCGGGCGGCTCGTACCCCGCCGTGTTCGTGATGGGCGCGACCAGCGGCATCGTGGCGGCCCCGTGCGGAGCACCCGCCTTCGCCGCCGTGCTCACCTGGGTGGCGGCCACGCGCAGCGGGATCCTGGGCTTCGCCTACCTGTTCGTCTTCGCGCTCGGCATGACGGCACTACTGGTGGTGGCGGGCCTGTTCTCGGGGAGACTGGCGGCCCTGCCCAGGTCCGGCCGGTGGCTGGAATGGATCAAGCGGGGGGCCGGCGTGGTACTGCTCGGCATGGCGGAGTACTACTTCATTCTCGCCGGCCAGGTCTGGTGAGCGGCGCGCTGCGGATCGCACTCCCGATCGCCGCGTCCCTCGCGGCGCTCGTGGGTCCGGTGAGCCTCAGGGCGCAGGACGACCAGGTTGGCCTGCCGCTCGGCACGGCGGCGCCCGCCGCGCTGGTGCAGGACCTCGACGGGCACGCCTTGGATCTGGGAACGCTCACCGGAAAGAAGCCGGTGGTGCTGGAGTTCTGGGCCACCTGGTGCCCGATCTGTGCGGCGTTGATGCCCAAGGTGCTGGCCGCGCACGCGAGGTACGGGGACCGGGTGGACTTCGTCGAGGTCGCCGTCGCCGTCAACGAAACGCCGGCGGCCGTGAAGCGGCACGCCGACGAGCACCGTTACCCGTTCCGTTTCGTCTTCGACGCCAATGGCGCGGCGGTCCGCGCCTACCAGGCTCCGACCACCTCCTACGTGGTGGTGCTCGATGCACGGGGCCGCGTCGTCTACACGGGGTCCGGGGCCGACCAGGACATCGAGGCCGCCACCCGACGGGCGCTGGGGATCTAGGCTCCGCCGCGCGCCGGCTCGACTCCGGCCGCGGGCGTGGCGAGGTCTTCGTCCAGCAGCGCCCGGGCCTGCCGGCGCTCCTGCAGCTGTCCGATCCGCAGCACGTCCACCAGCGCCAGCGCCCGGTGCAGCCACGGGTCCGCGAGGGCCGCGTCCGGCGCTCCTCCGTAGAGCGGCTGCAGGCTCCTGCCCCGGGCCTTGCCCGATGCAGACGGCCACACCACCGCCAGGCCGGTCGGCAGCTTCCCGGCCAGCGGCGGAGCGCCCGTGGCCGTGGGGACGCCGGCGGCCTCGCCTCCCAGGACGGGCGCGAACACGTAGCGCACCCCGTGCACGAGGAACTCTTCCAGCGCCTGCCGGTCCACCCGCCGCTCGCCGGCCATGACCAGGCCGGCGCGCTCGAGCCGCCTCACGCCCCGATGGGCCTCCGCCACGCCGAGCCGGAGGACGCGAGCCAGGTCGCCGTAACGCGCGCCCGGCGCGCGGGCGAGCTGAAGAGCGAGCGCGACGTCGCTGGGCCTGAGTGACGGGTGTCGTTCCATATTCCGGAATCAGGAATATACAGGCGATGACTGGCCTTTACAACGTCACGTGCCTGACCAAACGCAGAGGGCCCGGCGCCAGCCGGGCCCTCGTCGCCATGGCGGATGAGCGTGCTAGTGGCTCGCGCTCGAGTCCGGTCCCGCGACCCGGTCGATCGCAGCCCCCAGCTCGGTATACGCCGTCGGATCGATCTCCCGGAACGGGGCCGCCTTCCACGCGATCTTCCCGTCCGGACCGACGATGTACAGGGTCCGGTTGTCCAGGTTGTAGCGCTGGACGTAGGCGCCGTATAGCCTGCCCACCGCCGAGCCGGTGTCGCTCGCCATCAGGAAGGGGAACTGGTCGTCCCTGGCCCAGCTCGCCAGCGCGTCCGCGGAATCGGCGCTGATGGCGATGAGGACGACGTTCTGCCCGAGGTGAAACAGCTTCGCGTACTGATCACGGTACGCGTGCATTTGGATCGTTCAGCCGCGGGTCCTGGCCTTGAAGAAGAAGGCCAGGACGACCGTCTTGCCGCGATAGTCGCTCAGCCGCACCTGGTCGCGCAGGATGCCGAACCGGGTGGCGCCGGTCAGGGCGAAGTCCGGGGCGACCTGGCCGACCTCCAGGGTCGCAAGCTGCGGCGAGGGCTGCTGGCCCGGGGCCGCCGGCGCGGCGGCCAGGAGCCCGCCCGCCGCGAGAGGTACCACGAAGCGCAGACGCATCCGGAACGCCTCCGGGAGAGGGGTCGCGCGATAGGTGAGGTGGATCCGACAGGAAGATACGTACACCCGGGGGGCTATGCTGGTTCGGCCCCTCCCGCCATCACCGCCAGGATCTCGCGAAACGTGGATTCCCCGCGGTCCCGGGCGTACCACCGCCGCACCTCGGCGAAGTAGTCCTTCGAGGTCCGGCCCCGGGCCCGCTCGGCCATCACGAAGGCCTGGAGCTCCGCAGGCCGGGAGCCCCAGCGGCCCACCTCCTCCATCGCCTCGGTGAGTACGATCACGACCGGGATCGCCCGGCCCCCGGTGGCGCTGAGATACCGGTCCATGACCTCGGGGTGGCGGTCGCGCCGGAGGATCCGAAGCTCCATCCCCAGGGCCTCCGCGAACCGCGCCACCACGGGCACCGTGCTGGAGGCGTCGCCGCACCAGTCCTCGGCGAGCACGACGAACCGGAACCGGCCGCCGAGGCGCGAAGCCTCCTCCGTCGCCCAGGAGGGCACGTGGGCGGTCCGGTACACGCCGGCCCACAGCTCGCGGTGCTGGGTGGACTGCTGAAGGAACGCGTCGAAGGTGAGGGCTTGGGCCCAGAGGGGTGTGAATGGCCAGGGCATGGAGCGAAAGCTAACGTGAGCGGTGAGACGTGAGGGGTGAGAGGTTCAAGTGAGAGGTGAGAGGCAACTGCCGTGAGAGGGACCCTCTCACGCCTTTGCACTTCTCACTTCTCACTTGAACGTCTCACTTCTCACCCCTCACTTCTCACTTCAGCACATGGATATTCCGCTCTTCACAGATCCGGTTGAGTGCGTCCGGCCACACCGTCACGCTCACTTCGCCAAGGTGCGCCTTCCGCAGCAGGTACATCACCGTGCGCGACTGGCCGATGCCGCCGCCGACGCTCAGCGGGATCTCGTCCTTCATGATCGCCTGGTGGTAGGGCAGCTTCAGGAAGTCGAGCTGGCCGCTGATCTCCAGCTGCTGCTTCAGCGTCTCCTTGGTCACCCGGATGCCCATCGAGCTCAGCTCGTGCCGGCGCTTGGTGACCGGGTTCCACACCAGGATGTCCCCGTTCAGCCCATGCATCGGCTTGCCGCCGTCCGACGTGGTCGGCGTCACCCAGTCGTCGTAGTCCGCCGCCCGCATCTCGTGCGGGTAGCCGTCCTTCAGCACCCAGCCGATCCCGATGATGAAGACGGCCGGGTACTTCTGGAGGATCTGCGTCTCGCGCTGCTTGCGCGGCAGATCCGGGTACAGGTCGAGGATCTCCTCGGCGTGGAGGAACTTCAGCTCCTCGGGCAGCGGCGGATAGCGCGGATCCTTGAGCTTCGGGAACATCTCCAGGACCTGCTTCTCCGCGCCGGTGATGACCTTCCAGATCCGGCGCACGACGTCCTTGAGGAACGTCAGGTTGCGCTGGTCGGCCGTCATCACCCGCTCCCAGTCCCACTGGTCCACGTACGACGAGTGGTCGTGGTCGAGGAAGTAGTCCTTGCGCACCGCGCGCATGTCCGTGACGAGGCCCTCCCCCGGCTTCATCCCGAACTGCTTCAGCGCCATCCGCTTCCACTTCGTCGCGGCCTGCACGATCTGCCCGTTGATCCGCTTCTCGAGGCCGAGCCCGCAGGGGAACTCGATCGGCGTGCGGGACCCGTCGCGGTCCAGGTAGTCGTTCACGCCGCTCTCGCGGCTGACGATCAAGGGCACCTCGACGCGGATCAGCTTCAGCTCCCGGCACAGCCCGTCCTCGATGAACCGCTTGGCGGCCGTGATCGCGATCTGCGTCTCTTTCGGATCCAGGACCGACTTGTAGTCCTTCGGCAGGATCTTCGCGACCTCCTCGTACGTGCTGATCCCGGGGCCGGCGAGATCGGCCTTCTTATCTGCCATCGCTCTACTCCCCTTTCGTCTGTGCCACTCGGCGTTGTCGCTCATCAGGTACTGCAATGGCGAGATGGCTCCGCAAGCTCCGTTCCCGGCCGATACCGGCGGGGCAAGGCGAGAGCGGAGCCCGTCTTGGACGGCGGTGGAGCTAGGGGATCCGGCGGGTGCGCACCGCGTGGATGAAGTCCGTGTACGCCGGCTGGTGCCCCGCGGCCCGCACCTCGGCGGCGACCTGCCCGCGGTGATACGCCGAGTGCATGACCACGTGCGTCAGCACGTCCTCCACGCTGCTCGTGAACGCCTCGCCCTTGGTGTTCGTGTAGGTCACGCTCTCGGCCAGGCGCGAGGGAACCACGCGCTCCAGGTACGTGCGCCACAGGCTGCCGAGGTCACCGAGCCAGGTCTCGATCTGCCCCGGCGCCATGTCCGGCCACACGGCCAGGGGCGCCTGGACCCCGGTGAGCCGTGCGTGCCACAGGCCTTCCGCGGCGGCGATGTGCCCCATCCAGCGGAGGCAGCGCGCGGGCGGCGTCGGCACCGCCCTCACCGAGGCGAGCGCCTCGCGGTTGGCCCACTCGTCGTAGCGGAACAGGCGTTTCAGGTCGGGCATGGGGACCGATCCGGTCTAGCGGAGGAACTGCGCGAGACGCTCCAGCATCCGGGGCCAGCGCGCCGACGCCGCGCGGCCCACCACCCCGTACTCCGCCAGCGCGCAGTGGGTTCCCCGCGGCGTGGGCCGCAGGATCATCACCAGCTCTCCCGCCGGAGCGTCCGCCGGCGAGCCCGTCCTCCACCGGACGTAGCGGTCCTCGACGGCGTCCACGACCTCCGCGCCATCGAGCGCCCCCTCGCTCCACCGCGGCAGGACCGCGGGGTCCGTCAGCGCGCGGTAGACCGTGTCGGCTCCCGCCGGCATCTCCGCCGACGCGAAGTACCGCTCGCGCCCGGCCAGCGCCGGCGACGACGCGCGCGCATCCTTGCCGGCCTCGACCAGCAGGCCGAGGGCCGCCAGCGCCTGGAGCCAACCGGCGAAGTGGCCGGCCAGCGCATCGCGCGCCGCCGCGTCGTCTTCCCACCCCTCGTGACGCAGGTCCACCCGCGTGCCGCCGCGGACGGCCGCCAGCGTGACCTCGACGGTCGTCGTTCGTCCGCCGTCGCCGGGCCACGCGGCTCGCAGGCGCGACGGGCTCTCCTCCTCGCGGCTCTCCGGCCAGGCGGTCAGGGGCAGCGCGTCGAGCACGACCTCGCAGCGGCCCGTCAGCGCCCGCCACACGAGCGCCGGCGCCGCCGTCACGAAGCTCTGGATGTGGATCGCCTCCACTACTGCCGCGTCTCCTCCACCACGATTCCGCGCTTCGCCAGCTCCTCGACGTAAGGCCCCGCGGGCACGCACTCGTCCGGCGTGCGCACGCCCCGGGCGGTGATGCGTCCGTCCAGCTGCAGCAGGCCGGTGATGGCGAGGGAGTAGCCCGTCGTGCGCATCATCGCCGTGACGTGGTGCTTCGCGTCGTAGCGGTCCACCATCTGCCAGCGCGAGGCGGCGGGCCGGCCGCCCTTCCGGCCCCGCACGTCCACCATCAGCGCCACGAGGTCGCGCCCTTCCGGCTTGGTCAGCCGCGGCGAGACGATCGCGATGAAGGCGTCCCGCGGCCTGACCCTGGTCCCGTTCACCTCGACCGGGTCCGTGCCGAGGAGCCCCAGCTCCCGGATCGGCTTCATGATCGCGACGTGGCCGGGATAGCGGAGCGTCTTGTACTCCATCGTGCGGATCCTGCCCTCCCACGTGAACGGCAGCGTCGAGATCCCGCCCCCCGTGTGGAAGGCCTCGAGCTTGCCGATCGGGTCGGGGAACACCACGTGCTCGATCTCGGACAGCGGCTCGACCTGGGTCCGCTTACCGTCCCGCAGCACCCAGCTGGGCGACGTGTAGTAGTCGAACGCGCCCTCGAGCGAATACACCACCATGTAGTTCAGGGGCGGCTCGGGCTTCTGGGGGAGCCCCCCGACGAAGATCTTCACGCTGTCCGTCTCGTCGAGGCGGCGGATCCCCTCGGCCGCCAGGATGTTGACCATTCCCGGCGCGAGGCCGCAGTCGGGGATCACGGACACGCCGCGCTTCTCCGCCTCGGCGCCCAGCGTCCGCTGGCGGACCACGATCTCGGTGTTGCCGCCCAGGTCGGCGAAATGCACGCCGGCCTTCACGGCCGCCCGTGCCAGCTCGAAGTTGAAGTAGTACGGCGCTGCCGACAGCACCGCATCCACGCCGCCCACCGCAACCGCCACCGCCTTCTCGTCCTGGAGGTCGAGCCGCTCGAGCGCGAGCGCGCCGCCCTTCCAGGAATCGAGGAACGCCGGCAGGTGCGTCAGGTCGCGGTCCGCGAGCACGACGCGCTCCGTGGCAGGCCGCTGGAGCAGGTCGAACGCGCAGGCGGTGCCCTGCTTGCCGGCGCCGATGACGAGGAATTTCACGGCACTCTCCGGACTGCGGCGGTGAGGAGCCACCGGCCGTCGGGGTCCACCGCCACGTCCGTGGGCGGTCCGGCCAGGTCCACGTTCACCGTCTGGTGCGCCGCGGACACCTCGACGACGCGGCGCGCCAGGACCCGCGCTCCGTCGCGCAACTCCAGTGCCACCGTCGGAACCCGGAACAGGCCCCACGACGCCGGCTGCACCTGGGCGAGGTCCACCACCGCCTGCCGGGCCGCCGCGTCCCACCGCCAGGTCACGTCGAGCCGCGGGTAGCCCGGCTGGTGCAGCCACTCGCCGAAGAACCAGCCGAGCGGACGGCCATACGCCCGCTCCATCACCCGCTCGAAGTCGTCGCTCGCGACCGAGGAGTCGCGATAGGTTCGGTAGTAGTCCCGGATGCCGCGCCAGAACGCGGTGTCCCCGACCGTGCCGCGCAGCATGTGCAGCACCCAGGCGCCCTTGTTGTAGCTGTTGGCGTTGAGCAGACGGGCCGGCTCCGTCACCGCGTCGTCCACGACCGGTCGCTCCACGTCGGGCGACGCGAGGTACCCGCGGGCCAGGCCCGCCATGCCGCGCGCCAGCACCGAGTCACCGTCCAACGCGGCGCCGACGACGACGGCGAAGTAGTCCGCGAACCCCTCCGACAGCCACAGGTCGTGGAAGTCCCGCTCCGTGACCGCGTCGCCGAACCACTGGTGCGCCGTCTCGTGCCGCACCACGCCCTCGCGCATGCGCCGCGACACGTACGGCTGCTCGGCGTAGAAGATGGCGGTGGAGTTCTCCATGCCGCCGTAGCGGGTGGACGACTCGACGTGCGCCAGCTTCTCGTACGGGAACGGCCCCACCAGGCGCTGCATCGCCTCCACGATCTCGGTGGCCCGGCGGAACGGCACCGAGTCCGCGAAGGCCGAATCCTCGGGCTCCGCCCAGACCTCGATCGGGATGGTGTCGCCGTCGCGGGCCACCGGGCGGTGCCGGCTCACCGTCAGGCGGGACGCGCCGAGCACCATCGTGTACGTCGGGATCGGGTGCAGCTCGCGGTAGACCCACTGCGTGCGCCCGTCGCCGAGGTCGCGGCGGCCCGCGGCGCGGCCGTTGGCCACGACGCTCCACGCCGACGGTGCCGTGACGGTCCACCAGGCCTGCGCCTTGTGACCGGGATCGTCCACCGTCGGCAGCCAGTCGCGCGCCCGCTGCGGCCAGTTGTCCGCGAAGGCGGATGGCCAGCCCGCCGCGGTCGGGCGCAGGATCAGCCCGTCCTGCGGGACGCCGTGCCACACGACGAGGACGGCCTCCGTCCGTAGCGGCGCGTCCGGCCGGCGCGGCAGCGCGATGGACAGCGCCCGGCCGTCGTACGCGAACGGCAGCTCCACGTCCGTTCCCGGGAGCGCGACGGTATCCACCTGCATGCCGACCAGGTCGAGGCGGAGCGTGTCGCCGCCGGCGCCCGGGCGCACGTAGCCGATCGTGACCCTGCCGCGGATGGTGGAGCCGGTGTCGGGAAGGGTGATGTCGAAGTGGTAGTACCGCACCGCGGGGCCCGGCGCGGTCGCGGCGCCCGCGGTCGCCCGCCCGGTCACCTCGCGCGTCGAGTCCTGGCCGTGGAGGGGCGCTACGGCACCGCAGGCGAGCGCGGCGGCCGCCGCGACCATGCTACTTCGCGTACACGCCCTCCAGGGCGCCGGCGGGGTCCGGCACGCTCGTCGAGCGGCTCTTCAACGCCTCGGCCTCCGCCTCCGCGACCTCGGCCTCCACCCGGGCCTCTGCCGCGGCGAGCGCCTCCGCGCGGATCCCGAGGCCCTTGAGGTGCTCCTCGTACAGGCCGATCGGGTCCCTGCGGCCCCACTCGGCGAACACCTCGTCCGGGAAGAGCTCGCGGGCTTCCCGCTCGTCGTGGGTGGCGTGCCCGCCCATGCGGAACGTGGTGCCGACGAGCATCACGGGACCCGCGCCGGCGCGGCACCGCACGGCCGCGAGCCGCGCCGCCGCGTACGCGTCGAGCACGTTGTTGCCGTCGAACACGCCGCCGGCCATCCCGTACGCCGCCGGCAGCTCCGTGAAATCCTCCGGGAGGTGGTGCTGCGCCAGCCGCGTGCCGAGGGCGACCTGGTTGTTGTGGATGACGAAGATCGCCGGGACCTTCTGGACCGCGGCGAAG
Source organism: Gemmatimonadales bacterium (assembly GCA_035623755.1). Lineage (GTDB taxonomy): Bacteria > Gemmatimonadota > Gemmatimonadetes > Gemmatimonadales > JACORV01 > Fen-1245. Next base: position 10,687 of record DASPSV010000204.1, read on the forward strand.
TTGAGCCCCTCGTGCGCCGTGCCCGTCTTGGTCGAGCCGTCGCCGATCCAGGTGAGCGCCACGAAGCCCTCGCCACGGATCCGGCTCACCAGCGCCATCCCCGTCACCACCGGCACCACGTCGCCGACGTGGGAGATCGGCTGCAGCACCCGGTGCGCGAACGAGCCGGCGTGCAGGTCGCGGCCGCCGGAGGGCGCGTCGGCGGTGCCGAGGTAGCTCCGCAAGCCGTCGGCGATCGGCATGCCCATCTCGGCACACGCGCCCGCGTTGCGGATCATCGGCACGACGACGTCGCGCGACCGGTCCAGCGCGTGCACCGGTCCGACCGTCATCGCCTCCTCGCCCGTGCCCAGCCAGGCCTTGGAGATGACGCCGGTGCGGACCCACCGCTTGAGCACGATGTCCTGCAGCCGGGTGCGCACCAGGCCGGTGTACAGGCCGAGCAGCGTCGTCTCGTCCAGCGCCTCGACGATCCGCCGGCGCTCCGCGTCGCGGCGGAGTGTCGCGGCGAAGGCGGCGACCAGCTTGCGGTCGGGCGCCCACGCCACGTACTCGGGCGGGTCGAAGGCGGGGTAGCGCTTCAAGACAGGGTGTAGGGTGTAGGGTCTAGGGTGTAGGGGAAAGATAGACGTCGCCGCCCTTCATCACGAACACCGGGTGCTGCAGGACCGTGATGTCGGCCAGCGGGTCGCCCCGCACCGCGACCAGGTCGGCGAACTTGCCCGCCTCGAGGGAGCCTGCGTCGTGCTCCATGCCGAGCAGCGTCGCGCCGTTCATGGTGCCGGCCTGGATGGCCTGCATCGGCGTCATGCCGCCCGCGGTGACCAGCAGCTCGAACTCGCGCGCGTTCTGCCCGTGCGGGTCCACGCCCGCGTCGGTGCCGAGGGCGATCTTCACCCCGCCCGCGACGGCGAGCCGGATCGACTGCTGCAGCGCCGCCCACGCCTGGCGGCCCTTCGCCGCGGCCCACGGCGGCAGGTGCGCGGCGGCCGCCGCCTCGGGCGTCCCGACCGACCAGCCGGCGAACAGCGTCGGCACCAGCCACGTGCCGTGCTCGACCATCAGGTGCACGGCCTCGTCGTCGAGGAAGGAGCCGTGCTCGATGCTGGTGACGCCGGCGCGGATCGCCGCCTTGATGCCCTCGTTGCCGTGCGCGTGGGCCGCGACCCGCCGGCCCAGCATCCGCGCGGTCTCGACCGCGGCGCGCATCTCGTCCTCGGTCATCTGCTGGGCGCCGATCTCGTCGCCCTGCGACAGCACGCCGCCCGTCGCGCAGATCTTGATCACGGCGGCGCCGTACTTCACCTGCAGCCGGACCGCCTCCCGCACCTCGTCCACGCCCGCCGCGATGCCCTCGAGGGGGCCGCGCTCGGCCGTCGCGCCGGCGGCCAGACCGTTCTGGTCGCAGTGGCCGCCGCTGATCCCGATGAGGTGGCCGGCCGCCAGCACCCGCGGGCCCGGGATGCGGCCCGCCTCGATCGCCCGGGCGACGGCGACGTTGGCGAAGCTGGCGCTCCCGACGTCGCGCACGGTGGTGAAGCCCGCGAGCAGCGTGGCGCGCGCGTTTGCCGCGCCCCACAGGGCGTCGTCGCCCTCGTCGTCGGTGATGCCGCGGTGCACCCAATCGCCCACGCCGATGGGGCGGCTGGCGAGGTGCACGTGCGCGTCGATGAAGCCCGGCAGCACCGTGTAGGCCGACAGGTCCACGACGCGCGCGCCCGCCGGCACGCGCACCGCGGGGCCGACGGCCTCGATGCGGTCGCCCCGGACCAGGATCACGGCGTTCCTGACCGGCGTGGCGCCGGTCCCGTCGATCAGCGTCCCGACGCGGATGGCGACCGCGGCCGCCGCGCCCTGCTGCCCGAGCAACGCCGCCGGCGCCGCGGCCGCGACGGCGCACGCCAGCGCCGCCGCCCGCAAGCGGTGGTTCATGCCGACCTCGTGGTGTCTAGAAGAGCTTCTTGAGCTTCCCCATCATCCCGCCGCCACCCTCGGCCGCGGCTTCCTCGAGCGCCTTGCCGAACTCGCCGGCGCTCTGGTAGCGGGCCGCGGGGTCGGACTCGATCGCCTTCATCAGCGCCTTCTCGAACGCCGCCGTGAACTCGAGGTCCGTGCGCGCCTTGCGCAGCGGCAGCGGCTGCCCGCGGAGCCGGGCGATCATCATGTCCTGCGCCGTCTTGCCCTCGAACGGCAGCTTGCCGGTGAACATCTCGTACGCCACCAGGCCCAGCGCGTAGATGTCGGAGCGGCCGTCCAGCGGCTTGCCGCGGATCTGCTCCGGGCTCATGAACTCCGGCGTGCCGAGGATGATGCCGGTCGCGGTGAGCTTGGCCATCCCGGGCTCGGCGCGCCGCTCCTTCGCGAGGCCGAAGTCCGTCACGACCGCCTTGAGGCGGCCGTCGGGCTCCGGGCAGATGAAGATGTTCTCGGGCTTGAGGTCGCGGTGGATGATCTGCTGCTGGTGGGCGGCCTCGAGGGCGTCGCACACCTGGCGCATGATGGGGACGCCGACCTCGAGCGGCATCGGGCCCTCGCGGACCTCCTTGTCCGAGAGCAGCTCGCCCTTGAGGAGCGGCATCACCAGGTAGATCAGCCCGTCCTCGGTCTCGCCGAGGCGCATGATGCGGCAGATGTTGGGGTGGTCGAGGCGCATCGCCAGGCCGGCTTCGCGCCGCAGCCGCTCGGCCGCCGTCTTGTCCTGCGCCAGCTTGGGGGTCATGATCTTGACCGCCACCGATTCGCCGCTGGAGATGTCCTTCGCCTCGTACACGAACGACATCCCGCCCTCGCCGAGCTTGCGGCCCACCTGGTAGCGCTGGTCGAGCACCTGGTCCCGCAGCGTCTTGGCCGGATCGGCGGCCGTCGCCTTGGGCTTGACGGCCTGACGCACCTGGGTCGAGCCCGCCGAGGCCTGCGACGCCGGCGGCGGAGGCGGGGGCGGGGGCGGGGGCGCCGCGGAAATGTCCACGAGCGGGGACCCGTCCTTCGTGCAGAAGCGCGCGTCGTCCGGGTAGACGGTATGGCACTTGGGACAGCGTCGTTGGCTCACTGGCGCACCACGTTGCGGCCGTCCGCCTTGGCGCGGTACAGCGCCGCGTCGGCCAGAGCGATAAAGGACTCGGGGCTGTCCACGGCCGGATCCGGGAAGCAGGCCACCCCCACCGAGACCGTGATCTTCACGGGCCGCGTGGGGTCCCCGAAGGGGAAGTTCGCGATCCGCTGCCGCATCCGGTCGGCGAAGATCATGGCGCCGTGGGCGGCGGTCTCGGGCAGCAGGATCACGAACTCCTCGCCGCCGTAGCGGGCCACGGCGTCCACGGAACGCGCGTCGCGCCGCAGCAGCTCACCCAGCTGCCGCAGCACCGTGTCCCCGACGAGGTGGCCCAGCGTGTCGTTGATGCGCTTGAAGTGGTCCAGGTCCACCATCAGCAGCGCCAGCACCAGGTTGTAGCGCCGGGCCCGGTCCACCTCGCGCTCGACCGCTTCCACCAGCGCCCGCCGGTTGAGGCACCCGGTCAGCGGATCGGTCGCCGCGAGCCACTCGAGGCGCTCCTTGTCGGAGACGACGGTCTCAAAGTCGTGCGCTTTCTCGATCGCCGCAACCGCCGCCTTGATCACCGCGTCGGCGAACTGCGCGTCGTCGCGGCCCAGGGGCGCCTCGCCCTGCACGGTGCGCAGGTAGAGCACCCCGCACTGCTCCTCGCGCATCCGGAACGGCAGAGCCACGACCGAGCGGGTCGGCACCGGGATGCCGTTCTTCGCCCACATCGCCCGCACTTCCACGAACAGCGGGTCGCTCGCCACGTCGCCCACGATCACCGGCTGGTCGGTCTCGAGCGCCTTCAGCATCTCGGGATAGCGGGACAGCTCGATCCGCAGGTTCCGCAGCATCGGGTTCTCGTAGGCCGCCACCACCGTGCCGAACACGTCGCCGGGCTTGGCGAGGACCAGGGAGCAGCGCGAGATGTTGAGCGCCCGCGCCACCCGCCGCGCCAGGATGTGGTAGATCTCGTCGGGCTTGAGGGTGTCGGTGAGCTCGTGGAGGATGTCCGCGATGGCGCCGCGGGCCCGCGCGTCCTCGCGCGCCGAGCGCAGCTCGCGGCCGCGCTTGAGCTGCGACTCCACGCGCGCCAGCAGCTCCTTCACGCGGAACGGCTTGGCGACGAAGTCCGACGCGCCGAGCCCGAGCGCCTTCGCGGTCCCGTCCTCGGCGTCCATCGAGGAGATCATCAGCACCGGCAGGTCGTGCCACCGCGGCTCGTTGCGGATGCGCTCCAGCAGCTGCAGGCCGTCCAGCTTCGGCATCATGATGTCCAGCAGGACGAGGTCCGGCCGCTCCTCGCTCAGGCGCTCCAGCAGGTTCTGGCCGTCGGGGCAGGCGACCACCTGGCAGCCCTGCTCCTTGAGGATCCAGGTCAGGGTGCCCACCAGGGCGGCGTCGTCGTCCGCCACCAGCACCTTGGCGCCGACGAGCTGGCCGACGCCGGTCACGCCTGCGTCCCGAGGAGCGTCTCCAGACCCTCCCACTCGATGTTGCCGCCCGAGAGCACCGCCACCACGGGGCCGTCGACCGCCCCGGCGTTCTGGCCCAGCACCCACGCGAGCGTCGCGGCGCCCGAGGGCTCCACCACCAGCTTCAGCCGGTCCAGCGCGTAGCGCACCGCCTCGACGATCCGCTGGTCGGACACCAGGCACGCCCGGGCCGCGTGCCGCGCCAGATGCGCGAACGTCAGGGTGCCGATGCGCAGCGGCAGCAGTCCGTCCGCGACGCTGCCCGTGTGCTCCAGCGTCACCGGCGCGCCCGCCGCCCGCGCGCGCTCGTAGGTCGGCGCTCCCTCTGGCTCGACGGTCACCACCGTGGCGTCAGGACGCAGCGCCTTCACCGCCGTGGCCACCCCCGCCGCCAGCCCGCCGCCGCCGACCGGGACGGCCACCGTGCGGACGTCGGGGCAGTCCTCGACCAGCTCGAGGCCGGCCGTGCCCTGGCCGGCGATGATCGCCGGGTGGTCGAACGGGGGCACGATCGCCAGCCGCTCGCGCTCGGCGAGCTCCACCGCACGCGCGTAGCGGTCCTGCGACGTCCGGCCCGCCAGCACCACTTCGCCGCCGAGCCGCTCCACGCCGCGGCGCTTCGGCACCGCCACCGTCTCCGGCATCACGATCACCGCCCGCAGGCCGAACCGCCGCGCCACCCACGCCACCGCCTGGCCGTGGTTCCCCGACGAGTAGGTGATCACGCCGCGCGCGCCGGCCTCGGCCAGCTGCCGGACCAGCGTGAACGCGCCGCGCAGCTTGAACGCGCCGACCCGCTGCAGGCTCTCCGGCTTGACGAACACGGGCACGCCCAGCCGGTCGGACAGATCGTCGGCCGGCAGCAGCGGCGTGCGCACCGCGACCCCGCGCAGGTGCCGCGCGGCCTCGCGAATCGCTTCGAGAGTGACGAGCTCGGGGGCCGACGCGACCGTCACGAGGGCGACGACTCCATTGAGGGCCGCAAACTACGGCTCGGCCGGGGTAGCGGCAAGGTTGCGGCCCCCGCCTGCTCAGCGCCGCCGCGCCGCGCGGCGCAGCAGCCAGTGCGTGGCGGCCAGATCGGCCACCATGACCGCAAACAGCACGATGGTTCCGGTCGTGGCGATGATCCGAAAGTAGCGCAGGGCCGCCACGAGCAGGGAGTACGCCACCACGCCGCCCAGCACCAGCGGCCGGCTCACGCCGCCGGCGCGGTCGGCGGCGCGACCCCGCGCTCGAGCAGCGCGATGAACTCCCGCGCCGCGGGGCCGGGGTCGACGTCGGGATGCTTCACCACGGCAAGGTAGCGGGAGAGATCCAGGCCGGCGACCCGCCGCACCCGCAGCCGGAGCGCGAGCGGCGGCTGTGCCACCGCCAGCGCCGTGACCACCGCCGCGCCGAGGCCCGCGGCCACCGCCTGGAGGATCGCCTCGGTGCTCGGCAGCTCGAACAGCACCCGGAGCTGCAGCCCGGCGGCCGCCAGCGCGCGCTCGAGCGTCTGCCGGCTGCCGGATTCCGCCTCCGCGACGATCAGGCCCTGTGCCGCCAAGGCCGCCCCGTCCAGGCGGGCGACCGTCGCCAGGGGATGGCCGGCTGCCGCCACGGCCACCAGCTCGTCGCGCCGGAACGGCGTCACCACCGCCTGCGGCTCGCCGGCCGAGCCTCCGGTGACGCCGACATCCGCCTCGCCGGCTAGGACCCATCGCTCGACGTCGGCCGGCCGTCCCATCCGAAGCCGCAGCTCGACCGCCGGATACCGCCGCCGATACTCGGCCAGCACGCGGGGCACCAGATAGGTGCCGACCGTGCCCGTGGCCCCGACCGTCAGACGGCCGGAATCGAGATCCACCAGCTCCCGCGCCACGCGCTCCGATTCGTCGGCCAGCCGCACGATCCGCCGCGCGTAGTCCACCAGATCGCGCGCGGCCCGGGTGAGCACCAGCCGTCGCCCCGCCCGCATCAGCAGCGGGAACCCGTAGTGGCGCTCGATGAGCCGCAGCTGCTGCGAGAACGCCGGCTGACTGATCGCCGCCACGCGCGCCGCGCCCGTCACGCTTCCGGCGTCGGCGAGCGCCACCAGCAGGCGGAATCGCCGGAGGGACATCGGGGCCGACTCCATAAGCGTAGCTTATGGCAAATGCACCAACTATCAAGGTGATGGATACTGCGGGGCCGCCTAGGCCTCGAGCAGGCCTTCCGACTTCAGCAGCTCGGCGTTGAGGATCGCGGCGCCGGCGGCACCGCGAATGGTGTTGTGGCCGAGGACGACGAACTTGTAGCCCATCAGCTCGCAGCGCCGCACGCGGCCCACGATGGACGCCATGCCCTTTTCGCGGTTCACGTCGAGCCGCGGCTGCGGGCGGTCGTGTTCCTCGACGAGCAGGGTCGGGTGCGCCGGGGCGCTGGGCAGCTGGCGGTCCTGGGGCACGCTCCGGTGGGTGCGGATCGCTTCGCACACCGCGTCGAGTCCGGGATCGGAGCCGAGCGTCGCGAAGACCGACGCGGTATGCCCGTCCACGACGGGGACCCGCGTCGTCGTCGCGCTCACCACGGCGGAATGCGGCGCCACGCGGTCGCCGCCGAGCGCGCCCAGGATCTTCCTGGTCTCGCGCTCGATCTTCTCTTCCTCGCCGGCGATGAACGGGATCACGTTGCCGAGGATGTCCAGCGAGGGCAGGCCCGGGTAGCCGGCGCCGGAGATCGCCTGCAGCGTCGTGACGGCCACGGCCTTGAGGCCGAACCGCCGCTCGAGCGGCGCGAGCGCGAGGACCAGCGTGGCCGTGGCGCAGTTGGGGTTGGTGGCGATGAACCCGCGCCAGCCGCGCTTCTTCCGCTGGATCCGGATGAGGGACGCGTGGTCGGGGTTGACCTCCGGCACCAGCAGCGGCACGTCGTCGTCCATCCGGTGGTTGCGCGCGTTGCTCAGCACCGCGTGGCCGGCCGCCGCGAACGCCTCCTCGGCGGGACCGGCGACCGCCGCGTCGAGGGCCGAGAAGACCAGCTGGCAGTCGAGCCGCGGCTCGAGCGGCTGCACGACGAGGCCGCGTGCGGCGGCCGGCATCGGGGTGTCGAGCTTCCAGCTGCAGGCTTCGGCGTACGGCTTGCCGGCCGAGCGCTCGGACGCGACGACCGCCGCGAGCTCGAACCACGGGTGGCCCTCGAGCAGCTGCACGAAGCGCTGCCCCACGGCCCCGGTGGCCCCCAGGACGCCGACGCGGATCTTCACCTCAACGCCTCCTCGAGCGCGGTCGCGGCCGACGTGCGCGCATCACGGTACTTCACGATCACCGGGGCGTAGAGCGCGACCCCGAGGCTGGCGGCGTGCGGGCCGGTGGCGGGGCGTGACCCCGGCACGACCACGGCGTCGGCCGGGATCTCGAGCGGCGTCTCGACGCCGCGGCGGTACACGGTCTGCTTCACGAGGTCGTAGACCGGCGTCGAGCCGGTCAGGATGGTCCCGGCCGCCAGCACCGCGCCGCGGCGCACGATGGTCCCCTCGTACACGCCGCAGCCTCCGCCCACCAGCACGTCGTCCTCCACGATCACCGGCAGCGCGCCCGCCGGCTCGAGCACGCCGCCGATCTGGGCGGCAGCCGAGAGGTGCACGCGCCGGCCGATCTGCGCGCACGAGCCCACCAGCGCGTGGCTGTCGATCATCGTGCCTTCGTCCACGTACGCGCCGACGTTGACGTACATCGGCGGCATGCACACCACGCCGGGGGCGACGTAGGCGCCGTCGCGGATGGCCGAGCCGCCGGGCACGACCCGCACCCCGTCGCCGACCGACAGGCGCTTCACCGGCCAGGTGTCCTTGTCGAAGAAGCGCAGGGTCGGGCCCTCCGACATGTCCACCAGCGCGCCCAGGCGGAAACCGAGCAGGATGGCCTGCTTCACCCACGCGTTGACGCGCCAGCCGCCGCCCGCGGGCTCGGCCGCCCGCACTTCCCCGCGGCCCAGGGCCGAGCGGAAATCCTCGAAGGTCGCGCGGTCGCTGCGGTCGAGGCTCGACGGCTGCTTCGCCAGCAGGGCCTCGATCCGCTCACGCAGCGGCATCGGACCTCTGCCCGAGCAGCGCCAGCGAGGCCAGCACCTCGCGCACCCGCGTCCGGCTGGCCTCCTTGACCGGCACCAGCGGGAGCCGGAAGTGCTCCTCCAGCAGACCCATGGCGGCCATCGCCGCCTTCACCGGCCCGGGGCTCGACTCGATGAAGTTCACCTCCATCAGCGGCAGCAGCCGGTAGTGCAGCGCGCGCGCCTCGTCCCACTTCCCGGCCAGCGCGAGGTCGGCCAGCCGCGCCATCAGGTCGGGCACCTCGTTCGAGACCACCGACACGATGCCGTCGGCGCCGAGCGCCATCAGCGGCAGCGTCACGGCGTCGTCGCCCGAGAGCACCCGGAAGCCCGCGGGCCGCTCGCGCAGGATCGCCATGATCTGGGCGAAGTCGCCGGAGGCCTCCTTGATCGCGGCGATGTTCGGGACCTCGCGCGCCAGCTTGAGCGTGGTGGCCGCCTGGATGTTGGAGGAGGTGCGGCCGGGCACGTTGTACATCATCACCGGGAGCGGCGCCACCGCCTCCGCGACCGCGCGGAAGTGGGCGAGCAGCCCGTCCTGCGTGGGCTTGTTGTAGTACGGCGCCACGATCAGGACGCCGTCGGCGCCGAGCTTCGCGGCCTCCCGTGCCTGCTCGACGGCGTGGGCCGTGTTGTTGCTCCCGGCCCCGGCGACGACCCGGGCGCGCCCCCGGGCGACCTCGACGGTCGCGGCCACGACCTGACGGCCCTCCTCGTCGCTCATCGTCGCGCGCTCGCCCGTGGTGCCGCACGGCACGAGCAGCTGGACGCCGCCCTTGACCTGGCGCTCCACCAGCGCGCGCATCCGCGGCAGGTCCACCGCGCCGTCGGCCTTGAACGGCGTCACCAGGGCCGTCGCGCAGCCCCGCATCCACTCCGGCTTCGTGGTCATCGTGGCTTCTCCCCGGGCGTGCCCAGGATCTGGTCCAGGACCTCCGTGAACTCGAACACCCCGCGGCGCCGCGGCGGCCCCGCGATCCAGCCGGCCCCCAGCAGCGCGCCGGCGGCGAAGCCCTCGCGCGAGCGCGCTTCATGCACGAGCGTGATCTGGTCGGCGGGCCCGTCGAACCCGACGCGATGCGTGCCCGGGATGTGGCCGGCGCGCGTGCTCGCGACGGCGAAGGTCCGCCCGCCGTAGGCGCGGGCGACGAGGTCGCGCAGCTTCAGCGCCGTCCCCGAGGGAGCGTCCTTCTTCCGCTCGTGGTGCGCCTCCTCCAGGAACGGGGTGTAGGCCGGGTCGCGCGCGTACTCCGCGGCCGCGGCCGCCACGACGCGGTAGAAGAGGTTGACGCCCACGGAGAAGTTGGCGCCGAAGACCAGGGCCCCGCCGCCGCGCTCCACGACTTCCCGCACCTCGTCGAGCCGCGCCTGCCAGCCGGTGGTCCCTTCGACCAGCGGCACCCCGGCCGCCACGCACGCGCGCACGTGGTCGGGCACCGCGCCCGCCACCGAGAAGTCCACTGCCACGTCGGCCCCGCGGATCGCGCCCGCGAGAGCCTCGACGCCGCGCCCCGCGTCGCGCTCGTCGATGCGCGCCGCGATCGTGTGGCCGGCTTCGAGCGCCCGCTTCTCCACCAGGGCGCCCATCCCGCCGAGGCCGAACAGCGCCAGCTTCATCGCCTGCCTCCGCCCGTTGCCCGTTCGCTGGCGCCGTCCCGGGCCAGCAGCGTCCGCCCCAGCTGCGTGTAGGCCTCGACCGCCGCCGCCAGCTCCGCCTTCGGCACGCGCTCGTGGTCGGTGTGGGCTTCCAGGATCGAGCCGGGGCCGAAGACCAGCGCCGCGCCCCAGCGCGAGAGGTGCGGCGCGTCGGTGGTGTAGCGCACCACGCAGGTCTCGAAGCCCGGCAGCTCGGTCAGGCGCACGGGCTCGGTCACGGTGTGCACCTCGATGGACGCGCGCCCGCGGACCACCTGCTCGAGCGTGCGCAGCACCACCGCCGACGGCACCGCGATCCGGAAGTGCAGCTCGGCCTGCGCCGCCGCCGGCACGACGTTGGCGCGGGTGCCGCCGGTGATCGTACCGATGTTGCAGGTGGTGGCGCCGAAGAACGGGTCCGCCGGCCACCCGGCGCCGCGCACGTCGGCCAGCACGTCGAGCAGCGCCAGGATCGCCGAGCTGCCCCGCTCGGGGTACGCGGAGTGCGCGGCGATGCCCGCGGTGGCGAGCGAGAGCCGCAGCGAGCCCATGCATCCCTTCGCCAGGCGGTTGTCGGTCGGCTCGCCCACGACGACGTACCGCGCCTCGCCGGCCGCGCGGTGGCCGTTCGCCACCTTCGCCCCGAGGCTCCCCCCCTCCTCGTCCACCACGTAGAGCAGGCCGATGCCACGGAGCCCCTCGCCCTTCAGGCGGGCGGCGGCCGTGATCTGCGCCGCCACGATCCCCTTGGCGTCGCACGCGCCGCGGCCGTAGAGGTAGTCCGCGTCCTCCGAGGACGCGACGAACGGCGGCACGGTGTCGAGGTGCGAGGCGAAGACGACGCGCGGCGTCGCCGCGTCCCGCGCCACGACGTTGGAGCGGCCCGGGGCGGCCTCCTGCAGCTCGACGCGCCAGCCCCGCGCTTCGAGGTACGTGGCCACGAACGCCGCGACCTCGCCCTCGTCGCCGCTCACCGACGGGACGTCCACCAGCGCGCGGGCGAGCGCGAAGACGTCCAGCTCGCCGGACGCGCGGCCGCGCTTCGTGCCCGGTGTCTTCGCCTTCGCCGCGACGCGGCGGGCGCCGCGCGGCCGCGCCCATGCCGTCGGCCCGGCACCCACGCGGGTGCCGCCGGACGCACCCACCGCCGCGACGTCGAACTCGATCCGCTCCCGCCGGGCGTAGTGGAGCCCCTTGGGCTGGATCACGCGCGAGCCGAGCTTGAGGGCGTCGTCCCAGGAGATGGACTCGTAGCGCCGCGGCGCACGCTGGCCCTCCGCGGGATCGCGCTCGTACACGCCGTCCACGTTCTTGAGGAGGCGGCAGGTGCGCGCCCCCAGCCGGTGCGCCAGGAACAGCGCCGTCAGGTCGGTGCCGCCCCGCCCGAACAGCGCGTAGCCGCCCGAGCTGTCGCGCCCGAAGAAGCCGGGGATGACGGCCGCGCCCGAGCGCTCGAGCGCGTGGCGGAGCGCTTCGTCGTCCACGCCGACCGGGTCGGCGTCGAGCAGCGGGCCGCGGGTGACGAGTCCGATCGCCGAGGGGTCGAGGAGCGCGGCTTCGATCCCTGCCGCGTTGAGCGCCAGCGCCAGCTTCGCCGCGGAGGCGGCCTCGCCGGTCGCGAGCAGCGAGGCGGTGGCCGCCGGCTCCGGCTCGGGCCCGAAGTAGTGCGCGTCCGCCAGCAAGCTGTCGGTGGCGCCCTTCAGGGCCGACACCACGGCGAGCACGCGTTCCCCGCGCCTCAGGTGGCGCTTGACCTCCGCGACCGCCGCGGCATAGTCGCGCCCCGTGCCGAGCACCGAGCCGCCGAACTTCAGGACCGCGAGCGGCTGCTTCGCCATCGCCGGACGCCCCCACCCGGAAAACGGAAATTCGCCACCGCCCGGTGCGCCGGGCGATGGCGAATCCTATCGCGGAAACCGTGGAGCGCAAAGCGGCCGGACGCGGCGGCGGCGCGCCGCCGGCCGCCCGCCGCCCGCTAGCGGCGGCGCACGGTCAGCGGGCCATTGGTGGTGACGGCCCGGACCGTCGGACCGCCGCCGCCGATGTCCGTTTCGATGTGGCGGCTCGTGAACCGGCCGGTCACGGTGATCGGGATGTCGAAGCTCATCGGGCCGTTCACGGTGCCGGTCTCGAGGTGCGCCGCGTAGCCGTCCGGGATGGACAGTGTGACGGGCCCGTTCTGGGTCTCGCTGTCGAGGCCGGTGCCGTCCCACTTCGAGCCCGAAAGCACGACCGTCAGCGGCCCGTTCACGGTGCGCGCGTGCACCTCGCCCCCGACGCCGCCCAGGGTGAGCGGGCCGTTCACCGCGTCGAGGTCCATCTTCCCCGCGACCTCGCCCACGGAGATGGGGCCGTTGACCGTGCGCGCGGTGAGGTCCGTCCGGCGGGGCACCATCACGTGGAAGCTCACGCTCCACCCGCTGCGGTCCGCGGTCGCCGGCCCCTCGGCCCTGATCGTGCCGCCCGAGGCCGTGATGCGCACCTGCCGCCCGATGGCCTGCGCCGCCTCGTCCGTCCGCGCCTGCGCGCGGACCTGGGCGATCACCGCCACGCTGTCCCGGTCCCAGCCTTCGACCAGGATGGCGCCGTTGGCGCCGGGGTCCACGCTCACCGCGCCGCCCGCCTTGAAGCCCGTGTTCCGGATCTCGCAGAAGTGCGCCCGCGCATCGTCGCCCCAGTCGCGGTCGCGGCAGCTGTCCATCCCGGCTTCCCAGTGCGGGCGCTGGGCCAGGGCCGGCAGCGCGATCAGGCTCACGCCGGCGGCGATCACGGCGATGCGGATGCGGGCTTCCACGGCGCTCCTCCGGATGGACGGCTGTTCATTCGACACTGTGCGCGCCGAGAGGGTTGGACGAGGCGCAGACAGATCGCAGTCGGGAGTATTCGGGTCAGTTTCTCCGCCCGCTCAGCCCTCCTCGACGGCGACCGGCTCCGCATCCCCCGTCGGCTCCTCCTCGCCGCCCTCCTCCTCCTTCACCACCCGGGCCACGTCCACCACCACGTCGTCCGCATCGAGGTTGATCACCTTGACGCCCTGGGTGTTGCGGCCGATCACGCTGATGTCGTTGACCGGGAGCCGGATGATCACCCCGTGGCGCGTGATGACCATCAGCTCGTCGTCCGGGATGACCTCCTTGAGCGCCACGACGTCGCCGGTCTTCTCGGTGCGCTTGAGCGTGATGATGCCCTTGCCGCCGCGGTGCTGCACCCGGTAGTCCGCCAGTTCCGAGCGCTTGCCCAGCCCGTTCTCGGCCACCACGAGCAGCGTGGCCTCGCGCCGCACCACCACCATGCCGATGACGGCGTCGCCCGACTCCAGCTCGATGCCGCGCACCCCGGTCGTGGCGCGGCCCATCTCCCGCGCGTCCTTCTCCTGGAACCGGATGCTCATCCCGTGCCGGGTCGCCAGCACCAGGTCGTTGGTGCCGTCGGTGATCTGGACGTCGATCAGCTCGTCGCCGTCCTCGATGTTGATCGCGTTGATGCCGGTGGACCGCACGTTGCCGTAGGCGGAGAGCACGGTCTTCTTCACCGTCCCGCCGCGGGTCGCGAACATGAGGAACTTGTCGTCCACGAACTGGCGCACCGGTACCAGGGCCGCGATCCGCTCGTCGGCCTTGATGGCGATGCAGTTGACGACCGGCTTGCCGCGCGCGGCGCGCCCGCCCTGCGGGATGTCGTAGACCTTGAGCCAGTACACCTGGCCCGTGGCGGTGAAGAACATCACATAGTCGTGGGTCGACGCGATGAACAGGTGCTCGACCCAGTCGTCTTCCTTGGTGCCCATCCCGTTGAGGCCGCGCCCGCCGCGGCGCTGCCGCCGGTAGGTCGAGACCGGGATGCGCTTGATGTAGCCGGTGTGCGAGATGGTGATGACCATGTCCTCCTCGGCCACCAGATCCTCGACCGAGAAGTCGCCCTGGTCCGCCACCACCTCGGTGCGGCGCTCGTCCCCGTACTCCTTGGCCAGCGTCTCCAGCTCCGTCTTCAGGATCCCCAGCCGCTTGGGCTTCGAGGCCAGCACGCTCTTCAGCTCCGCCACCAGCGCCCGCACGTCCTTGAGCTCGGCCTCCAGCTTCTCGATCTCCAGGCCGGTCAGCTTGGCCAGGCGCATGTCGAGGATCGCCTTGCTCTGCACCTCCGACAGCTTGAAGCGCTCCCGCAGCTTCCGGTCGGCCTCCTCGGTGGTCTTGGAGCCCCGGATGATCTTGATCACGGCGTCGATGTTCTCGACCGCGATCTTGAGCCCCTCGAGGACGTGCTGCCGCTCCTCCGCCTTCTGCAGGTCGAACGCGGTCCGCCGCGTGATCACCTCGTGGCGGTGCTCGACGAAGTGCTGGAGCAGCTCCTTGAGGTTCATCACCTTCGGGACGCCGTTCACCAGGGCGAGCATGATGGCGCCGAAGGTGGTCTGCATCTGGGTGTGCTTGAACAGGTTGTTCAGCACCACCATCGGCACGGCGTCGCGCTTCAGCTCGATGACCACCCGCATCCCGTCGCGGTCCGACTCGTCGCGCAGGTCCGAGATGCCCTCGATGCGCTTGTCCCGCACCGACTCGGCGATCTGCTCGAGCAGCCGGGCCTTGTTCACCATGTACGGGATCTCGGTCACGACGATCTGCGACTTGCCGCTCGACTCCTTCTCCTCGATCTGCGCCCGCGCCCGCACCAGGATCCGGCCGCGGCCCGACTCGTAGCACTCGTGGATGCCGTCGCGCCCGTACACGATGCCGCCGGTCGGGAAGTCGGGGCCCTGGATCAGGCGCCGCAGGTCGGCGACCGTCGCCTCGGGGTGATCCACCAGGTGCATCGCCGCCGCCACCACCTCGCGCAGGTTGTGCGGCGGGATGTTGGTCGCCATCCCGACGGCGATGCCGGCCGACCCGTTGACCAGCAGGTTCGGCAGGCGCGACGGCAGCACCGTCGGCTCCTGCAGCCGGTCGTCGAAGTTGGGGATGAAGTCGACGGTGTTCTTGTCGATGTCCTCGAGCATCGCCAGCGCGATCCGCGTCAGCCGGGCCTCCGTGTACCGGTAGGCCGCCGCGGGGTCGCCGTCCACCGAGCCGAAGTTCCCCTGGCCGTCCACCAGCGGATAGCGCAGCGAGAACTCCTGGACCATGCGCACCAGCGAGTCGTACACGGCCGTGTCGCCGTGCGGGTGGTACTTGCCCAGCACGTCGCCGACGACGGTCGCGGACTTCTTGTAGGGCCGATTGGGCAGCAGGCCGAGCTCGTTCATCGCGTACAGGATGCGGCGATGCACCGGCTTCAGGCCGTCCCGGACGTCGGGAAGAGCGCGCTGCACGATGACGCTCATCGAGTAGTCGATGAACGACTCGCGCATCTCGTCTTCGATCAGTCGGGGGAGAATCCGTTCGCGCTGGTTCGGAGCGGTCATGACACCGTGGGTGAGGACTGCTAAATATAGACGGACTATTGAGTTAAATCAAACGGCGCGACCCCCGTCCCGGGCCGCGCCGCGCCGGCCCCGGGGCCGGCCTCAGGCGCGGGGCGACGCCCCCGAAACCGGCGGCTCCGCTCGCGGCTCGCCCGCGCCACGACGGCCCGCCGGCGGCGCCCCGGCGGGGCTTTCGGCGCGGCCCGCCGCGTCACCGCCGTCGCTCCGGTGCGCCGCGGCCAGGCGCGCCCGCCCGGCCTCGTACCAGCGCCGCGTGATCTCGCCCGCGAGGCCCGTGTTGCCGAGGCCGAAGGCCAGCGCGACGGCCAGCGCCCCCGCGCCGAGGATCAGGGTGAAGGCGGTGCTCACGATGTCCCCGGCCACGCCGATCTGCTGCAGGGCCATGAACACCGAGATGACGATGATCATGCCCTTGGCGATCGCCGCGAGGGTCGGCACGCCCTCGACGGCGCCCGCCGAGGCGAGGATCAGCGCCCGCACGAACTCGCCGAGCACCAGGCCGAGGATGATCACGATGATGGCGGCGAAGACGCTGGGGATGTAGTTGACCAGGTTCCCGAAGATGTCGTTGATGTTCGGTACGCCGAGGGCGGAACCGGCCAGCAGGATCACCACCAGCATCACCAGCCAGAACAGCAGCTTCCCGACCGCGCGGGCAGGGTCCAGCCGCGTGCCGGTGCGTTCCACCGCCTCGGTGACGCCCCAGCGGGCCGCCGAGCGGTCGAACTGCACGCGGACGAGGAAGCCGTCCACGATGCGCTCCACCAGCCGGGCGACGAGGAAGCCCGCCGCCAGGATGACCACCGCGAACAGCAGCTGCGGCAGGATCCTGGCGATCTGTGTGAGCGCGTCCTTGAGCCGCTGGTAGGTGTCCACCCGCATCCTCCCGCGGCGCTAGGCCGCGATCTCCACGACGATCTTCCCGAAGTGCGCCCCCGACGCGAGGCGCTCCAGGGCGCGGCGCGCGTCCGCGAGCGGCGTGACGCCGTCCACCACCGGCCGCAGCGTTCCGGCCGCGAGCAGGCGCACGATCTCGGCGAACTCCCGCGCGTTGCCCATCGTCGAGCCCATCAGGGTGTAGTGGTACCAGAACATCCGGCGCACGTCCGTCACCACGCGCGGGCCGCTCGTGCCACCGCAGGTGACCAGCCGGCCGCCGGGGGCGAGCGCCCGCAGGCTCTTCTCCCAGGTGGCCTCGCCCACCGAGTCGACGACCACGTTCACGCCTCGGCCGCCCAGCCGCCGCCGCAGCTCCTTCGGCACGTCGGTGGCGGCGTGGTTGAGCGCGAGGTCGGCGCCCAGCGCCCGCGCCCGCTCCAGCTTGGCGTCGCTCGACGAGGTCACGATCACGGTGGCGCCGAGGAGCTTCGCGATGCCCAGCGCCGCCAGCGCGACGCCGCCCCCGATGCCCCAGATGAGCACTGTCTCCCCGGGGCGCACGGCCGCGCGGGTCGCGAGCATCCGCCAAGCGGTGAGGTGCACGAGCGGGAACGCCGCCGCGTCCGTCCAGCTCACGCGCTCGGGCAGCGGGGTGGCGTTCCACTCCGGGACGCGCACCGCCTCCGCGAGCGTGCCTGGCAGGTGCTCGCCGAGCAGCCGGTAGGTCGTGCACAGCGAGTGCTCCCCCGCCAGGCAGGCGTCGCACGCGTGGCACGAGACGCCCGGGTTGAGGAGCACGCGGTCGCCGGGCTTCACCCGCGTCACGGCGGGGCCGACGGACTCCACCACGCCGGCGCCGTCGGCGCCGAGGACGTGCGGGAAGGCGAGGGTCCGGCCCGGCAGCCCGCCGACGACGAACAGGTCGAGGTGGTTGAGCGCCGCCGCCTTCAGCGCCACGACCACGTCGGCGGGCGCCTCGACGCGCGGCCGAACGACCTCCTCGACGGCGACGACGTCGGGTCCTCCGTGCGCGCGGATCGTGGCGGCGAGCATCGCGGCGGAATCTACGAGGGGGTCCGAAGCGAAGATAGCCGCGACGGATCGCGGCTATCCTCTCTGCGCGGGCGCCGCCCGCGGCTCAGTGCTGGTCCGCCGGGGCCGGTGGCCGGAAGGTCGGCGCGCCCATCCGGCCGACGCCGGGCAGCGTGAACGGCGTGCGCGTGCCGGTCGCGACGTCGAACATCTCCACGTGCGACTGCCCGCGCGGATCCGGCGGAAGCACCGTCAGCAGCAGCGTCCGTCCGTCGCCGCTCACGCTGAACGCCTGCACGAACACGCCGGGCGGCGTGATCGGGGTCGCCGCGCCGGAGGCGAGGTCCTGGCTGTAGACGCGCTTGCTCGGCGGGGAGCCGCTCTCCTGCCGCAGGTAGTAGAACGCGTGGCCGTCCGGCGCGTAGGCCGGCGAGTCGTCGACGCGGCCGGTCGTGAGCCGCTGCTCGGCGCCCGTGCCGTCGAGGTTCGCCTGGAAGACGTTGTAGAGGTGCTCCCGCAGCGACACGTACAGCACGCGCTTGCCGTCCGGCGAGACGCTCGGCTGCATGCTCGGGGCCGCGCCGGAGGTGAGCTGCCGCCGCTGGCCGCCGTCCCGGTCGACGACGAACAGCTGCG